>CAZEHA010000001.1:0-150429 GCA_964511665.1 uncultured Bacteroidales bacterium
GGGGTCAGGCTCTCTACGAAGCCAAGGGCAGCGAAGAACCATGGGATGGAACCTATAATGGGAAACCTGTGCCACCTGCGCCTTACATGTATGTTATTAGTCTTTTCAACGGTGAACCTGCTAAGACAGGGGTAGTTACCGTGGTGAGATAGTAACAACACCACATTAACAACAACATCAGATCGACGGCTTGCCGGTCTGATGTTTTTTTTATATTTGGGCAATTTTTCGCAATGAAATTTAAAATTAATAATTACGATACTTCAACCCGTGCACGAGTTGGAGAAATAGTTACCGATCACGGAATAATTCATACTCCTGTTTTTATGCCGGTAGGAACGGCTGGAACTGTAAAAGGGGTTCATTTCGAAGAATTGAAAAACGACATTAATGCACAAATAATCTTAGGAAATACCTATCACCTTTATTTGAGACCTGGGCTCGATACTATAAAAAAAGCTGGAGGGCTTCACCAATTTATCGGATGGAACCTTCCAATATTGACTGACAGTGGAGGATATCAGGTATTTTCGCTGGCTGAAAATCGAAAATTAAATGAGGACGGTGCAATTTTTCGATCGCATATCGATGGGTCGAAACATATATTCACCCCCGAAAATGTTGTTGATATTCAAAGGATTATAGGTTCAGATATTGTAATGGCATTTGATGAATGTACAGCCTATCCGGCTGAATATGATGATGCCAAATATTCGTTGGAACTTACACACCGTTGGCTCGACAGAGGGTGGCGGCATTTTCAACAAACAACTGCACACTATAAGCATTCTCAGACCTTTTTCCCAATCGTTCAGGGAAGTATGTTTCGTGATTTACGTAAATATTCAGCCGAAAAAATAGCTTCGATTGAAGCAGAAGGCAACGCTATTGGAGGTTTATCGGTTGGAGAACCCAAGGAAATGATGTACGAAATGATTGACGTGGTGAACGAAATACTACCTACCGAAAAACCCCGTTATTTAATGGGTGTTGGAACGCCTGAAAATATTATTGAAGCTGTAGGTTTGGGGGTTGACATGTTCGATTGTGTAATGCCTACTCGTAACGGACGTAACGGAATGTTGTTTACCATGCATGGACATATAAATATTAAAAACAAAAAATGGGAACACGATTATAGTCCTATTGATATTGAGGGTGATTCGTTTGTCGACAAGCAATATTCGAAGGCCTACCTTAGGCATCTGATTATATCGAACGAAATGTTAGGAGCCCAAATTGCCAGTATTCACAATCTGGCTTTTTACCAACGACTTATGCGAAAAATTAGAGAAACTATCGAATCGGGAAACTTCTATTCCTGGAAAAATCAGGTACTAAAACAGATTGGAAAGCGATTGTGAAAAAGATCGATATATATATCATCAGAAAATTTCTGGGTACCTTTTTCTTTGCCCTTGCTTTGATTATTGCAATTTCTATTGTGTTCGATCTGAGCGAAAAAATGGATGACTTTATTGATAGAAACGCAACTCTCGAAGCCGTAATTTTCGACTATTATTTGAATTTTATACCCTATTTTGCCAATTTGTTTAGCGGGCTTTTTGTATTCATTTCGGTAATATTTTTTACCTCGAAGATGGCTCAAAACACAGAGTTCATTGCATTATTAAGCAGTGGTTTTAGTTTTCGCAGAATATTGTTACCCTATTTTATATCAGCGGCAATCATTACTCTGTTCTCATTTAGCCTCGGTAATTTTGTAATACCCTCGGCAAACAAAGTCCGGCTCGAATTTCAGGAAATGTATTTAAAAGGTGGAAACTCAAATATAGGAGCTATAGATGTACACCGACAAATAAGTCCGGGCGTTTACATCTATCTTGAAAGTTACAACAGAAGCAGAAGTACCGGTTTTAGAATGACACTAGAGAAATTTGAGAACAACCGCTTAAAGTCGAAACTTTTTGCCGACAACATGATTTGGGACTCGATTACGAATAAATGGATTTTACAGAATTACTATATTCGGAATTTTGAGGGAGACAAAGAATCAATCATCGAAGGACATAGACTTGATACATCTATAAATCTGTCTCCTCACGATTTCAGCAAAAAACGTGAGATTGTTGAAACCATGAACCGACAAGAGCTCAATGAATATATTGAACACCAAAAACTCATGGGCACTCCAGAAGTGGTTAATTCAGAACTTGAAAAGTACAACCGCATTGCAACTCCCTTTAGCACATTTATTTTAACACTGATTGGAGTTAGCTTGTCGGCACGTAAACGCAAGGGTGGAATGGGTTTAAACATTGGTATTGGCATTTTGTTGAGTTTCTCGTATGTGTTGTTTATGAGATTTGCCAGTATGTTTGCCATTAACAATACATTCTCGGCCTCGTTTTCGGTATGGATACCCAATATCTTGTATGCACTGATAGCATTGGGATTGTACTTCAGTGCTCCCAAATAACCTAAGACTTACCAACACTATCAATATGACTAAAAACCTAAAAATTGAAGAGCTCAATTTGAAGCGTGAAAAACACAGCCTTGGAGGAGGAATTCAGTCCATCGAAAAACAAAAGGCAATGGGAAAACTTACCGCCCGCGAAAGAATTAACCTATTGCTCGATAAAGCCTCGTTCATGGAATATGACATGTTCATTAAACACGAAGCCCGTGATTTTGATATGGACAAGAAGGATATGCCCGGCGATGGAGTAATTATTGGCACAGGAACTATACATGGTTTTCCGGTATGTGTGTTTGCTCAGGATTTTACGGTTGCAGGAGGTTCGTTAGGTCTGATGCATGCACGTAAAATAACTAAAATTATGGATGTTGCACTTCAAAACCGTATTCCGCTTATTGGAATAAACGATTCGGGAGGTGCTCGTATTCAAGAGGGAGTAAACTCGCTGGCAGGATATGGCGAAATTTTCTACCTGAACACGCTGGCAAGTGGTGTTATTCCACAAATTTCGGTAATTCTAGGACCCTGTGCCGGAGGGGCAGTATATTCGCCGGCACTTACCGATTTTGTTTTTATGGTTGATAAGGTTTCGAAAATGTTTATTACCGGTCCCGAAGTAATAAAAACGGTTCTTGGCGAAGAAATATCAATGGAGGAGCTGGGAGGGGCACGTGTGCACAGCGAAATTACAGGGAACGCTCACTTTTTTGCCGAAACCGAAGAAGAGTGCTTTACACAGATAAGGAGCCTCTTACAAATGATTCCATCTAACAATAGTGGAAATACTTTGAATATTGTGGCTGCCGAACCATTAACGGCCATTGACATAGCTACTGTTATTCCTGATGATCCAGCGCAACCTTACGATGTAAGAAACATCATTGAAGCGATAACCGACAAATCGGAGTTTATAGAAGTACAAGCTATGTGGGCTCAGAATATAGTAGTCGGATTTGGTCGAATTGCCGGTGAAACGGTTGGTTTTATTGCCAATCAACCTCTTTATCTTGCCGGTGTTCTCGATGTAGATTCATCTGATAAGTCGGCACGATTCATCCGGTTCTGTGATGCCTTTGAAATACCCTTGGTAACTTTGGTTGACCTTCCCGGATACCTTCCCGGTGTCGATCAGGAACACGCAGGTGTTATCAGGCACGGCGCTAAGGTGCTGTATTCGTATAGCGAAGCCACTGTCCCAAAACTGACAGTGATTTTACGTAAAGCATATGGCGGGGGCTATATAGCCATGAGTTCGCGTCACCTGAAAGCAGACTTTGTTTTTGCCTGGCCAAATGCCGAAATAGCAGTAATGGGTCCGCAAGGTGCAGCAAATATTATCTTTAAGAAAGAGATTGCAGAAGCCGAAGACCCCGATGCCATGAGAGCACAAAAAGTAACCGAATATCGCGATAGATTTGCTAATCCATATGTTGCTGCCGGAAAAGGCTATGTTGATTCAGTAATATCTCCGGCCGAAACACGAGAGGCATTGATACACGCTCTTAAGGTTTGTAAGGGTAAAGTTCGACAGAAGATTTCAAAAAAACATGGCATTGCGCCTTTCTAAAAATGAAATAATGATGCATGATTTAGTAAATCTTAACATAGAAAATGGGGTGTACAAAACCCGTTTAACACCTAAATACACTATACGCATAAAATACTCAGCACCCGACGAAAAGAGCATCAGGTCGGTGATTCCCGGTACCATTCTCGACATTCTTGTGAAGCCGGGATTGAGAATTGAACAGGGAACACCCTTACTGGTGTTAGAAGCCATGAAAATGAACAATCTGGTGTGCTCACACAGCAAGGGTATAATTAAAAATATTCTAGTGAGTAAGGGAACAAAAGTAGCGAAAGCGGATGTTATGATTGAACTGAAGTAGCAAACAGTCGGCACATCCCGAAACACCTACAATACCAGTCTGCTTTCGATGATATGAATGAGACTGTGAATAATTTTTATGTGAACTTCCTGTATCCGGTCGGAATAGCCAAAGTGTGGCACCCGAATTTCGACATCACAGAGCGTGGCCATTGCTCCACCATTTTTTCCGGTAAGGCCAATAACTTTCATTCCACGGCAGTGGGCCGACTGTATTGCAGCTAATATATTAGGGCTATTGCCACTGGTGCTTATTGCAAGCAGCACATCACCCGATTTGCCAACAGCTTCTACATAGCGCGAAAACACATGGTCGAAACCAAAATCATTGGCCACACAGGTAATATGCGATGGGTCGGATATAGCAATAGCAGCAAGACCAGAACGGTTTTCGCGATAACGTCCACTCAGTTCTTCGGCAAAATGCATGGCGTCGCACATGCTGCCACCATTGCCGCAACTAATTATTTTATTGTTATTTTTAAGGGCTTCGATCATGTATTCAGCAGCCAATAAAATCTGTTCAAAATTGCTGTCATCCAACAAAAATTCATTAAGCACTTGCTGCGCTTCAGTAAATTCTTTTTTTAGTGATGAAACATTCATGTTAAAAACCGTTATTGTTTTACAAATCGTTGCACTTCACCGGTTTCTGTATTGTGTATGAAATACACTCCCTGTTCAAGTTCCGATACATCAATTAAAGCACCTTCAGAGCAATCGGTGTATTGTTTCAGCATCCGGCCAAAACTGTCGTACACAATAAATGAACCCATTTCACCCCAAATCCTTATATAACTATCGGCCGGATTAGGGAAAATCTGTATGCTCTTTTTCGTTTTCAACACAGTGTTATTCCAATACATTGCGGTTTTTAGAAAATCAATCTTAATAATCTCTTCATCTTCGTTAAGGTAGGCAACGGCAAGTGGTTGACGCAATTCTTTTGCCCAGAAGAAATAATTATTAAACTGTTCACGCATAAACTCCATCGAGAATACCTCAATACCACCCATATATCCCTTAACCGAATCGACATAATAACCTGTTTCGTGAACTCTAATAACTTCGAAACTACCATAAGGTGTAGTCATAGTACCATAGGCATCAGCATGAAAGGTCTTGTAAATATTCCGTCGATATAATGAGTCGGGATTCGAAGAAACAAAATTGTGCCATACCTGCCATGAAGCATGATTGACCAACTCGTTACCATAACTAAACGGGGCTGGCATAAGTACCTCTTCCTGCTGGTTATACACATTAGTCATTCCATACCCAAAATCTGAACGGTATCCATTAATATGAAAACCATTTACATCGGTACGGAACATTATATAACCAAACATATTGGCAGGAGATGCACCAAAAGGTCCGGCATACAACACCGATGGTCCATAGGTATACGTATTAGAATCGGGGAAATCGTCCGAAAAAACGAGGTTGTTGTTAAGACCATAGCAGGCAAATTTCAATGAATCTTCAACAAGAGAGCTAAAATCCCATACCTGGGGCTCGTTTACGGGTAACCCCAAATCGACAATTGCATTATTATCAACCGAAATAAGAAAGGTATCGCCTGGCTGTATTAAATCAAATTCATTAATGGTGATTTGAGCCAATACTATGTTCGCAACAAACAAAAACAAGGGTAAAGAGGCATATTTTTTCATTGGCAAAGATATTACATTGCCAAATGTAATACATTTTCGGATGCTACAATTCAATATCGCTATTAAAATATTCCTGTTAATTAATGGTGAAGTGCTCCTCGGAAAACACCATTTCATATTCTTCCAATTCATCAAGAATTGGATTGTACAACTCGGGTATTACGGGAACACTGACTCCGGGAGTAGTAAATTGTTCCGTTAAAACCATTTTTGTGGCTATAGCTGCGGGTATTCCCACTGTAATTGCCATTGCAGTATTGGTTCTGTCTTTTCCGATATACACCATCGACGATTTTATGCCGTGCATCTTGCCTTGCAGTTCATACTCGAACTGATGCTGCATCACAATCATATCTTTATCGTCGGCACCCAAGGCCCATTTTTCTTCGAGAAGTTTTTGCAAAATTTGTGCGGGAGTGGCGTTTTTCATATTTATTTTTCTTTCGTCGAAAATACCTAGCCATTCCATCTTTTTCATTACCTCGCCATCTCGCTCAAGCGACAGAAACTCACAAAGTTTATCCTCCACTTTTGCAAGGGGGTCGTAACGAAGATATGAGTTAATAAAATCGCGATAGCTTGCATTTTCTGAATCTTCATATACATAGGTATCATCGGTAATACCAAGTTGCACAAATACATTCCAGGCTTCGCAATAGCCGGGTCGGCGCATGGTTCCTCTAAATATTGTTGGGATATCTTTTAAACCATAGGTTTCGCGATATGATAAGGAATCGCGATTGGGGTAAATTTCGAACTCACCATAGCCTGGCACCTCGGTTTTTTCGACACGCTTAAACATCAGGTGGTACGGAATATACTTGTATTTTCCGTTTCGTATAAACTTAGCTGTTCCCTGGCCGGCCAACACCACATTTCGCGGATTCCATGTAAACTTATAGTGCCAGGGGTTGTCGTCGTATTCAGGCGCAATAAGACCGCCGGTGCTTGACTTAAACGACAGCAGTTTCCCCCCCTTTGATTTAACTTCATCAATAACTCGCATAGCCGACATATGATCGAGCCCGGGATCAACACCTACCTCATTAATAAAAACCAGACCCTTAGCCTTCGCTTCAGCATCAATTGACTTCATTTCGGGTGACACATACGATGCGGTAACCATATGCTTAGAATGCTCAAGACAAGCCTTGGCTATAACCGGGTGAAATCGTGCCGGCAACAGAGAAACCGCAACGTCGCATTGACTCACATATTGCTGCACCAAGCTATCGTCGAGCACATCGAAATATACCGACCGGGCATTGGGATGAGAGTGAATTTTGCGGGACGCTACAGCTGGGTCATTGTCGCCTACTATTATTTGCCAATCGTATTTTTCGCTTCCGCACAAAAGATATTCGATAAGTGAGGTGGCACTAAGGCCTGCTCCGAGCACAAGAACTGTTTTCATTTCAACAATATTTTAGCGTTGCTAAACTATAACGAATATCTAATAGAAAAAAGATTTTTTTTGTATTAGAGTATGGTAAAAAACACATCGATTGATTAGCTTTGCACGCAACTATATTAGAATTATATTACTATGAAATTTATTGCATTGTTGTCGGCTTGCATTACAATAGTGCTGTTTGGGTTTTCGCAACAAATTACCGGCAAATGGATTACGGTTGACGACAAGTCGGGTATCGACAAATCGGTAGTGCTATTGTTCGAGAAAGAAGGTCGCCTTTATGGTAAAGTGGTAGAGATACTTGACACATCGCAGGGAGAAAATCCATTATGCAAAAAATGCCCCGGCAAATTGAAAGACCAACCAGTTATGGGTATGGTTGTGGTGAGAGGTCTCGAAAAAACAAAAAACGGATATGCGGGTAAGGATGCATTTCTTGAACCCGAAAGTGGATGGATAGTTGACGGGAAGCTATGGCTCGAAGGCGATGAGCTAAAGGTAAGGGCTATTGTAGGGGCTTTTCACCGAACACAAACATGGAAACGCTATAAACAGCTCTAATATCGCTAAGGCAAATTACCTTTGGCTACCTGATATACAACTTCAGGATAATAGGTATATTCCAATTCATGAATTTTTTCAGCCAGGCTCTCAGGTGTGTCGTTTTCGTCAACGCTGCATTTCGATTGGTGTATAACAGAACCTTCGTCGTAACGTGTATTCACAAAATGTATGCTAATGCCCGATTCCGTTTCACCTGCAGCAATTACTGCCTCGTGCACCCTACTACCATACATGCCTTTACCTCCATAGGCGGGTAACAAGGCCGGATGAATATTAATAATCTTGTAATGAAATGCATTTACAATGTTTTCGGGCATTAGCCACAAAAAACCGGCCAACACAATCAAATCAATCTCTTTATCAACAAGAAGTTTATAAACAATTTCGGTGTCGTAGAACTCGTGGCGACCAAAAATGATCGTTTCAACACCCAAGCGCTGCGCTTTTTCGATAACAGCCGCATTCTGTTTATTGCAAAAAACTGCTGCTACTGCTGCATCGCTCTTGTTTGCAAAAAAGCGAATAATATTCTCGGCATTGGTTCCCGAACCTGAAGCAAAGATTGCTATTCTAGTCATAAATAGTGTGTTAAATTATGCATGCAAACTTACTGAAATCAAATCTGTTAACAAAGACTGTTATTAAAATTAACTCGTTTGTTTTGTCAATCAATAGTTTATTTCGTTTATTTGTAGCCTAAAATTTTTAAACCTTTACGTTTAACTAAATTAATTAATTATGTCAGACATTGCATCAAGAGTAAAAAACATCATCGTCGATAAACTGGGCGTTGATGAAGCAGAAGTTACAGCAGAAGCCAGTTTTACCAACGATCTGGGTGCTGATTCACTCGACACTGTTGAGCTGATTATGGAGTTTGAAAAAGAATTTGAGATTTCGATACCTGATGAAGACGCCGAAAAAATTTCGACAGTAGGCTCTGCCATCAAATACATCGAAGAAAACACAAACTAAATCATTTCTGTTTCACCAATCTTATTGTTGCATGGAAGTTAAAAGGGTTGTAGTTACCGGATTAGGAACCGTTTGCCCATTGGGGAATTCAGTTTCTGAAACTTGGGATAATGTAATTAATGGAGTGAGCGGAGCCAATCTGATTACCCATTTCGACACCTCCAATTTCAAGACGAAATTCGCCTGTGAGGTGAAAAATTTTGATCCAATCGATTATTTCGATCGAAAAGAAATAAAAAAATACGACCCTTTTACCCAATATGCATTGGTAAGTGTAGCCGAAGCTATGGAAGATTCCGGCCTTGATATCGATACTATCGATAAAACCAGGGCCGGAGTCATCTGGGCTTCGGGTATTGGTGGAGTTGAATCGTTAATGCACGAGTTAAAAGGCTACTTCGAGAGTAATCTCGTTCCCCGATTTAGTCCGTTTTTTATTCCCAAAATTATCATTGACATTGCAGCCGGCTTTATTTCGATAAAATATGGCTTCATGGGTCCAAACTATAGTACTGTGTCGGCCTGTGCAAGCAGCAGCAATGCGGTAATAAATGCTTGCAACCTGATTCGGCTTGGTTATGCCGATGTTATTATTAGCGGTGGTTCAGAAGCTGCTGTTAACGAAATAGGAATCGGAGGTTTTAACGCCCTGATGGCGATATCAACCCGCAACGATGACTATTTAACGGCTTCGCGCCCATTTTGTGCAACACGCGACGGTTTTGTATTGGGCGAAGGTAGTGCAACACTCATCCTCGAAGAATATGAACATGCCATAAAACGCGGTGCTCACATATATGCCGAAATTGCCGGAGTTGGATTGTCGGCCGATGCCTACCACATTACAGCTCCACATCCCGAAGGGAACGGTGCTTCGCTGGTAATGCAAAATGCACTAAAAGATGCATCATTAAAGCCGGAGGCCATCGATTACATTAATGTGCACGGTACTGCTACTCCTTTGGGCGACATTGCAGAACTCCTGGCTATAAAAAATGTATTTGGCGATCATGCCTATAAACTAAACATCAGTTCATCAAAATCGATGACCGGACACCTGCTGGGTGCAGCAGGTGCGTTGGAGGCATTAATAACTGTTAAGGCCATGAAACATAATATTGCACCTCCCACCATCAATCATATCGAAAAAGACCCGAATATCGACGAAGGCCTAAACCTGACACTGCATAAAGCAGTAGAAAGAAACATTGATTACGGATTGTCGAATACTTTTGGGTTTGGCGGACACAATACCTCTATTATTTTCAGAAAATTGTAATATCTGGCAAATATCAGCATGCCTCTTTTTTCAGGGAAAAACAAAGCATATAATCATCAACTATCATTGCTTTTAGGGTTTCGGCCCCGAAATACACAGCTATATCAAACCGCATTCCGACATAGCTCCAGTTCTATTTACGCAATAAACGGAAGTGCATCCAACAACGAAAGGCTCGAATTTATTGGAGATGCAATACTTGATGCTATAGTTGCCGACATATTGTATGTGAGGTTTCCGGATGCTGATGAAGGGAAACTAACCCTTATGCGATCGCATATTGTGAAGCGCAAATCGCTTGATAACCTTGCCTCTAAGATAGGAATTACCGATTTTATTGTGTATAAAGGAGATGGCGAACGCAACCCGAGTCACATTGCCGGCAATGCATTAGAAGCCTTAATTGGAGCAATTTACTACGACAGAGGCTACTTAATGTGCAAACGTTTCGTGTTGCGACTGATTAACGAAAACCTCGACCTGTCTCACATTATCGAAGAAAACGAAGACTATAAATCGCTGTTGCTTAACGAAGCCCATCGTCGAAAATGGGATTTGGTTTTCGATACAGTAGAGCACATTGAAGAAAGTGAGAGAGAACTGCATTTTTACTGCGAAGTAATTGTTAACGGTAGTTTTATTGCCGGAGGCAAAGCATGGACTAAAAAGGAGGCAGAACAAACTGCTGCCTTGGCCACTATAAAGAAAATAATCCCCAGGCTTATCGCTATTTCATGAAAAAAAAGAGTTTAATATATAGTCCCGAATTCGACTTTCGCCTGATTGGCATAGTAAGCACTATAAGCGATATCAAAATGGCCTGGGAACTGAAGCAAATTACCGAACTAGAAATTGTGCGAGGCGAATATCACGAAATATATCTTGAAAAAGCCGCCGAATCGCAATTATTCAATCGTTTTGAAGCTATCGAAAACAACGACAGCCTGAGCATTTATTTTCTTGGCAATAAGTCTCCTTCGGGATACCTTGTTGAAGAACTGAAGAATATCGATTTTTTTATCATCATCAAAGGATTCGAGCAACAAGAGTTTGCCGATGATTTACAAAAGCAACTAAAAGGCAAGCCTACTATACAGGCGGTTTTTAACATCGATATTCAAACACTTTCATCGAAACAGAAGCTTTTGATGGCATAAATGACAAGTTTACATCTTAACTGCAGGCAGTACAAAATCAATTTTCACATTCTCTTCAACAATTGTTGATTTCCGAAAACTCATATTGAACTATTCGCGATTAAGTTTACATTTGCAGATAGTAATTTTAAAAAATGGGCGTTATCATCAATCAATCTTTTAAGGGCTCTGTCTTTTCTTATTTAGGAACAGCACTGGGTTTTTTAAACGTTGGTCTGCTTATGCCTATTGTTTTTTCGAGCAATCAAATTGGGTTAACCAGCCTTTTAATATCAATTTCGCTTATAATTGGTCAGTTTGGAACTTTTGGGTTTTTAAATGCCACCATAAAACTATTCCCTTTTTTTCGTGATAAAGAAAACGGACACCACGGTTTCCCGCGCCTATTGCTAAAAGTTGGCTTTGCCGGAATACTTGTTACAAGCATCGTGTTTTTTGCACTAAAGAACTATCTTATTGATTCGAATGCCGAAAAGTCGGCACTGTTTGTTGAAAACATATATTATTTGTTACCTCTGATTTTTGTTACAATATTTTATCTGCTTCTCGATAATTATTGTGTAGTGCTGTTCAATGCCTCGATTGGAGTTTTTTTAAAGGAGTTTCTTTTCCGCATTTTAAACTTATTGGGCATTGCATTATTCTGGCTTCAGATAATTGATTTCGATGGATTCGTATTGTTCTATTTCATCGCCTATAGCATCCCTACATTTGGATTATTTGTATATGTAATAAGAAAGGGCGAATTTAACCTGAAGCCCGAAAAAGCATTTATTACTCGCGAAATGCGTCGCGAACTTATCAGTGTTTCGGCCTACGGACTGCTGGCCGGTTTTTCGGGAATAGCCGTGATGAATATCGACCGTTATATGGTGAATCATTTTCTGGGCCTTTCCGATACCGGAATTTATTCTACCATGTTCTACTTTGGAACAATAATCATGCTGGCCGGAAGGTCGCTGAAACGTATTTCTGCCCCTGTAATTGCCGAAGCATTTAAGCATAAAAAGCCTGAAGTGGTGGCCGATATTTATACCCGCAGCACTCTTACTCAACTTATAATATCATCGTTTATTTTTCTACTGGTATGGTGCAATATCGACTCAGCATTTGCACTAATTCCCAAAGAATTTCAGGCGGGAAGAATGGTGGTGTTCTATATTGGTCTATCGCAGGTAATTACCATGGCCGGCGGTGTGAGTCACGAAATTATCCAGTATTCGAAAGACTACCGGATTTATACCTGGTTTATGTTCCTGTTTATTAGCATTGTGGTGATAACCAATATTATTTGCATACCCATGCTGGGTATTACCGGTGCTGCCTTGGCATCAACCATATCTTATGCTGTTTTTGGGCTAATTAGATTCGTATTTATAAGGAGAAGGCTTGCCATGCAGCCATACGGCTTGAATCACCTTATTTGTGTTTTCATAGGTATTGCCGTAATGCTAATTTCGATGTTGATACCCCGATTCAGTAATTTTATAGTCGATCTCACTGTGCGTAGTTTGATTATTGCCACAGCTTTCATGCTACCCTTATATTTGCTTAAAATCAGCAGCGATATAAACAATATTATCGACTCGAGCATACAAATAATACATAGCAAGTTCAGGAGATAAGATAACGCCCTGTTCTGTTCTTCATGTTATAAAAATAAAAACGGGTTATGTGAACAAATAAGCGTATTTAATCTAGGTATATGTTTTTACAATCCGTTCAATAACATCATCAATGGGATAGGTTTCGGGAGAAAGGATATACTGCAGAAATGCTCCCTGCAACAACGAAGTGCAATACACCATTTCGAATTTCGGATTGTGACAGCCCAATTCAACGAAATATTCATACAACAGCTTATTGATTTCGGAAGCCCCCTCTATTTGCACCGTTTTAATTGAATTAAGGGTTCCGGGTTGTGTAATTAGCCCGGCAAGTAACTGCCAGAAACTTCGATTGGTGTTGATGAGTGTTTTAAGGCGGTAAATAAACGACACAAACTCTTCTTTCTGCAAAATACCATCCTGGTTCTGATCGAAATTCTCGTATGCCTGATTGAAGCCTTCTTGAAATATTTCACCCAACAATGCTTCTTTGCTATCGAAATAATTATACATCAATCCTTTCGAAATTCCGGCACGTTTTGCAATCTGACTGATTGAAGCCTGATGATATCCCTTTTCGGCAAATAGATGCAGTGCCGAATGCATTATCAGATTACGTTTTTCTGACCTTATTTCCTCGAACTGCTTTTTGGTTTTTGGGCACATGAAACAGGTTTGTTTGATTGAACAGTCGGTCAAAGATAATACTTTTTTTTATATTTTCAATTTCAACAATGAATTTAATTATGTGTTAACTTAGCAGTTTATTAAAAACCAAGCTATATGAAAGTATTTACTTACAGTTTATTATTAATTGCACTTGCTTTAAGTTTTGGTCAAAGATGCTATTCTCAGGCTCCCCAAATAAACCCGGCAGAACACCCAGGTATGGTTGGGCTTTGGACATACGACAATCAGGCATCGCTGATGCAAAGCACGGTTGGTAATAATCTGGTTACCCATGGAACAGTTAATGCCGTTGCCGGGCCCGAAAGTGGCGATAATGCCATAAACATTGGGGTAGGCAGTTACCTGACCTGCAATCACGACATTGCCGCCAATGGAGGTGGTACCGAGGTAAATGAATACTCAATGGTATTTGATTTCAGAATACCCGAAACCAACAAATGGTATTGCTTTTATCAGGCCAATTCGGGAAACAGCAACGACGGCGAGTTATTTATAAATCCTTCGGGGCAATTAGGGCGTTCTACCGATGGCCCGGGGTATTCGGTATATCAGGTAGTGCCCGGTGAATGGTACCGAATGGTTGTGTCGGTTGATTTAGGCAATTTTTACCGTATATATCTCGACGGAGCACTAGTGCTTGCCGGAGGAAGCCTCAGTATCGACGGAGGATACTCACTCTATCCGGCCTCAGGGCAAAATCTGGTTCACTTTTTTGCCGACAACGATGGCGAAGACAATAGTTTCGACATTGCCCTTACTGCAATTTACAATTATGCAGTAAATCAAACTGAAGTAAATACGCTGGGTGGTTACGGGCACACTATACAACCCGTTCTCACAGGCATTCTTCCCTATTTGCAAACCCCAACCCCCACCAGCACGTATATCAGCTGGCATAGTACACAAACCGCATCTACCATTGTGCAATACGGCACCTCAACGGCACTCGGAAGCACCACTACCGGCGGCAGCGAAAGCATTTCGGGGAAACGCTGGCACACAGTGCAACTCACAGGCCTAAGTCCCGAAACCGAGTATTACTACAAGTGCATCAGCGGTAGCGAAGAATCAGACATTTATGTTTTTAAAACGCCGGCAACAGGAATGACCCAGAATCAACGGTTCCGGTTTATAATATTCGGCGACAGCCGCACCGATGTTGCAAAAACCACCGAGATAGCCTATGCTGCAAAGGCAAAGGCACAAGAATTGTTTGGCGACGATATTCACAACCACATCAATCTGGTGATTAACGTAGGCGATATTGTAACCAGTGGTGGAACCATTTCGCAATACGAAAACGAATATTTTAAGCCCTACGCCTGCCTAAGCAGCACTTTGCCATTCATGGTATCGATAGGCAATCACGAAGACGAATCTTCAAATTACTATAAATACATGAAATATGAAGATTTTAGCGACTACACCAGCTTTCTGCTTCAAGAAAAGTTTTACTCATTCTATTTGAGCAATATTCAGTTTGTAATGATGAATAGTAACAGTTTGCTTGCCAATAGCGTACAAACCAACTGGTTTGAATCGAAGCTGCAACAGTCGAACAACAATGCCGCAACCGACATGGTATTTTGTTTTCTGCATCACCCCGGGCACAGTGAGTTATGGCCCGACGGGAATACCACCTGGGTGCAAAACGACGTGCTGAACACAATGAAACAATTCAAGAAAGTTCAATTGCTGGCTTACGGGCATTCGCACAATTACGAACGTGGTTGCATTGAATCGGCTGCGGCCGACGCCATTGGCGATTTCTACATCATGCTTACAGGAGGAGCGGGTTCTGCACTCGACCGTTGGGGTATGTATCCGAACCAAACCGACTATCCCGAAATTCAAATGTCGCTCGACCATTACTGCTTCAACATTGTTGATATTGACTTGGCAAATAAAACATGGGATTTATACAGTTACAGTCTGGGGCATCTCGATAAACCTCTTGATGTGGTACTTATCGACCATTACCATCGCAAGCTAAACCAACCCGCACCACTTGCACCCGAAGCCTTGTCGCCACAGGTGCAGTCGGGCTCACTACCATTGCTGGTTGCGTCGGCAATTGAAAGCGAGGACGAACTAATGACGTCGCATTTTCAACTTACAGCCTCACCGGGCAACTACAGCAGCCCCATTGTAAACTCGAAGCGCGACTGGGTAAACATCTACGGCGATACGGGAGCTCCCGATTACAATCCGGTTGATTTAAACGAAGGCATCAATCTTCGCCGCTTTCAGATAACAACTCCACTTACCAATGGCACCACCTATGGCTGGAGGGTACGTTACCGTGACCACAATTTGCGCTGGAGCCCCTGGTCGGCCGAAAAAACCTTTACTGTTCAAACCGACATGCAGGCTTATACCGATTTTACAGCCGATGTTACCGAAGGCATCAGCCCGCTCACCGTACACTTCACCGACCTATCGCAACCGGCAGTGATGGCATGGCAATGGGATTTCGAGAACAACGGCAGCACCGACAGCGAACAACAAGACCCTGCATTTACCTATGTTTCTGAAGGTATTTACACTGTAAAACTCACTACTGCCAATGGCAGCGAAACCAAAGACTTTTATATTAACGCCGAAACCAACACCGTGCGCGAAGTAACCAACAAAGGCAGCGATGTAATGCAAATTCGCCCCAATCCATTTTCGGTTTCGAGCAACATCGACTTTTCGGTTTCTGTTGAAACACGGGTAAAAATAAGCGTTTACGATGCCAAAGGAAACGAATTGCAAGTGCTAAAAAATCAAACATTTGCAGCAGGAAAACACTCGTTTGCCTGGAATATTTCCGATGCTTCGGGTAACACACTTGTACCGGGAAAATACTTTGTGAAATTCGACACCGGCAGTTATACCGAAGTTAAAAAAGTAATTGTTCTAGATAAATAAACAGCATGATTCGCCTAATATTTATTGTCACTGTTTTGTTGTGCATGTTTCCGCTAGGCTTGTATAGCACAAATCCACCGGTTAAGGGTATTCATGTGGAACACTACGACACCGGTAAAATCAGAAGTAAAACCCCCTATAAAAAAGCCATGCTTCACGGAAAATTTGTTTCGTTCTACGAAGACGGAACACTGAAAGAGCAAGGCTTTTATCGAAAAAACATACAACAGGGTGCCTGGCACAAATGGTATGAAACGGGGCAATTAAAAAGTCTGGCTCACTATAAAGATGGCATGCTGCATGGCGAATTTGTTTTTTACTTCGACAATGGAAGCCTGCAATTCAGAGAGTTCTACCAATACAATTTACGGCAGGGCGAGTGGAAGTATTATTACCCAAACGGAGTGCTGCGCGAAATACAGCATTATGCCAATCATAAAAAAGTTGGCACCTGGTATTATTTTTTCGACAACGGAAATATTCAGGGAGAAGTTCATTACGACTTGAGTAAGAAAACCGGTGTTTGGAAAGAATGGGACAGCAACGGGATACTTCGGATCGAAACACCCTATGAAGCCAATTTAATGCATGGCATCAAGAAAATATACGATAGTGCCGGAAATTTATCGGAAGAAATTACCTACGAAAATCATCTGAAAAACGGTTCGTGGCGAAAATATCATTCGAATGGTAAAATAGCCGTTCAGGGCTACTACAGCAACGGAAACGAAAAAGAGGGCGAGTGGCTGTATTTCGATGAAGAGGGCAAGCTATTACTACAAGAAAAGTACGAATCGGAGATCTCATTCGACTATAAATAATGAACTTTTCTGTAACTGAATTCGTAACAAAAAGAATCGCGAGTTTTATAGCATTAGGAGTGAATATTGCGAATTCTAATGGAGTCAATTATCAATATATAACAATTCAACCTGCAACCTAAGCAAACATGCACTCAATGAGTAGGTTGCGTTCTTGGGGCGTGTACTGGTTTTCACCGTAACAGCCTGATGGCTAAAAACAATAAAGGCTGCCCTTTATGGCAGCCTCTATCATTATCGCTTAGTTTTGTTTGAAATTTGATACCTTACAAGCCTTGCAAATCAGAAAGCCGACGATTACCTTATTATTTTAAACTCAATTGAACACTTATCGGACAATGGTCCGACATATACACATCGCTGTGAATGGTTGCGGCTTGCATTGCTGCATCAAGGGGTTTCGAAGTCATGATATAATCGATGCGCCAGCCCAGGTTTTTTTTGCGTGCCCCTGCCCTATAGCTCCACCAGGTATATTGGTCGGGTTGTTTATTGAAATGCCTGAAACTGTCGGTAAACCCACTATCGATAAATTTACTCACCCATTCGCGTTCTTCGGGCAAAAAGCCACTTACCCCCTTTTTGTTTTCGGGTTTGCTGATGTCGATTTCTTTATGGCAAATATTAAAATCGCCACACACAATAATATTTGGCTGCGATTTTTTTAGGTTTTCGGTGTAATTGTAAAAGGCATCAAGGTATTTCATTTTCACTCCCTGACGCACATCTCCCATGGTTCCCGACGGAAAATAGGAGTTTATCAGACTTACGCCTCTAAAATCGGCGCGAATGAAGCGACCTTCGTAGTCGAATTCGTCAATGCCGATACCACAGATTACAGTATCGAATTGAACTTTCGAAAACAGCGCCACACCGCTATAACCGGGTTTTTGCGCCGAATGAAGGCGCGACACATAGCCCATGTCTTCAAATTCTGCGGTTTCTATCTGATTGGGTTGAGCTTTGGTTTCTTGTACACACAGTATATCGGCATTTTGTGCCTTCACCCATTCTGCCAGCCCTTTCGACTGCGCCGAACGTATTCCGTTGAGGTTGAAGCTGATGATTTTCATATTTCATTTTTTTCAAAGCTTAAAAATACACAATTGTTTCAGTTTTGCCAAACTGATTGGCTTTTCAACATCATCGTACCCAATAAAGCTTTTCGCTATCTTTGCGCGAAACTTATCATTGTGCCCGGCATTTACATCCATATTCCGTTCTGCAAACGCAAATGCATGTACTGCGATTTTTATTCGGTGGCCCGAAGCGATAAAACCGACGAATTTATTGATGCTTTATTGCTGGAGGCCGAAATGCAAAACGATTACTTCGGTGAAAGCAATATCGATACTTTGTATATGGGAGGTGGCTCTCCCGGAATACTGAACTCATATCAGATACACAGAATATTTCAGGGCTTGAGTAATACTTTCGACTTGTCACAAATAAAAGAGTGCACGGTAGAGTTAAACCCCGAAGACGCCTTGCCCGGCTATCTCGAAATGCTCAATAAAAACGGAGTAAATCGCATTAGCATTGGTGTTCAATCGACCCACAACCAGTATTTAGGTTTGTTGGGCCGCCGCCATTCGGGCACCGAGGCATTGCAGGCCATTTACAACGCAAAACGGGCCGGGTTCAGCAATATTTCGGCCGATATTATGTTTGGCATTCCTCAACTCAGCCTAGGCGAACTCACCGAAACCATCGACAAGCTTGCAGAAAGCGGAGTAAATCATATTTCGGCTTATCTGCTCACTGCCGAAGGCAAAACGCTATTGGTGCGCCAAATTGAAGGCAAGCAAATTGCTTTACCCGACGACGAAACCTGCCGGCTACAGTACAATGTATTATGCAATGCCTCGAAAGCACATGGATTTGATCATTACGAAATATCGAACTTTTGCAAACCAGGCACCCATAGTCGGCACAATTCTGCCTACTGGAATGGTTCGGCATATCTGGGGCTAGGTCCGTCGGCGCATTCATACAACGGGCACAAAACACGACGAGCCAATATTTCGGATCTGAAATTGTATATCGAAAAAATACTTACAAGCAAAGTAACCTATTCCGAAGAAAACCTCAGCGAAACCGACTTAATCAACGAGTTTATAATGACCCGCTTTCGAACTGCTTCGGGTATCGACGCAGGAGAATTCGAAAGGAACTTTGGCACATTGGCGTTCAGACATTTACTGAACGCTTCGAAAATACGCCTGCAACAAGGCCTGCTTGTGCAAAACGGCAATAGAATTTTTATTCCCGAACGTCATATGCTGATATCTGACACCATAATATCAGATTTGTTCCAATAAAAAAAGCAACTCCGTGCAGGAAATTGCTTTCGTTTTTGAACGTATCGCAAATACTATTTCTTTCTTACAAACAACAACCAGTTTTGCTCACCGGTTCTCCAGTGGTAGCCCAGCGAAAACGGTAATGGGCGCGCACCAATTGAATCGTAAGCCGAGGCCAAATCTTTCTGATACAAATACGAACTCGGAAAATCGGCAATGGGTTTCACATATACGCCAAACAAATGCGGTGTCCATGTATCGTGAGTAAAATAGCGGTAAGGCACTCCGGTATCGTCTTCGAGCACTGCATCACTTTTTAGCAATACAAGGTCACGAATATTCGAAAAGGTACCGTAATGACTCAGATATGAAGCCGATTTAATAAAGGTATTGCAGCCTCTAAGATTATCGAGGTAAGTTTTAAGCACCTTGGCCTTGGTAAAACCACTGTCGGAAATGTCGGCATAAAAGTACGTGAAGTCTTTAAGTTTATCGTCTCCTTGCCTTAAAATTTTAAAACGAATGCATTCCACCTGATCTAGGGTATTGGTTGGTTTTTGAATTTCGGTAAATGTCTTGCCATCATTATTTAGCCTGTAATACCCGAAGTCGTAAATTTCGTGACCGGTTTTATGAAGAAACACCAATATTATCGGCAACACTCCATCTACCTGCTGTTTACGTAAATCCTGCTCCATGTTTCCGGTGATGAAATAACTTCTTTTATAAATATCGCGAAGGGCAAAATTGGTAGCATCAAGATAGGCTTTCAGTTGCTCCGACGAGCTTTGGTGCAAAGCGGGAATAGTTCCCAACTTTTCCATAGCAATAAAAACATATTCGTTGGCGTTCGGAAACAGCTGATAGGCATGTAGAAAATCGGGACCCGAAAACGGGTAAAACAAAATAACTGTGTCGTTGATAAGGGGCTTAACCACCGAATCGCTCCAGTTAAAAATATGGTCGAGACGGGTTTCCTGAATACGTTGCCAAGGTGTGTCGATACTTATTTTGTACTCTTTCCAGAATTGACTATCTCCAAATGTGTCGTTAAAATGTGAAGCATCATCGCCGGCCAATAACGAAGCCAACTGGTCATATACACTGTCTTTCGGATAATCAATTACTATTTTGTTTTCGTTTTTTACCGTGTCGTTCACATCGTCGCCCGGTTTTGTTTTATTACCCGAACCACAACTAACCAGCATTATCAGTGCAACAGGAATAAGAAGAAATAATTTTTTCATACAATAATCAATTAAATTTTTAAGTGCGGTAAAAATATAAAAACTTGGCTATTTTCGAAATAATGTTTCAAAAATACCCCGATAAAAAAAATATTGCACTTCTGACAACCTATGGCAAAAAAATACGTCATTACTGTTGCAGTGTAATAAATAAAATGATTATATTTGGCAGTTTAAGAATAGTATGCTTCAAGTAAAACACATATGTGTGGTGATATGCTTTGCTCTGGCTTCAGCGGTAAATGCACAGGTACCACTCAGTTTAACCACTGCAGGAGAATTGCAGCCGGGTGCCGATGCATTTGTGGTAAAGCCCGGCGAAAGTGTGATGATACCTGAAACTCATGTAAAAATGATTCCGCCTGAGCACTTCATGTTCTCACCCGATTTGAAAGGGTTTATTCATGCCGGCACATCATCGGTAATGCAGGTATCCGAAATTATAGGCACTTCATTCATAATGGTTTCTAAAAATCTCACACCCGAGTACATTGCTTCACAAAAATTTGTGTTTAAAGAGAAAGAAGAAATCAGCACCCTTCACGGTGCCAACGGAGTTATATATGTATTGGGGTTTTCGAACAAGGGGGTCGATTACGAACGTCTGATGTTTTTGGCAGGCGATTATCATAACACTATCTGGATTAACGTGAGTTACCCGGCAGCGTCGCGCAAAATTTTGTACGACACCATAAAAGAAAGTTTATTAACAGCTCAATTCGTGAAATATGAGTAAAAAACTACTATTTGCAGCATTGATTTTTGTTTTCTGTGCCGGAGCGAATCAGCTCCGAGCTCAAAACGAAAACATTCTCATTCACAACATACACTACTATTCCTACGATCAGGATATGTGGGGGGCCGGAGATGCATTTAATCTCGACTTCGACTACGAGTTGTTTCATCTTGAATTCGACGAAAATGTCGGTTTCAGCTTCATCGAAGACATTCCTTTTCTCGGGCCGGTAGGTGTTGCCTGGGAGGCAGGTTTTTGGGCTTACCTCAGCTCCACCTTCAGCATTCACGGGTTTACTCTTGGGTCGATTGATGTGAACTACCCGGTTCAGATTACCCTCGATTTTCCGGACCATTACAGTTTCGACCATGGCGAAACTATCCTTGTAGAAACTTGGTACGATGTACTCGACGGATGGTATCTCGACACCCATTTCCCCACCACGGGTATTATTGCATTAGACCTTGAATACGGTTTTGGTGTATATATGAATGTGATAGTATGCATGTTCGATTGTGAAACCATTCCACTGCTGCCCAATCTCAGCGTACCTATCAACCCAACCTATACCGACCCGCTGCCTCACGACTCCATTGCAATCTTTTATCTGAACGGCTACACGGGCGAGGTGGTTTATCCTTGTCTTGATGAAATCACGGGCTTGCCCATGATTTGCGAAGACGATCTGCTGCCCATAGTCATTCCCGACTGGTTTGGAATAGGGCTCACCGGAGAAATAGATATACCCTATGTAATAACCGAAGATTATCTCGATCCCAACACACAATGTCTTACAGCACACGGTAACGACGAATGGATATGGTTTAACTGGAATATACTTACATTTCTCTCGTTTATTGCCGGATTTATTCCACCACCTACAGGCCCTGCTCTGGCACAAATCATCGATATCATCAACGGCGGAACTATAGAATATGAAATTATGCCAGGCGTTACTGCCATAATCGACTATTATCTATTGCAAATAAGTTTGCACATGTCGAGTTATATGACTCAGGACTTTTCATTCTGTCCCACTATCTGGGTAACACTCGGGTTCCCGATTGAGTTACCCTACACAGTGCTTAATCCAAACAATGGCAATCAGGTGATGGATCAGGGTCTTGCACAAGATATCACCTTCAGGGTAAATCACAATCTCGAAATCACATACCCCTGCTACACCCACGACTCTATGCCGGTTTCGGTAGCGTATCATTTCGACAATGAATTCCACAATCACACATGGGACAGTATCGCTTTCGACTTTATCATCTCGGTGTTTTATGCCCACGTAACCATACCTTTCAGTTTCCCGTTCAAAACGGCAGGTATTCCCGAATTTGAACTGCCCGAAGTAAGTGTATATAACAACGAAATAGGCTATACGCAAACACTGCAATATGCCTCGCCCGAAATCACGTTTATATCGCCTTCTCCGGCCGATTTGCTTTCTCAGCAGCAAAGCATCGACCTTACAAAATCGGGCGGTGGAGTAGAAGATAATACTCCCTATGAGGTTAAAGACATAGAATTTGAAATCGGGCCCCTTTACGAAGCCAGTATTCCTTTGGGCTACATCCCACTTACCTGGTACGACCAGACCTGGGAAATGCAAGGATTCCTTCTCGACACCGTAGTGCCGGGAACATGGCTCTATCCGCTGCCCTATCTCGACATGAGCATCAATGCACAAGACGTTTTGTGTTTTGGCGATACCTCAGGGGTAATTACCGTCAATGCAATTCATAGCAGTGGTGCATATACTTTTGAGTATTCCTGGGGCACTACCAATACCCATATGAGCCCCATCGACAGCATCATTGTTCCGGCAGGTTACTACTATGTTACAGTTACCGATGTGTACGGATGTTCGGTTGACGGCGAAATAAATATTGCCAATGCCAATCCACCACTGGTAATGTACCTGTATGCCGATGATGTATTGTGCGCAGGGGAACCCACCGGGAACCTCTATTCGTTTGTCTCTGGCGGGGTACCTCCTTACGACTATTTATGGACACCATCCGGCTCGACCGAGGAAAACCCTGTGGGTGTTTATGCAGGTTGGCACACACTGCTTGTAACCGATGCGGTAGGATGTACTCTCGAGGACTCTGTGTTTATTGACGAACCCGACGAGCCGCTAGAAATGACATGGGTATATCAGAATGTTAGTTGTTTTGGTTTCACCGATGGATTTATCGATGTTACCGTTACCGGAGGAACACCACCGTATTATTACTACTGGGACAACGGACAAATGACCCAAGACTTGTATAATCTTGGCGATGGTGCTTACACCATCACGGTAATGGATTCACACGGTTGCGATATTGTGCACACCTTCGTTATTATTATGCCTACCCGCCTCGAAGTAGAACTCGAAATTCAAGAAGTGCTCTGCTACGGCGAAAATACCGGATGGGTCAATGCCATTGTTACAGGCGGAACCCCTCCGTATACCTATGAATGGAACAATGGAGCTACTACTCAGGATTTGTTTAACCTATATGCCGGTATTTATTCGGTAACAGTAACCGATGCCAACGGATGTGAAGCCTTTGCCATCGGACGTGTCGATCAACCTGATTTACCACTTACCGTTTATATTGACCCCACCGACGTTCGCTGTTTTGGTGAAGGCAACGGCATTGCCGATCTAACAGTGATAGGAGGAACACCACCCTATTACTATGCATGGAGCAATGGAGAAATAAGTGAAGATATTTTCGATTTGGTACCGGGTATGTACAGCGTAACCGTATTCGACGAACACGATTGTGTGGCTTATGCACAGGTGCAAATTTATCAGCCACATGCTCCTATGACAGGAACTATTACCGGCACAAACGTAACATGCAATGGTGGAACAGATGGAAATGTTTATGTTGATGTAACAGGTGGAACACCACCTTATCATTATGCATGGACCAACGGGAGCTGGGGCGAAGATCAATTTAACGTTACTGCAGGAGTGTATACAGTTACCGTAACCGATGACCGCTATTGTCATTACGTGATGTCGTATGAAGTTACACAACCCGAACCCTGGGTTATCCAGATTATCGAAAACCCCGAAATTTGTTATGGACAAATCGCCACAATTGGTTTGAATCTGGTAACCGGAAATACCGAGCCTTATGTAATTATGTGGAGTACCGGAACAACAGGAATGACTACCAATGTGCGCCCACTCACCGACAGTATCTTTACTGCCGTAGTGGTAGATTTTAACAACTGTATCAGCAATCCTGTTCCCATTTCGGTAACAGTACACGACCCAATTGCAATTGCAGTAGAAAGCAACACAAACTTGGTTTGTCCGGGCGAAACGGTTAGTTTCGATGTGAATATTACAGGTGGTGGTGTTGAAGGTAATCTGGTTTCTATCAATGGTGTTGATTATACTTTACCCGTAAGCTTCATTGTAAATCAAGATACCACGTTTGAGTTTATAGCATGGGATGCTTGTAATTATCAATTTGCAAGAGTGGTTGAACACATCAACACACATCCCCTGCCGCCAATAAACATTACTGCCGATAAAACCAACGGATGTGCTCCCCTTACAGTATCCTTCCGCGAAAACAGCCCTCATGTAGGTCAAAGTTATATTTGGAACTTCGACGATGGCGATTTCGAAAATCTTTCGTTCGATAAATATCCGGTTCATACTTTTATGAATGCCACAACCTATCATGTAAACCTACAGGTTACCAACGGCGAAGGCTGCAGCAACGACACCACTATAGGAATTGTTGTATTTCCTGTTCCTGAAGCCGATTTCCGTGCTTCCTCAACAAAAGTACACATTGCAAGCCCTGCTGTAAGCTTTACCAACTTTACTGTAGGAGGCTTCTACTTTAACTGGAATTTTGGCGATGGTGCTGCCAGCACACAGGCAAATCCACAGCATAAGTTTACAATGCCGGGAGTTTATCACGTTACCCTACACACAGAATCGCTATATGGTTGCGTCGACAGTACAGGAGTTGACATTACCGTTACTAACGAAACCATGATATATGCCCCTACAGCCTTTACTCCGAACTACGACCTTATTAACGAAAACTTCAGAATAATTGGCGACGGCATCGACGAGCGCACATTTAAAATGGAAATTTACAATCGCTGGGGCGAGAAAATATTCGAAACCACAGAATACGAAACCGGCTGGGATGGCCGATCGAACCTGAAAGAATGTCCTCAGGGAGTGTATTCGTGGATTATCTATTTCTACGATCCTTTCGGGAATCTCTACACACAAAGCGGGCAGGTAACGCTACTGCGTTAACAGAGAATTAATATGTAATCGATGCGCTGTGTCATATAAAGATGCAGCGCATTTATTTTAAACAGAGGCTGTTGATATAATACCGTCACAGCAATATTGATGAAATGTGTTATTTCAAAAAAATAAATATATATTTGCCGCGTAACCAACACACACATTTATGGTAAAGTTATTACCTGTATTGGCTCTATCACTCCTTTTATCAACCACAGTATTCTCTCAATCGGCAAAAATCAACGGAACCATTAAAGATCAGGCTAACAATGAATTGTTGTTTGGCGTGAATGTAATTGTTACCGGCGATGCCGATACCGTTTCGGTGAAAACCGGAGCGACCACCGACTTCGATGGTAAGTATTTTTTTGAAATACCGGCCGGGTCTTACACCATCACCTATCAGTATGTAGGGTATCAGCGCGAGCGCATTAAACTTACCGTTAAAGCCGGCGAGAACAAAACTATCGACATGGCTCTGAAGCAACGGGCCGAGCTGATAGACGAAGTGGTAATAAGTGCCGGTAAGTTTGAGCAAAAGCTATCTGACGTTACGGTAACCATGGAGGTTATTAAACCCAAAATGATTGAAAACACCAATACTATTAGTATGGAGACAGCTGTCAACCAAATTGTTGGCGTTGATGTTTCCGATCAGCAACTCAGTATCCGTAGTAGTGCAGGGTGGAGTTATGGAGCAGGTACGCGAGTTATCATGCTTATGGACGACCTGCCCATTGTTTCGGCCGATGCCGGCGATATCAAATGGAATTATATTCCGGTTGAAAACATTTCGCAGGTTGAAATTGTAAAAGGCGCGTCGTCGGCATTGTTCGGATCATCGGCACTTAGTGGGGTAATAAATGTGCGTTCGGCCTATCCTACCGACAAACCACAAACCTCTGTTTCTTATTTTATAGGTATCTACGACAATCCCAAAACCGAGAAATACAAATGGTGGGACAACGACTTTTATGTTGACGACAGTTTGTTTTATCAAACAATACCCTTGCGAAACGGCTTATATTATTTCGTAAGAAACCCAATGTATTCGGGCTTAAGCCTGTCGCATTCTCAGCAATTTGGCAACCTCGACCTTACGATGGGCGGAAATCATTTTGTTGACGAAGGCTATCGCCAAAAGGAATACGAAATACGCAGCCGTTTTAATGTAAACTGGAGGTATCGCTTCAAGAAAGTTGACGGATTGGCTGTTGGTATGAATTCTAATTTTATGGCTGTTGATAAATCTGATTTCTTTTTCTGGCACTCCGATTCGTTACCCTACAATGTTCCCGTCCCCGATAAATTGTATGCACCATCGCAGGGATTTCGCATGAATATAGACCCCTACCTCTATTATTATAAACCCAACGGCTCAAAATATAAAATCCGCACCCGGTACTTTGGCACCTCGCAGTTTATTCCTAACGATACTGCCAAAAACAGTGGTGGCGAAACCTATTATGTTGAATATACCTATTCTACGGTTATTAACGATGATGTAAACATTACTGCAGGGGGTGTTAACTCTTACAGCGAAGTGCACTCAAATTTATTTGGAGATCATTATAGCAATAATTTTGCCCTCTATGCCCAGTTCGATTACCGCATAGGCCGGTTGAAAGCATCGTTTGGAGCACGTGGCGAGTACTATCGAGTCGATTCAGCGCAAACCGAATCGCTGGTAACCATCCGCAACTTCGAGTTGCCTTTTAAACCTGTGTTCCGCGCCGGTCTCAATTACCAATTGTTTGAATACACATTTTTAAGGGCTTCGTTCGGGCAGGGCTGTCGTTTCCCTTCAATCAGCGAAAAATTTACTGCTTCCGATTTAGGCGGCTTAATCAATCTGATGCCCAATCCGTATCTGCAACCCGAAACCGGATGGAGTGCCGAAATTGGTGTTAAACAAGGCATTAAACTTTGGGAGGGCTGGAAAGGATTTGTCGATTTGTCGTTCTTTGTTCAGGAGATTTACGAGATGATAGAGTTTACCATTGGGTTTTACGACCCCGAAACTTTCTTACCTATGCCTTTAAGTCAGGGTGTATTTGGTTTTCAGGCACGCAATATGGCCGATGCACGCATTACCGGATCGGAACTGTCGGTAGTTACCAATGGCAATATTGGCCCACTTAAAACAACAGTGATGATGGGATATACCTACAACAATCCCGTGAATCTTGCCGGTGCCGATTCAACAGCTTCATCTGACAATCCGGTGTTGAAGTATCGGTACGTTCATTCGTTTAAAGGAGACCTCGACTTTGAAGCCAAACGCTTTACTTTTGGATTCAACTGGATATACAATAGCCCGATGAAAAACGTTGACCGACTTTTCTGCGATGAACGCGACCCCGAACAAATGGACGCAGTTGAAGCGGATATGTATCAATTCTACTTCCTGATGAGCGATTTATTTCTGTTACCCGGATACTGGAACTATCGGATAGCGAATGCAAATATGCCTTTTGTTTCGTTTGATGCCCGTTTTGGGTTCAAGTTCAACGAGCACATCAGGGCTTCGTTCCTCATGAAAAACGTATTTAATACCGAGTATGTAGGACGTCCCGGCGACATGCGTCCTCCGCGTCGATTCGAATTACAACTTTCGGCAAAATTTTAACCCTCTTTATTGTTTAAACGTGTTGTGAATTTAGTATTAAAATAAAATTTAAATTTGTATTGAAACTCAAAAACAGAAAATTATGAAAAAACTACTATTATCATTTGTTGGCCTAATGGCTTTTGTTGCCTTAATGGCTCAACCCTGTACACCTGATGCGGGATGTATGGATGTAGAAAACCCGGGTGAAATATGCCCCATGGCATTCGACACCGGATATGTGAATGTACCTTACGAGCAGGTTATTACTTTTATTCCACCTGCTACCTACAATTACAATGGACAAAACCTTACCGTTCAAAAGATTGTTATTAATTCTGTTACCGGTCTTCCTAACGAAATCTCGTGGGACACCGATGCCGATGAATTTATTCCAACCAATCCGATTACCCGCTACTGTGGTGTTATGTTTGGAACTCCGTTAACAACCGGGGAGTATACTTTTGGGTTCTCGGCAACTGTTTACATACAGCTATCACAATTTGTTGTGATTCCCGTACCTGTTACCGAAGAAGACCTCAACTACACACCTTTGCTGGTTATTCAAGCTGAGAACATGGCTCCGCCGGTAGCTGAGTTTTCGGCATCTGCTACTTCTGTTCCGGGTGGAGAGGTTATTAACTTCACCGATGAAAGTTTTAATGCTACCACATGGCAATGGACATTTGAAGGTGCCAACAATCCGACCAGTACCGACCAAAATCCAAGTGCAACATGGAACACACAAGGTACCTACGATGTTACCCTAACCGTAACCAATACCAACTGCACACCTCCCAAAACCGACACTTATGTAGCCGAAGATTACATTACCATTACATCAACAGTATTTATTAACCCGAATTTTGCTAAAATTTGCAGCATTTATCCGAATCCGTCGCAAGGTATTGTAAACATCGAAGGTACCGAAATTCAATCGGTGAGTGTTTATAATAGTCTGGGGCAAGTTGTTCACGAAATACAACCTAATGCATCGCGTGTTACACTCGATATCAGCCACTTACAAAAAGGCGCTTATATCGTAAGTGTTATTACCGAAAAAGGCATAGCTCGCACCGGAATTACTCTCGAGTAACAAATAAACCTATATATTATAAAACTGCCTTCTTTCTGAGGCAGTTTTTTTTATTAATTCTAATCGCTCTACGAATAGAACACAAACAAAGATTTTCTTAAAGATTGAATACATCGTGCAACACCGGCAACGACTTCAGGCCTCCGAAGTTTGCAAGGTGTATAGCGTAGTAATCGCTGATTTTTTGTGTCAGAAGAGAACGCTGATTTCGCAACAATGGCAACTGCCAATAGTTATTTTCGTCGGTTTGCATCATACGATATAGTATCTGCGACTCTTCGAGAGAAACCGTATCGGAATCGGTGGTAAACACCGGCATAAATAGTCCTTCGCGAATATTGAAGAAAGGTGTGTGCTCCGAATAATTATCACCCGGTTTAAAACCCAAATACGGCAATAACTTCAAAGCAAAAAACAACGGAAAGTTTGCAACAGACTGACTACTATTATCGAGATGCAAGACCATGCGATGCAGAAACCCGAACAAATCCTCCTGCGGTCCCTCTTCTCTGATCGATCGCATCAGAACTTCGCATACAAACAGCGCCACACTGCATCGTGCCATGTCGGAATTTAATTGTTGAAATGGCTTTTCGATATTCACCTCGCGCAACGAATGCAAACTGCGGGTCTCCTTAAAATCGATTTCGCATTCAATTAGTGCCAGTGGCTGAAACAGAGCTATCCGCATCCGGCTGTTGCGGTTTCGGCTTCCTTTTACCATTACTGCCTGGCGACCCAATTGTGCTGTAAACAGATGCACTATAAAAGCCGAATCGCTATAAGGAATTCTATTTAAAACTATGGCATGGGTCTTAACAATCATACTGCTATTTCATGAACATAATTTTGGTAACATTTTTCTTAGAACCATCTTCGTTCGACGAAAACACCAGATATATTCCTGAACTTACGCGATTTCCGTTAATATCGTTTCCATCCCAAATAGCCTGACCACCAAGCGAGCGCATTTCGGTAACCAGGTTTCCCGAAATATCGGTAATTTTAACATACGAGCCTGCCACCAATCCGTGTATGGTGATATTTCCGCTGTAACCGGGATGCACCGGATTGGGGAATGCATACACTTGAGTAAAATCGGGAGCACCCTGAGTAGCCTCACCTCGAAACGAAATAAGGCCTTTTTCGGTGCCAAAAAAGACTTCGCCGCTTTCGGGAATAATTGCAATACTGTATATGTTGTTGGCCAGCAATGGACTGTTGTCGGTACTGAAATGATGTATTTGTTGCAGGCCGTCGCTACTGGTGAGGAAAACACCTCCGCTCTGGGTACCAAACCATTTACGGTTGGCTCCGTCAACAGCAATAGCAGTAACGGTTTCTGATCCCAAGAGTAAGTCAGCATCATCGGTGCCATCGTTACGGGGAATTTTCACCTGTTGTCCGTAGAAACTGCCCTGATCGAAAACCCTGTCGGGGTTATAATACACCACCACTCCGGCATTGGTCCCTACCCAGATTGAACCGTTAAGGTCTTCGGCTATCGAAAACACTTCATTGCTAATTACCTGTCCGTATTCGTCAACAACACTTAATTTGCGATAGTCGTCGTCGCTTTTATTGTCGGGGGTACCTTTGTCGTCGAAAACAAACAGTCCGCCTCCACGAGGCAACACCACCCATTTCTTTCCAGTTTTGGTAACAATAATTTGCCTTACATTCAAGGCATTCATTTCGGCTTTGTAGTTTATTGCATGCCATGTGCCGTTGGCCATTTTTACCACAATGGGCATGTTGTTGTCGGAACATGTTATCCACAAATTCCCCAAAGCATCAAAGGCCAATCCTCCGATTCGCATCAATGTGGTGTTTGGTATCAATTCAAGGGGACTGTTGGTTTCGTTGTACACCTGTGTTAACGAAAAGTTGGTAAACTCAAGTAAACCCTTTGTCCACGACCCGGCAAACACCTGTGATGGATTCAATGGATTAACCGCAACCGAGACCAAATCGGTGATACCCTGCATATCAGACTGGTTACCCGGGTAACGGGTGTCCCAGATGTCGGTGAAACGGAACAACATAGGCTGGTTGTAGGTAGGGGTAAGCGACAGGTTGAAGCCGCCGCCTACGCCATACATGGTATTTGCATTGGCTGCCATTCCAAAAAACACATAATTCATGGGGCCGTTCAGTGTTTTCTTCTCGAAATACCACAAATCGCTGCTGGTAACCAAACCATAGTTGCGGTCGGCAACCCACAATGTATTGCTGCTTCCATACAAGGCATACTGAGGATACATAGTTGGCGTATCGAAATTATAGGTCCAAACATGATGGTAATTCTCAAAAGAACTATTGTAAAGTTTAATAAAATACTGGCTGGTTACCACCAACACTTCATCGGTTGCCGTAATAGAGTTGGTCATGGTAACCACATTATCGAAATAGCTCCAGTTTCCATCATCATACACCATTAGGGTATCGGCATTAAACTGGGTGGGATGCTTATAGTTAGCTATAAGTTTTCCGTTGAAACACTCAATAGTATTGAAATTTTTGTCGCGCATCCACGAAAATGGGGTACCGGATGGCAAATCGGTAATCCGTGTCCAATTGGCAAAATTAATCAGATCGCTCGATAGTAAGCCCATATATATACCTTCGCTGGTTGCTGCATACAAATGGGTGCCATCGGTGGTAGTTTCGTTTACATATACATAAGATCCATTCTCGCCAATAAGGTAGGTGCTGTTAATTTCCATTCGCCTCATATCGAATACAACAATACCAAAGCCACACGACAGATAGGCATTATCGCCAAGAAACATAAAATGCTTAATGTTTTTTGATGCGGTCATTGGCTTTCGCTTTATGTCGGGCACATTAATAATGCGATTGTTGCCAATTATGTCGATGTTGCCATTGCTATAGCCAACAAACAACAAGTCGAAGTAGTTGTTGTAGCCCACCGAGAGAACTCCGGCGTCGGACAATCCGTTTACCTTCGACCATTTTTCGAGCTCAGCATTGTTTTTATTATAACTAAACAAGCCCACATTGGTAACCACAAACACCTTATCGCGTGTTTCGGCAAGCATGGTTCCATAATAATAGGGCAAATGGTCGCGCCACTGACCTACGGCAATCTGGCCACTGGCCAGCAACGAAAGCACAAGTAATGCATTTAGCACCACATATTTTTGAAATCGGTTCATCTGTACAAAATAGTAAAATAATATAACTAAAAAACCGTCAGAATATTTTATTAATCAACACTATTCAGATAATTTACCAATGCAGCCATTGCCATTGCCCTATGCGAAATGCTGTTTTTAATTCCGGATGGCATTTCGGCAAAGGTGTCTTCATAACCATCGGGCACGAACACCGGATCGTAACCAAAGCCGGATGTACCACGCAAATTATCAATAATTTTACCGGGAACAAGGCCTTCGAACAGCAAGATTTTTCCATTGATTGATAGTGCAATAATTGTTCTAAAACGTGCATTCCTATTTTCGTGCTGTTGTAATTCGCGAAGCAGCTTCTCGATATTATCGCTTGAATTGCGTCCGGGGCCGGCATATCTGGCCGAATGCACACCGGGTTGCATATCAAGGGCTTCCACTTCAAGCCCTGTGTCGTCGGCAAAGCAATCGACTCCATATTTTTCGGCCACATATCGGGCTTTTTCTATGGCATTTGCCTCAAGGGTATCTCCATTTTCGCGAATATCTTCGTTACAGCCTATTTCGGTTAAACTTTTAATGTGAAAGCGATTGCCTAATATTTCTCTAATCTCGGCGAGCTTGTGAGGGTTATTGGTTGCAAAAACAAGTTCTTTCATGAGACATGATTTCAAAAAAAATACTAATACGAAAAATGGAAGTTGTAAATTATTTGTCGAATAGCCGGTGGAAAATACTCGCCCACCAACACATCTTTATCGTAGAGGTGAAAAGGGACATCCACCTCGGCATAGCTTCCGTGAACCAGTTCGCCCAAATTATCGTAGATACTGAAGTGTACTTTAAAACTACGACTAAAATCGGAACGTCCCGATGCATACGGATCGCTATAATTGCCTTTGATTTCGAACTGATTGATAAACAGGAAGAAATCAATGTTGCGTCGTTGCGCCAGTTGCTGCAGAAAAGTAGTATCGGTAAAGGCTATATGAAAATAGCGGTTCTCGTGTGTTTGCCTTCGGCTAATTATTTCACCATCACTGCGTTCGCCACCAACATAAATATCGTCGGACACCTGTTTTTTCTTTTTTGGGAACATTTTACGAAACCACGACTGTTCTTCGGGCTGTTCGGGCTTATTCTGCATTTTGGTTTTCATCTCGTAGCGAATGATGGTGTACAACCCATCGAGATCGTCGCGGGCTTCGCGTGTGTTGTCGGTAAGCAAATCGACTGTGTAGCAAGAGTCGAGAAAAGCCATGTGCAAATGGCGATTCCATTCCATGCGGAAAAACATCATCAATTCGTCGTGAGTCATATTGTATCGTGTAGCCATTTCGGGGGTAGCATCGTTCAAATAGATGCGTGTGTCGAATGGAACTATCAACATGCGAAATTCGTGTGCCGGCCGTGTTTTAAAAACAGGTTCAATTTGTGCCTGAAGCAGACCTGGCAACAGCACTACAAACAGAATCCATAATGTAATCCTGTTTTTCATCGGAACAAATTCACAATATCGTTGCCAATTATAAATGTCATCAACAGCATAATAATTACCAAGCCTATATATTGTGTTATTTCCATAAATCTATCGGAAAACTTTCGGCGGGTAACAGCTTCAATCAACAAGAAAGTAGCATGCCCACCATCGAACGCAGGGATTGGTAAAATATTGATAAAAGCAAGAATGAACGACAACAAGCCTGTGATATACCAAAATCTGGCCCAATCCCAGGTTGCCCCATACACTTTGGCAATTCCAATGGGTCCGGCCAAGTCGCGGGCTTTTTCGGTACCCTTAAACACCATTTTAAAACCTTTTATATTGGAATAAATAGCTTCGAAACCATCGGAATAGGCATAACGCATAGCCGAGAAGAAGGTGTAGTCCTTTGTAATATAATTGGGTTTGCTTATTAATATACCAATAACGCCATCACTGCTCACAGGTATTTCCAGCGATAATGACTCACTCTGGCGATTAATCAAACATTGAATCGTATCGCCCGCTTTCGATTTCAGAATTTCTCGAAAATTACCATATGTACTCACCGGAATATTCTCAATCAAAACCATACTATCGCCAGTACGCAAACCAGCATTCCAGGCATTCATGCTATCAGGAACCGACTCAATATGTAACGGATAATTATCGTAACCAATAAACAGGTTTCCCCTGCCAATGTATTTATACACGGTGTCGGGAACATCAACCACCACCCTTTCGCCATTGCGCAACACGGTAACCTCTCCCCCGAAATACAAACGTGTCGACAACACTTCTTCAGCGCGCTTCACTTCTTTTCCGTTTATTTCGATGATATGGTCGCCGGTTTTAAAGCCCACAACGCGAGCAAATTCGTAGGCATGAATGCCATCGGTAGCGTTCTCTACGGGTAAATATTGTTTGGTAAACACCAGGTGCGACATAGTAAAAATCAGAATTCCGAGAACAATGTTCAACACCACTCCGGCAATCATCACCACAAGGCGTTGCCAGGCAGGCTTAGAACGAAACTCCCAGGGCTGTGGGTCTTGTTTCATCTGCTCTTTGTCCATCGATTCGTCGATCATACCTGCAATTTTGCAATAACCTCCAAAAGGCAACCAGCCAATTCCAAACTCGGTATCGCCAATTTTGCGGCTCCATATTTTGAACTTTCCTATGTCGAAAAATATGTAAAACTTATCGACCCTGATTTTGAACATTCGAGCTGCAATATCGTGACCAAATTCATGAACCAGCACCAAAATCGCCAGCCCGAGTATCAGTTGCGCCGCCATTACCAATCCATTCATATTCTATAGTTTATTAATAATTTCTTCGCTAATAATTCTTGCTTGTGCATCGGTTTCGATATAATCGCATAATTCGGGCGATGCAATATACTGTGTTTTTTCGATGGCTTTTTCAATCACTACGGGCATTTTTACAAAGGGAAGCCGTTTTTCGAGAAAGCGTGCCACCGCCACTTCGTTGGCTGCATTCATAGCACAGGGAACATTCCCTCCAGCACGCAATGCAGCATAAGCAATGTTCAGATTCCGAAAAGCCTCGGTGTCGGGCTTTTCAAAACTGAGATGCAGATTGTTCGCGAAGTCGACACGGGGAACATCTGAAAATATCCTTTCGGGAAACGAAAATGCATAATGAATTGGCATTTTCATATCGGGTAAACTCATCTGGGCTTTCACCGAGCCATCGATAAACTGCACCATAGAATGCACAATACTTTGCGGATGAATTACAACATCTATATTATCGGGAGCCAATCCAAACAACCAATGGGCTTCTATCACCTCAAGTCCTTTATTCATAAGGCTTGCCGAATCGATGGTAACCTTTGGTCCCATGTTCCACTTAGGGTGGTTCAGTGCCATTTCGGGTGTGACCGATAACAGGTATTCCATATTTTTACCCCTGAAAGGTCCTCCCGAAGCGGTAAGAATAAGTTTCTCTACCGATTTCATATTCTCGCCCACTATGCACTGAAAAATTGCCGAATGCTCAGAATCGACCGGTATGATAGGAGCTTTATACATTTTCGACAAACGGGTAATCAATTCTCCTGCCACCACCAGGGTCTCTTTATTGGCCAGCGCAATTACCTTTCCGGCTTCAATCGCTGCTATAGTAGGCTCCAGACCGGCAAAGCCGACCATTGCCGTAAGCACAATATCGACAGCTCCGCTGGCAGCAGCGTATTTCACCGAATCGCGTCCGGCAAACACTTTAATAGGGAGGTGCGACAGCGCATTTTTTACTTCTGAATATTTAGCCTCATCGGCTATTACTACCATATTGGGTTCCAAAGCCACAGCTTGCTCAATAAGAAGTTTGCTGTTACTGTGGGCAACCAGTACTTCGGCAACAAAACGACCATGACTTTTCATGATAATCTCAACCGCCTGAGTACCAATCGACCCGGTAGATCCCAACAAAGCTATACGCTTGGAGTCCATATCAGAATTGAGTATAATTTTCGGGGTTCATGGCTTTGCCATCGATCCAAATTTCAAAATGCAGGTGATTGCCTGTGCTAAATTCTCCGGTATTGCCCATTACCGCAATAGCTTGGCCGCTACCAACAATATCGCCGGTTTTCACCATAATGCTTTCGGCATGCCGATACACTGTGATGATTCCTGACTCGTGTTGCAGAACAATAGTGTATCCGGTTTCAACTGTATAATTAGCCAGAATAACCGTTCCCTGAAGGGCTGCTTTTATCGTATTGTCGCTGTGGGCAACCACATCGGTGCCATAGTGATTTCGTGCCGGATCGAAAGCATTGCTTACCATTCCTTTTATAGGCGGATAAACAGCCAGCATGGCTTTGGGAGCCAGATTCAGTTTAAATGAATGATTCACCCAAATACCTCCCTTGCCTTCGGAAAGGGTTTTGGGAATACTGTCGGATGCACTTGCATGGCTTGCAAACAAGAAGGTGTTGTCAACCGAATCGATTCCCAGCAGGATATTCCTTATGGCCTCCAGATATTGGTCGCGTATTCGCAATTCTTCTTCGAGACTATCAATTCGTACTTTATTGCTATACATGTGCTTTTTTACCGTAGCATCGGGATATCCCGGCATACGTTCGCGCAGCGAGGTATTACTTATCAGCAACCAGAAACCGAAGAACAAAACTGCAATCAAACTGAGTTGCAGGATAATAATGCCAAGCCTGTTGAAGCGAAATGTCCACCGGGCTTCGAGACTCTCCGAAAGGTACAATACCAATCGATACTTACGCTTTAGCCATTTGCCAAGATGAAATTTCTTCTTCTCCATGTATCTATATCGTTTTACACACGCTTATAGTATCTGATGTCAGATTTTATTTAATGCTTGTTCCAGATCTTCCAACAAATCCTCTACATTTTCGATTCCCACCGAATAACGCACCAGTCCGTCGGTAATACCGGCAGTCAGTCGGTTTTCGCGACTTACTCCGGCATGTGTCATTGAGGCAGGATGCTGAATTAACGATTCAACGCCTCCCAGCGATACGGCCAACATAGCAACATGAACGTTATTCATGAGTACTTCTCCGGCTTTAATTCCACCTTTCAATTCGAAACTAATCATTGCTCCGGATCCGTCCATTTGCTGTTTTGCCAGATGGTATTGTGGATGTGATTTTAATCCGGGATATTTAACCCATTCAACCTTAGGATGCTTTTCGAGGTATTCTGCTATCAGCATTGCCGATTGCTGCGAACGATCCATGCGCAACGACAATGTTTTCAGGCCTCTTATTACCAGATAAGCCTGATGCGGATCCATGTTACCCCCCATATATACCATTGTCTGGCGTAGTTTTTTGTGAACCTCATGATTTCCTGCTATCAATGCACCACCAACAATATCGGCATGGCCATTGATAAACTTGGTAAGCGAATGCAACACAATATCGGCACCGTGTTCAAGGGGTCGTTGCAGATAAGGAGAACTAAAGGTATTGTCGACACAAACAATAATATTGTGTTTGTGGGCCAGTTCGCTGGCGGCTTTAATGTCGGTAATCTGCATGGTTGGATTGGCCGGTGTTTCAAGATATAATAATTTGGTATTTGGCCTGATATGTTTTTCGATATTTGTGATATCGGCAGTGTCGATAAAATCGAAGCTAACGCCAAAACGGGAGAAATCGCGTTCCATTACTCCACGGCTGGGACCGTATATAGCACTGGTTCCTATCATGTGGGCATTGTTCCCGAGCAGGGCCATATATACTGTTGAAACAGCTGCCATGCCCGAAGCAAGCGCTATACAGCCAACACCTCCTTCGAGAGCATTTATCTTATCTTCGAGAGCATTTATCGTGGGGTTACCAATGCGGGTATAGATGTAACCCGGGTCTTTTCCGGCAAAGCAGTCGGCACCATGCTGTGCATTTCTGAATTTAAAGGTTGAGGTTTGATAAATTGGCGTTACAGCGCTTCCGTATGCATCTTCGTAATCGCCGGCATGAATGAGTTTTGTGTTAAAACCTTTTTTTGAAGTATCCATAAGCATTAATAATTTAAAATAACAAAAAAGGAGTTCTTGCTGAACTCCTTCGAAAAAATTAGTGGAGCATAGCGGGGTCGAACCGCTGACCTCGTGACTGCCAGTCACGCGCTCTAGCCAACTGAGCTAATGCCCCGATATTTTAAAGAACTATCTCACAACCTGAAACTTACCACTTTCTCTTGCGCCACTATCTTGCGAAACAATTTCGTAGAGATAAAGGCCATCGCGTAAATTTCGGGTGTCAAAGATATAAATATCTGAAGAAATATCTATATTATGAATAACTTTTCCGTCGATACTGTAAATTTTTATTTGTGCATCGTGTGCCGAAGCATTCTTAAAATGTATGATATCGGTAACCGGATTGGGATACACATTCCAAGAAACCGGCATGCTAGTGTTTTCGCTTCCCAGAAATTCGCCGTTATAGTATTTCACATTGTATGCTGTTTGACGGTCGGGGCTCACCTGCATCGAAACCAAAGGGATACTCAGACTATATGCCCAGTAATGAATGCTATAGGTGGAGTCGAGCATAGGTAATTCTATCGGCAGCATATCACCAATAAATGGGGCTTCCTGCAATGGGAAATATTCACCCGTAAACTTCGACCTGATAAAAATATTGGTAACGGTTCTTTCTTCGCGCAATTCGCGCAACACTTCGCGGGTTGCATTGTATGAATTGGTATCGGCAATGGTGATGCTGGTGTTCAAATCGAATTCCGACATCTGGTACATGCTCAGTGCAATTTGTATTGTGTCGTACAACGAAGCTATGGGCTGATAGTAGTCGGGGGGAATAATCTCCTGAAATTCGCTGATATGAAATTTTTGGGCAACCGTGCCTTCTTCGTTCAAACTATATGGGGCAGCAATAGGAAAGTGCATAACGGCAAGTGAGTCGGTGGCTTTCATCACCGCCGGCACACCCATCATAGGCATTTCTCCGGCCATTCCGATAATATTGGCTTCGGTCCACGATATTTTCATAAACACCGTAAAACCCATATCGTTGATAAATGCCACCGTAGCTCCGGGAAAGTCACCGGCAAGGTCATACACCGAGGGGGCAACAAAACGCACCGTATCGAGAATGCATTGCTCGTAGGTAAAAACACCAAACACCAATTCGTCTTCGGGGCCAAAGGAAGTAAGAGGCATACCCGTATTGGGATCGGTATTAGAATATATCGCCACAGGGATTTCATCGTTCACATGGATATAGTCGGGGCGGTTATACACAACCTGAGCTTGAGTAAACGCCCATAATATCAGCATTGATAAAAGAAGTACATTTCTTTTCATACGATTGAATTTAGTTATTTAATAAACTGCAAAGGAATTCTAGTTAAATACCGTTTGAGTGTTGATGGTGATGGTCTCAACATAGGTTTTGTCTTCTTCGAGCATAAGAACACCCATACCCCTGCGAACAAACGGATTGTCGCGGTCGGTACCCTTGGTAACTTCTACTTTATAAATAGAAACGTATTTAAAGTCGTAACTAACCCGACCATCTTCCCCTGTCCACGAAGTATCGGCCACCAACTTAGGCCCGCTAAGTAAGTACACAACGGTGTGTGAACTATCGGAAGGAGCGGCTTTCACTATCACCATGGCTCCTTCAACAGGCTGCCCTGCTTCATCTTTAACAATTACAATTGCTTTGGGATTAATCGGTTCTTTGCACGAAAAAACCAGTAATATTAAGCCTGCCAGAAGGCTTGTCGAAATCAGAGTGTAGAAACGTTTATTCATTGTGAAGAAATTTATTAACTTTGTAACCCACAATTATACGAACTATTTTAATTATTTCAAAATTTTATTGTGATGTATAAGTCTTTTGTTTTAATACTCCTCGGCATTCTCGTTCTTGCGTCGGGCTGCGCCCTGCCATCGAAGAAGCTGGCCATGAAAAATTATGTGCTGATAACCACCGACATGGGCGAAATGGTGCTGGGTTTGTACGAAAGCACTCCGCTTCATCGCGATAACTTCATAAATAACAGCAAAACCGGTGTGTACGATAGTTTGTTAATTCATAAGGCCACCCATAAAGGCTTAATTAGTGCCGGTCATCCTGATTCAAAAAATGCTGCCAGCGAAGTGGTTCTCGACAAAATTCCCGTTGACACCTTGCTCTCTCCCGAGATACACAAGGAACTCATGCATCGCAGGGGGGCTGTTGGAGCTGTTAGGGCCGAAGACAAGCTAAATCCTTCGGCGAAATCGCATCCAACAATGTTTTACATTGTTTTTGGTGAACGTTTTTCCGATAATACCCTCAACAAGGTAGAAAGCCTGCGCAATGTTCATGTGATACGCAATTATGTTGATATATATATATCGGAACCGGGCAATGAAGCACTGCGCGACAGTATGAATTTTTATCAGCAAAACCGAATGAGTAAAGACTACGCACGACTATATCAACAAGCTGCCGAAAAAGTGAAGCCCAGAATTACTGCAGATGGTATCACGCTGTTTTCGCTCAACAAAAAACAACGCCAGGTGTATTGCACCGATGGTGGACTTCCAACAATGGACGGCGATTACACCATTTTCGGGCATGTGGTTTACGGCATCGACAATCTTGAGGCCATCACCCGTGTGAAAACAGGGCTGGGGTTTCGGCCACGTAACAACATATATATTTTAAGCACTCGGGTTATGGATAAAAAAGAGTGGAAAAAATTTCGAAAAACACACCAACCATAACATAAACACTGCTATTTTTGCTGCGAAAAAACTTCGCTTTTGCCAATAATTATTCGATTTACATCATGAAAGAACTGATAAATAAAATAGCCGAAGAAATTTTGTTGTTCACGGCAGGCAGCCACAACGACGCTGAAGCATTCAGATTAAAATATCTCTCGAAAAAAGGTATTATTCCAACCCTGTTCGACGATTTCAGATTGCTGCCACCCGAACAGAAGCGCGAAACAGGGCAACTGCTGAACAGCTTAAAAGTACTTGCCAACGAAAAATTAATTACCCTTCAGGAAGCGGTAAAAGGCGAAGAAAAAACATGCTGCCCCAACGACCTCAGTCTGCCCGGCGACGCGTTGAACCGAGGCTCGAGACATCCTGTTTCGCTGCTTATCAACGAAATTTGCGGTGCATTCATGCGTATCGGCTACACCATAAGTCATGGGTTCGAAATAGAAGATGATGAACATAATTTTTCGCTGCTGAATTTTGCGCCCGATCATCCGGCCCGCGATATGCAGGATACGTTTTTTATTACACCCGATTTGAACATCCTACTGCGCACGCACACCTCTTCGGTACAGGCACGCGAAATGCAGAAGAACCGGTTACCCATAAGAACCATTTCTCCGGGTCGCGTATATCGCAACGAGGCCATTTCGGCACGTTCGCATTGCCAGTTCCATCAGGTAGAGGGGCTGTATATCGACGAGAACGTATCGTTTGCCGATTTGAAACAAACCTTACTGTATTTTGCCAGAGAGATGTTTGGTGAGCAAACCAGCATCAGGCTTAGGCCATCGTATTTCCCATTTACCGAACCCTCGGCCGAAATGGATGTGAGCTGTAGCTTATGCGAAGGTAAAGGGTGCCGCGTGTGTAAATACACCGGTTGGCTCGAAGTGCTGGGCTGTGGAATGGTAGACCCAAACGTATTGGATGCTGCCGGAATTGACTCGGAAAAATATACCGGATTTGCTTTTGGAATTGGTGTCGAAAGAATGGCAATGCTAAAATATGGCGTAAACGACATCAGGCTCTATTTCGAAAACGACATTCGTTTTCTGAAACAGTTCTCAAGTATATATTAAAATCCTGACCGCGACCAATGCTTCCGGTTTCGGTACGCATCGAAATAAAAAATGGAACTATTCTCTCGCATAGTTGGTAACCGGTCGGAACATTTAATTGTATTGCACGGTCTGTATGGCAGTGGCAACAACTGGCTGAGCATTGCCCGAAAGTTAAGCAATACCTTCACCGTTCATTTGCCCGATATGCGCAACCATGGAAAATCGCCGCATCATTACTCGCATACCTACCACGACATGGTAAACGACGTAATTGAATATGCCAACACACAGCAACTAGAAACATTCTATTTGGCTGGGCACAGTATGGGCGGAAAAACAGCAATGTTTCTTGCGGCACTGCACCCCGATAGGGTAAAAAAACTTATTGTTCTTGATATTTCGCCGCGAAACTATCACTACCTGAACGATGCGTCGCAACACACCCTATTTCACATGAATTTAATAAGCTTTCTTATTAACTCAGGGCTGGAATCGGCCAAAAGCCTGTTGGAGGCCGATGCTATACTGGCTCAGGGCATCGAAGACCAGCGTTTGCGCAGGTTCATGCTTAAGAATGTGTTTAAATCGGGGAACACCCTTCGGTGGCGGCTCAACCTCGAAGCCTTACTAAACAACTTAAACAACACACTTAGCGGTTTGAGCCCCGACGATTTTATCGATAAAAAAATCAGCCTGCCAACTCTATTTTTGCGCGGTACTCTATCCGATTATCTGCCCGAAAACGACCGTAAGCTCATCGATTTTATTTTCGACAATGCAGCTATTGTTGATATCGAAGGAGCAGGGCACTGGTTGCATGCCGAGAACCCCAATGCGGTAATTCGTAACATCGCTTTGTTTTTGTTGAAATAATTTGGCAAATATTTCATATCGCTGTTATTACCCAAACTAATATTCCTAACTTTGCAGCTCTATTTAAGATGTGTTGTGATGAATAAGAAACTAATTATTTTTCTCTCGGCGGCACTGTTGTCGGCTACGCTTGCTGCTCAGCCTGTTGAAGACAGTATCCCTTCAGAAGCCAAACTCACCAATATTCCTGTTATTTCGCTTTCTGATTCCGATATTCAAAACGATGCACAGTCGCAGGATATCAGCGGCTTACTGCAATCGTCGTCCGATGTATATGTGTCGCTTTCAGGATATACATTCGGGCAGGTTTTCTACCGCATCAGAGGATACGATAGCGATAATTATTCGGTATTGATTAATGGTGTTTCGGCCAACGACCCTCAAACAGGCAGGGCTTTTTACAGTACCTGGGGAGGCTTAAACGATGCCACACGCAGCACCATCAACTACAATGGAGTGGGTTTTTCGGGAGAAGGCTTTGGCAACATAGGAGGCATGACCAATATTATCACTCGTGCATCGGGCTATCAGGCACAAACCAAAATATCGTATTCTATCGGAAATAAAAGCTATCGACATCGTGTAATGTTTACACACGCCACCGGGCTCACCCAAAATGGTTGGGCATTGGCTGTTTCGGGATCACGACGTTGGGCATATCAAGGCTACAGTCCCGGAACCTTCTACGACGCCTGGGCTTATTTTGTGAGTGCCGAGAAAGTATTTAACAAAAAACACAGCCTGAATTTCACCGGATTTGCCTCACCCAACCGCAGGGGCAGAAACAGTGTTTCTACACAGGAAGTATACGATTTAACAGGAACAAACTACTATAACAGCAACTGGGGTTATCAAGACGGCAAAGTAAGAAACGCACGGGTAAACAACTATCATCAGCCCAATTTAATGCTAACCCATTACTGGAATATCGACGAAAAAAGCAAACTTACCAGCTCGATAAATTATATGTTTGGCCGCGGCGGTGCCACTTCGCTGAACTGGTACGATGCAGCCGATCCCCGACCCGATTACTATCGCTACCTGCCCAGTTATTACGTGAGCGAAAACGAAGACATGGCAAATATATTAACATCGCAGTGGCAAAACGATGAAAGCTTCCGCCAACTCGACTGGGATTCGTTTTATAATGCCAACCGCCGTAACCTGTTCACCATACAAGATGTAAACGGCATCGATGGACAAAACCTTAGCGGCAACCGATCGAAATACATTATCGAAGAACGCCGCTCCGACGTTAGCAAGCTATCAATCAACTCGGTGTATAACCGCCAGATAAACGACAACATCAGGCTTTCGGCAGGGTTAAATGCCATTGCCTATACGGGTGAACACTTTAAAGTAGTAAACGACCTACTGGGTGGAGACTGGTGGCTCGATATTGACCAGTTTGCCGAAAGAGATTTTGAAGATGAATACGCTGCTCAAAGCGACCTCGACAATTACAACCGCCCAGTGGGCGTTGGCGACATTTTTGGATATCACTACAAAGCCAACATTCGCACTGCCGATGCATTCAGTCAAGCGTATTTCACCTATAAAAGAATAGAATTTTATGCCGGTGCCAGTATCAGTTATACCGATTTCTTCAGAACAGGAATGATGAAAAACGGACGCTTCCCCGATAATTCGAAAGGCGACTCGGAACACAATAATTTTGTGAATTACCAAACCAAAGCGGGAATCACCTTAAAACTCGACGGCAGAAACTTCATTGTGCTTAACGGTGCTTATCTCACCCGCGCACCTTACTTCGACAACGCTTACATATCGCCTCGCACACGCGATCATGTAGCCGATGGCCTTTCTTCAGAAACCATATATACCGGAGACATTGGTTATGTGTACCGTTCGCCGGTAGTTAAAGCCCGCATAACAGGCTTTTACGCCGATTTCTCGAACCAAACCGAAATTAAAAGTTTCTATCACGATGAGTTACGCACATTTGTAAACTATTTGATGACCGGCGTAGGTAAAAGGCATTTTGGCCTTGAATTCGGTGCCGAGGTAAAACTAAACGCCACCATGGAACTGCAAGCCGGATTCGGCTACGGAAAATATCTCTACAACGGACGTCCTTTGGTTTCGATAGCACAAGACAACGATGCCGAAATACTTGTAAGCAACCGACTGGTGTATCTGAACAATTATCACGTGGGCGGAGCACCCGAACTGGCCGCTTCGGTGGGTTTTAAATATAATGCTCCCAAATATTGGTTTGTAGGGATAAATGCAAACTATTTTGGTGAAAACTATGTGGATGTTAACCCCGAACGACGCACCGAAGAAGCCTTAGAAAGCTTTGTGGTTACCGACCCGCAATGGAGACAGATACTCGATCAGGAAAAACTGCCCGCGGCATATACCATCGATTTATGGGGCGGAAAATCGTGGCGTATTCATGGCAAATATCTTGGTTTTAACCTGAGCGTCGATAATATTTTAAATAAAAAAGATGTGCTGACCCGGGGCTTTGAGCAATTGCGGTTCGACGATGGCAATGTTGACAAATATCCGGTAAAATATATGTATATGTATGGACGCACTTTTATGCTGAATGTGTATTACAGGTTTTAATAATTAATTAAATTTAAGATACTCTTTATGAAAAAATTTGCATTCCCTTTATCATTCGCTGGTTTAATTCTGTTGTTGAATGGCTGTATTCAAACCAATTTCGACGAACCACCACTGAATATTATTCCCGAGGGCAACGTAATCACCATTGGCGATTTAAAAGACATATATAACGACAGTGTAATATTAGGACCCTATCTGAGTTCCTACAAATTTACCGACGATTATTCGCTGTATGCTGTGGTTACTATCGACGATAAATCGGGAAATCTGTACAAGGCTGCCTACATAGAAGATGCTACAGGCGCCATCAATATGCGATTGTTGTCGTCGGGAGGAGTTTACGAAGGCGATTCGGTGCGGGTGTATCTGAAAGGGCTGGTAATTAGCGTGTACAATGGTATGTTTCAGCTCGACTCGGTTGATGTTGATAAGAACGTGATTAAACAGGCAACGCTACGTAATCCTCAACCCACAGAAGTAAACATCAATCAGATATTGGCCGGAGGATATCAGGGTAGACTGATAAAACTAAACAACGTTCAATTTCTCGAAAGCGAAATTGGCATGACTTACGCTGACCCCTTGAATCTGACAACCATGAACCGAACCATAGAAGACTGCGATGGCAACCGCTTAATTGTGCGCACCAGCGGGTATGCAAAATTTGCCGGAGCCACAACCCCCGAAGGCAAAGGCAGCATTATCGGGGTGGTTGATCTCTATCGCGTAGGAAGCAATTCCACTTGGCAATTATATATTCGCAGAACTTCTGAAGTACTGATGAACGGCTTACGCTGCGGACAGTTTTTTGCGCTTCTCAACGAAGACTTTTCGTCGGTAAGCGACAATCAACCCATTGCATTAGATAATTGGATAAACCTTGCAACAACTGGAACCGTGGTATGGCTTGGGTCGAACAACGGCATCGACACCAGAGCAAAAATTACCGGAACTGGCGATAATGTTTCGTGGCTAATAACGCCTGTGGTAAATTTGGATGATTCAGACAACGAATATCTCATTTTCAACACGCGGGCTCTTAATGTAGTGGGATCAGAGCTGAAGGTTTATATATCGACCAACTACGACGGAGGCAACAATCCGGCATCGGCAACCTGGACAGAACTTGATGCCAACATTGCTTCGGGCAGCGACATTACCCAATCGGGTCAAATAGATATTTCGGGATATTCGGGCAATGTTCGTATCGCGTTTAAATACTCGGCTTTATCGGGAGCCACCGGTAGTTTTTATCTCGACAATGTGGTGGTAGCACACGAATAAATTAATTGGTTTTTATCAATAAATTTATTGCTATTTTTGGAACAGATAATAATGGAATGTAATGAATTTATTGCTGGTAATTGCAGGTTTAATTTTGTTATTGTTCGGTGGCGACTGGCTGGTGCGTAGTGGGGTATCGCTTGCTGCGCGCTTTCAAATTTCTCCGCTCATCATTGGATTGACCATTGTTTCGATGGGCACATCAGCCCCCGAGCTTATGGTAAGTATTCGCGCTGCCCTCGAAGGTTACCCCGACATGGCCATGGGCAATGTTGTGGGTTCGAATATTGCTAATTTAACCCTTATTCTTGGGCTCACAGCCTTAGTGTTACCGATACCCGTTTCGCGCGAAACCATACGGATATCGTGGCCGGCTTTGTTTCTGGCATCGGCCATATTATTGGTTTTTGCACTGAATCATGAAATAGGACGCATCGAAGCATTTGTAATGCTGGCAGCATTGCTTGCTTTTATTTATGTACTGTATCGCCGTTCGAATAAGCATGGCTATGTGCCCGACGATAAACCCAAAACCTATAATATATGGCTATCGCTGCTGATAATGGCCGGTAGCATTGCTGCGCTTGCTTTTGGTGCAACATTGCTTGTTGATGGTGCGGTGGCGTTAGCCTCAAAACTTGGAATAAGCGAACGCATTATTTCGATAACGGTTGTTGCTTTCGGAACCAGTGTTCCCGAGCTGGCAACTTCGCTGGTAGCAGCATTTCGTAAGCAATTAGACATTTCGGTTGGCAACTTGATTGGCTCCAATATCTTTAACATTCTGTGCATTTTGGGTATTACTGCCGGCATTAAGCCCATGCAGGTTAGTTCTCAATTAATTCAATTCGATTTGCCGGTGGTGTTGGGCATAGTATTGCTGCTGGGGCTTTTCTTTATACCGCTGAAAAAGCCACGCATCACAGCCTGGAAAGGCATGGTGCTGATTGGGTGTTACTTTGCTTACTATTATTTTATTTTTAGCTGACAACACACCCTCGCTAATATATTTTTGCACCTTAGCACACAATGACCCAATAAACCCGGATTTTTTTTAATTTTGACCATTCAAATTAATAGTACTACTGTTCGATGAATGTATTGTACACTTTAAAAAAGGCCTGGTATTTTTTGGTTAACCGCCCCATTTACATAAGCGAACCGGGTCTCAACCGCATGCTGCCCAGTATTCCGGGATGGCTCGACAAAGGCCATATTTACTGTTTCGACTATGCCATTAAAAACCTTCCCGACAACAATCCTATTGTCGAAATTGGAACTTTCGCCGGGCTATCGACCAATGTAATTCTGTATTTTTTACATAAGCACGGCAAGCCCAACAAACTGATAAGCACCGATTGGTTTTTGCAGGATATTGATGCCGGCGAAACCATTGCAATGCTAAAAAACCCCAAAGACTTATCGCGGTATATTAAAGAATTATTCGTGAAAAATGTCAGGTTTTTCAGCCCCGAAGCCAATATTGCAGCTTTCGACATGGCATCCGACGATTTTTTTAAAGCATGGGCAGAGCAGCGCGAAACGAAAGACTTATTTGGTAACAGCCAACGCATTGGCGGCTCCATATCGTTTGCCTATATCGACGGCAATCATGTGTATGAATATGCGCGACGTGATTTCGAAAATGTTGACAAATACCTTGTTACGGGTGGGTTCATTTTGTTCGACGACTCGGCCGGATATACCTGCTGGGGTTCAAAAAAAGTGGCACAAGAAGCATTAAAGTCGGGCAAATATCGTTTGGTGAAAAAGAACCCACATTATTTTATTCAAAAGAAATAGCATGAACAAACGGCTGTCGAAATGCATCGAAACATTGCAAGGAATAGTTAAACTATTGTTTTTTTCGAGCTGGAAGAAGAACAGGTTTACAGCAAGTGCCACTGAGGTTGTAATACTTGGTAACGGACCTTCGTTGGCATCGATGCTCGAAAACAACTCTCATTTTTTATCAGAAAAAGAGCTAATTGCTGTTAATTATTTTGCACTTAGCGATGTTTTCTTCTCGCTGAAGCCCCGGCATTATGTTCTGATAGACTTTGCATTTTATCATGAACCCTTCGACGACAACGAAACGCTGGCAAAGCGAAAAACCATGTGGGAAAACATAGCGCGGGCCAATTGGGAGATTCACCTCTACCTACCCCATTCAGCTAAAAAGCATACCCGATGGCAACAGATTATTGGCAACAACAAGCATGTTGATGTACACTATATAAATGTAACCGCCATCGAAGGCTACTCTTGCTTCAGGCACTGGTGCTACAAAAAAATGCTGGGGATGCCCCGCCCTCACAATGTTATTGTGCCCGCACTCATGATTGCGCTGAAAATGCAATTCAAAAAAATATACCTGTGGGGCGTCGATCACTCATGGCTTTCGCAAATTAGCGTTGACGACAACAACCGGGCTTTGGTAAACAACCGGCATTTTTACGACACCAACGGTTCGAAACCATCGCGTTTCATTGTAAAAACACATGCCTCGGCACCCTTGCACGTGATATTATATACCATGATGACTGCATTCGAAAGCTATTTTATTATTGCAGAATATGCACGAAAATGCCAATCGCTGATATTGAATCAAACCCGCGGAAGTATGATCGATGCTTTTGAGCGCGACTATCTTTCTGAATAAAAGTAATACAATAGGGTGCAGAGCAACAGGCATTGTTCGTGCAATTTTCGTAATTTGCCGATGCAAACATACAACTCACCGATACGCAATAGCTGAGGCAAATTAAGTCATGTATGTTTGCAGCGTAAACGATAAAACAAAGAAAAAATGAGAACACATGTTAAAATTCACACCGACTGCAACAACAACAAGAGCCGTTGTTCGTCGTCGAGCCGTAAGAAAGTTACCCTCGGGCTTTTTCTGGTAGCCGCAGGCATATTGCTTATTCTGGGCCGCAGTGGCCTTATCGAGCCCAAACACATGGAATACATATTCAGCTGGCAATCGCTGCTGGTAGCCTTAGGAGTACTTTTTCTGATTTCGAACCCCCGTTCGGCGGTTTTCAGCCTAACGCTGATGTTTATAGGCGGCTTTTTTCTGTATTCCGAAATTGTGAACCTTCCCATAGAAACCCGTAACATTTTCTGGCCGATAATTCTGGTTCTGGTGGGCCTGGTTATGATATTCAAGCGTTTTTCGCACAAAACTCCCAAAAAACCCTTCGATCATGTAGAGTCGTTTTCCGACGAATATGTCGACAAGAACATAGTATTTGGCGGCTGCAAAACCGTTGTAACATCAAAAAACTTCAGGGGTGGCAGCATATCGACAGTGTTTGGCGGCTGCGAACTGATTCTTACCGAAGCCGGCCTTGCCGAAGGCGATAATGTGCTGAACATAAACGCAGTGTTTGGCGGCATAAGTATTGTAGCGCCACGCAGTTGGGATATAGTAATAGAAGTAGATGGCATTATGGGAGGTTTTAAAGACGACCGCAGTTTTGTGAACCCCGACAACATTGACCGTAGTCGCAGGCTAATCATAAAAGGGTCGGCAGTGTTTGGTGGCGGCGAAATAAAAAATGTGTAAATGAGTCATCCTTTTTCGAAAAATCGCAGGGTAATTCTTGCCTATGCCATTTGCTGGCTTCTGGTTTCGGGAGCCCATTTGGCATTGTTGCTCAGCATTGCCCGTGCCGATGTGGCTGTGGCTATCACCGACGCGCTGGTGTACAACACCGTGTTTGCCCTTATAGGCATGGCCATATTCTATGCCACGGCTTATACCGGCCTCGACAAACGCTTTGGCGACATTATATTCAACCATATTCTGGCTGCCGTTGCTTTTGTTGGCATATGGCTGCTTACGTCGTATCTGCTAAGCGAAATGCTTTTCTCTATTTTCAACATTGCTTCGCCCGATAATGCTTCATGGCTCAGGGTGCGCATACCCATTGGGCTGGCTTACTACATAGTGCTTTCGCTGATGTTTTACCTGATTAAAAGCAACGAAACCGGAAAAGCAGCAAAGCAAGACATTCTGAAAATGGAATCACAGCTTCGCGAAAGTCAGTTGCAGGCTCTTAAATCGCAAATAAACCCACACTTTTTGTTCAACAGCCTCAACAGTATTTCGTTTTTGGTAAAATCGAATCCCGACAAGGCCCGCGAAATGCTGTCGGTGCTGTCGGAATATTTCCGCTACAGCCTGAAGCAGCAGTCGAACACGGCCTTACTGGGCGACGAACTGAACCACTGCCGCAAATATCTCGAAATAGAGAAAATACGTTTTGGCAATAAGCTGCTGTGGACCGAAACCATCGAAAACAACACCGATGCCATTCCGGTTCCGGCCATGATATTGCAACCTATTTACGAAAACGCCGTGAAACATGGTGTTTACGAAAGCGAGATACCCGTAAGCATCAATACACACATCAGCCTGCACACAGGCTATGCACTTATCGAAATTGAAAACAATTTCGACCCCGAAGCTCCGGTGCGCAAAGGCGAGGGAGTGGGGTTGAAAAATGCAGGTGAGCGCCTGAAACTCATGTTTGGTGCCGACGACCTGCTCGAAACCTCGATTACCAACAGTGTTTTTACCGTAAAAATTAGCATTCCAATACCCCGAATAGTATGATACGCTGCATTATTATCGACGACGAAGAACCGGCCCGTATGCTTATAGAAGAATATCTTGAAGCACACGGTGATATTGTGATAGCTGCCCGTTGTGCCAATGGATTCGAAGGCCTGAAAGCCATACACGAGTTGAAACCCGATTTAGTGTTTCTCGACATACAAATGCCCAAGCTTACCGGATTCGAAATGCTCGAATTGCTCGAACACCACCCGGCCATAGTGTTTACCACCGCCTTCGACACCTATGCCATGAAAGCTTTCGACAACCATGCCATCGACTATCTGCTGAAACCGTTTACGCCCGGGCGCTTTGGCGAAGCACTCGAAAAAACCCGAAAAATTTTGTCGGCCAACACGGCAGCCAACAACAACCAATTGTTTCTGCAAAGCATGAAAGAATCGAAAGAGATGCTTGAACGCATTGTGGTGAAATCGGGTAAAAAAATTAAGGTACTGCCGGTCGATAGTGTGGTTGCAATTGAAGCTGCCGACGACTATGTGCTGATACATACCCGCGACGAACAGTTTGTGAAAAGCGACACCATGAATTACTACGAACAGCACTTGCCTGCCAACGATTTTATTAGGGTACACCGTTCGTTTCTCGTTGCTGTGTCGTGCATCGAAAGCATGGAAGCCTATACCAAAGAAACCCATGTGCTAAAGATGAGCAACGGCATGCAAATAAAAACCAGCCGCAGCGGTTCACAAAAACTGCGACAGATGTTGTAATTGAAAATATTGCATTATTCAGCCAGCGTGGTGATTCAACAACCGCAAAACTGAGGACACTGAGGACACTGAGGACACTGAGGCTCTCGAAGTGCCGAAGTGCCGAAGTGTCGAAGTGTCGAAGCGACAAAACAACATAGCGCTGATGAAAAGATTTAGCAGCAACTAAATAGTTTTCATTGCTCTTTTCCATCTGGCACCTTATCTCTGTATGCTATTTATAATTCAGGAAGAATATCAGCAATTCCATCTATCAATGCTTTTTTCTTTTTTCGACTCCACCCCTGTATTTGTTTCTCACGGATAAATGCTTCATCAATTCGTTGAAATTCTTCAAAATATACTAATTTCACTGGCAGGTGTTTCTTGGTATAATTTGCTCCCTCACCATTTTGATGTTGTGCTAATCTCATCTCAATATTTTTTGTGCTTCCTGTATAATAATTTCCATTTGCACATTCTAAAATATACACAAATCCCTTCATTTTACCGAATATGAATTAACACCATAAAAATAAAAGATTTTATCAACAACAGGTGGCTCTATGCATAATTTTCAATCGACGAGGGTTCTTCGGACACTGGGGATTCGTAAAAACAATGGTTGCTTCGAGTGCTTCGAGAGCCTCAGCAACCTCAGCAACCTCAGCAACTTTAGCGTCCACGCTGGCTGCATAAAAAGCATATTCCAATTCCATATCCCTTTTTTTTGTTTACTTTGTGAAAGAATTAAACCATGATGTAGTGGATAGTTTTGTATTTGTAGTGTGCGGAGCAAAAGCTTTTATTAGCGAATTGAATTTCTCGCTTCGGTTTTTGCGGCACTTCAGTCAACACCGCATTGTGGTTCTCACCGACAGCCGCCGCAACGAAATTCCCATCGATCACAACGATATCATCGACGTTGAAACCCCACAGCATCTGGCACACCATCAGGCACACCTCTGGCTCGAAACACGCCTGCCCGAATATATGAACCTGCAAGCCGGCGACCGCTGCTGCTATCTCGACTCGGATGTGGTAGCCATCAACGAAAAGGTAAACCACATATTCTCTCACTATCATGCCCCCATCACTGCAGCATACGACCATTGCAGCATCGACTATTTCAGCGTGGGCGTGGTAAATTGCCAATGTCGCAGCGAATTCCAAGAGATAGAAGCACAATTTGCCATGATGCTGAACTATTTCCCCAATATTCAACTAAACGAAGCCCACATACAGCAGCAACACGCAATGCTGAAATCGGTATTCCGAAAAATGAAATTCAACCCGTTTGCCGATAAATGCAAAGGTATAGGCTACCTAAAAAAACGCTATCTAAAAAAACACAGCGATATAGTGTTGAACAACCAATTCCGTTTTTCGTTTGCCGACCACTGCTGGCGCAACATGCAAGGCGACATTATCGATTTCGATTACCCCTATTACTACGGCAAACTAAAGAAAGAGCACGGCATATACATACGCAACGCCAAATGGTTTCACCGCAGCGGCCGCGAACTGGCGCCTGTTACGCCGCATTGCAGCCACCTGCGGCAGTATCTGAAAAAAAACTACGCGGTGAGCATTCCCAACAATTGGCAACACCGCAACGGAGGCGTGTTTTTGTTCGGGCACGAATCGAAAGATTTCTTCGCACAATGGCACCAATACACCTTGGCCGAAATAGCAAAAGGCTATATTAAACCCTACGACGACCAGGCCACACTGGCCGTGTGCATGTGGCAACAAGGCATCGAAAACAGTAATATATTGCCCGAGGACTTCAATTTTATTGCCGACCACGGCAACAAAAGCATTGGGTACTGCAGCACTAGAGGCTATACACGCAATGCTTTTGCCACAAGCTGCAAGCCTGCGCTGCTGCATGTGTACAACGAATGGGGAAACCAAAGCTGGGATATCTGGCAATCGGTGTTGGAAACCGGACGAAAAAACGGCATATTGCCAACAAACACCAAAAACTACAACAAGCTATGAAAGCATTTGTATTTGTGGTATGCGGAAGCCGCGAGCATGTCGATACGCTGAACTACAGCCTCAGGTTCATCAGGCACTTCAGCCGCTACCCCATTGTGGTGCTTACCGACCCCAAACGCAACGAAGTTCCCATAGTGCACAACACAATAATTGAAGTAGAAACACCCGAACACTTCGACCACCACCAGGCTAGCATATATCTGAAAACCGGAATTCATAAGTTTCTCGACATGGCGCCGGGTAACATGTACTGCTACCTCGACAGCGACATAGTAGCCATAAGCCCCGAAATAAACAGCATATTCGACTACTTTGCCGAGCCGATAATTTTTGCGCCCGACCACTGCCTTTTCGACGAATTCAGTCCCCACGCCATGAACTGCGGATGCCTGGCCGATACCATCAGGCGCAACAATCAATACAAAGAAGTGGATGCATTTTTTGCTCAAGAATTTTTTAAAAAACCCTGCAACGAAGAAAAAAAACAAGAACTCGACAGTTTGTTTGCTACCATGAACAAGCCGGGCATTACAAACACATTATACCGATTCATCTACGCTTTCAAACGATATCTGTTGCCTTTTGCATCGTTTCGGTTTGGTAGTTTCGTATTCAGGCGCAACACACGCATGTGGTTTACAGCACAAGGCGAGTATGTGGGTTTCGATTTCAAATATTATGCCCGCCAGTTGCGCCGCACTACAGGTCTTCATTTCGATGCCGGTACGGCAACATGGTTCAACTCAGCAGGCGAGAACATTATGCCACGGGTAGCACAATGCGACCACCTCAGAAAATACTGCCTCGAAAAATACAACTGCAGCATTCCTGCCGATTGGAACCATTGCAACGGAGGCGTGTTTTTATTCAACCACCGGTCCATCGATTTTCTCGACTACTGGCACCGGCTTACTCTTGAGGAATTTGCCGACCCACGCACAAAAACACGCGACCAGGCTACACTGGCCGTAAGCATGTGGAAATTTGGTCTGCAACACACGGCACGCCTAAAAAAAGAGTTTAATTTTATTACCGAATACGACAACACAAACACTGCCTGGCATCCCGACAAAGGCTTCACATACAACGGCTTCAACACTGTGTTTACACCCTATTTTTTACACATCTACCACGAGTGGGGCCACAAGGGCTGGAGCATCTGGGATTATGTGGAGGAGCTGGTGAAGGAGAAACTTATGAAATTGTAACATTGGCGAAATAAATATTCCGAAGAACACACACAACATTTAAAACGTGGTGTCAAACAAATAATCTGGAGTCTTAGTATGGGGTGCCTGCAATATAGAACTCGATTTTAATTTCAGTTAACAATTTTGTCAAAACTTCTATTCTTTCATTAACGGTGTCAATAGGAATTTTATTTTCGATTAAAGCGGAGTCAGAATTCTCTCCTTCATAATATTTAAGTAAAATAACGTGATTAAAATATTTCTGTTTCAGAATTCTTTTAATACTGTTAATATCTTCAGTATCCTCGGTCGGAAATCCAATGATGAAATGTGTTTTTAAAAGGAACTTTGCATTAGCATCTCTAAATCTGGCAATGCATTTTTCAACATCTTCTACATTGTGTTTTCTCTTCATCAGCTTTAAAACTCTATTAGAAGCTGATTGTAGAGGCATCACTATTTCAACAATTGTTTTATTCTTAATATATTTAAGGAATGTATCTTGGTATTTTATTGCCCACATAGGGTGTAAGTTATCAATAACCCAACAGACCTTCCCAATTTTCAATTGTTCCTCGATATTATAACAGTAATCCAATAGGGTTTCAAAAGTTTGCCCACAATCAATCCCAAATGCACCTGTATCGTCGGCATTAAAAATGATCATATCAAATCCATCTTCCCTCATTTTCTTGTAATTTCTACCTAAGTTCTCTAAAGAATAGCTCTTTACGGGACCTAAAGCTCTTCTCATTGTACAATAACTACAATTGTTATTACAGCCCTTGCTACTAATTAGAAGTGCCGGCTTCCTTTTAACTCTTTTGAAAATATTTTTTCGATCATATCTTTCAAACTGATTTAAATAGTAATTACCGTATTGGTATTCTTTGTTAAATTCTGATGGTAATGGAATTTCGTTGAATTTAATTTTAAAATTTGGGAAAAGTGTATCGATTAAGTTTTCTAAATCCTTTGTTGGAATCATTTCAAAACCAAATCTTTCCCTGAGTAAGTTTGGACTGATGCCTGGAGAACATCCAAGCAGTAGAATTCTTTTTCCTTTTCCTAAAATGGACTCAACAAAAGTTAAGGTTGATGCTTCAGTTTCGTCTACGACAGAACAAGTGAAAACAGAGACTACATTAGCCTCTTGAAGTGACGATTCTTTGTAACCATTAATAATAAAATAATCTTTTAACCGTTGCGCCTCAATTGCTCTCATCGGGCATCCTAATATTTCAATATAAAACTTTTGACACTCCATATCTATTTTTTATTTATTTCCCAGGCCATAATTGGGTTTAATGGTCCAGGAAATGCATCTAACTTTGAAAATATCTGATGTTCTCTCATTTTTAAGTTATCTATCATAAGAAAAGAAAATGCTGATTTTATATGTAAAGTTTCAAAATTTTCTTCGCAAGAAATAAAAACATCTGCGCTATATTCATTTGTATTGAAGAGAAATTTAGGAAATTCGACCGACACACTGTATTCACCTGACTCTTTAATATAAACTTGATCGGCGCTTGATTGTAAGGAATTGGTTGAAAGAAATACAAATCCCATGTGAGCAAGATTAACACTTATATTAATTTTGAATTTGTCATTAAACTTCTGAAAAATAAAATCTATTTTAAAGTCTTTTTCCAATTCGATTGCACCTTCTGGAATTTTTCCATCTTGTGTTACCCCTATGCTAATAATTGAAACACCCATAGGAATAAGAGTTTCATTAATTCGTAATATATCCTTTGGGCTTAATTGCTTTGAATTTCTGACTATTTGGTGGGTTTCAATGCTTTTTAAATACATTGATATTGTTTGATTTATGTTTCCATTTGAAGAAATTTTACCATTTTCAAGATAAACAACCTTACTACAAAGTTGCATTATATCGTTTAAGTTATGACTTACAATAATTATTGTTTTTTTTGCAGAAAGCAATTCTAATATTTTTTTTGAGCTTTTTTGTTGAAAGGCACTATCCCCTACATTTAAAGCTTCGTCAAAAAGCATAATATCGGCATCAATATTAGAAACGAGAGAGAATGCCAATCTGATAAACATTCCACTGGAGTAGTGTTTTACAGGAGTATCAATAAAATCGCCTATTTCACTAAATTCAACAATATGCTTAAATCGCTTTTGAATATGCTCTTTATTAAAACCCAACAAACTTCCACTAAGAAACACATTTTCTCTACCTGTTAGGTCTGGGTGAAATCCCAGTCCGATTTCTAGGACCGATGCAATGCTTCCAAAAATTTCAACTTTTCCCGCAGTAGGTTTCGTAATTCCACTTAATATTTTCAGCAATGTACTTTTCCCTGCCCCATTAGGACCAATGATTCCCAAAGATTCTCCTTTTAAAATTTCTAAAGAAATACCTTCCAGCGCCCAAAACTTTTTTTTGTTTTTAATGTGCAGCAAACCAGTTAATGTAGTGACTTTATTAGTATCAACAATCATGTATTGTTTTGAAACACCTGAAATCTTTATTGCAATATTTGAGTTTAGATTTTTCAAATTAAGTCAGCAATTTTATGTTCAATTTTCTTGAAGTAAACAATCCCACTAATAAACAAAATTAATACAGGAATAAAACCAAGTAAATAACGAATATTGGGAACTGCCGAATTTGTAATTGACCATCTCAAACATTCTAAAACACCTGCCATTGGATTAAAATAAAGGAAAAAATTATATTCCTCAGGAATCATTGTTCCAGGGTAAAAAACAGGAGTAACAAACATACCAAAACCTATTATATAGGGGATTATTTGAAAAAAGTCTCGATATCTTATACTGAGCGCGCTGACCCAAAATGTAATTGACAAACCAGTAACAAGTAACATAACAACAATTAAAGGAAGCATTAAAATATTCACCGTAACAGGAATTTGGTAAAATATCATTAAAACAATTATAATACTAAACCACACCATCAATTCAAACAAACTAACCAATGCCTTAGACATGGGCAAAGCAATCTTTGGAAATGCTAGTTTTCTTATCAGATGTTGAGCATTTAATAGAGCCATACCTCCAAAACCTGTGAGATAACTAAAATTATACCATGCCATTAGGCCAATGCTACAAAAAATGATGTACGGTACTTCTCCAGTAGTAATATGCAGTAAATGACCAAAAAACAGGGTGAAAACAATTATACTAACAAAAGCCTGCACATAACTCAGCAAGGGTCCTAGCAAAGTTTGAGCATATCGGCTCTTGAGTTCAATACGAGCAAAAAAGACAATTATCCTAAAATCGGATACCAAGTTCCTAATATAACACGTAAAAGACACTGGGGTGCTGTCATAAATAATATGATTGTTTTTTTCTTTCATTCTTTCAATCAAGAAATGTAAAAATAACATTTTTTTGCGTTCATTTACCAAGATTTACTTCATAATTATTAAGAGGATCATGCAGTTAGATAATCCTCGAAAAACCATGTCTGAATAAAGTAAGATAATACTTCATTTTGAATTCTCCCCCCCCTACTCCCCCATCACCCCCAAAATAAGTAGAGGTACATCGGTGTTGTCGATAAAGCGGCCAAACACTTCGGCGCCTTTGCCTGCGGCAAACACCGGCACAGGGCTGGCTGTGTGGTAGTAGGTGCTGAACCCGATTCCGGCGCGCCGGGCTACAATACGAACGGCTTCGGCTGCTATGGCCTGGTTGCCGCCATACAATTCGCGCTCTTCGGCTTCGCTCAATTTGGTTTTTCCGGTAGCGTAGTTGTAGGCCGCTTGCAGTGCCTGCGTTTCGGCAGAACTAAGCTGTACATTTTCGGCAAAAAAATGCTTGCGTAAAAACTGCAACACCGCATCGAAACTATCGCCACGCTGCAACATGGTTTTCAGTTGCAATTCGGCATATCCTGCCGACATACGCTGCATGTCGAGATGCTGCAGGTGCAAATCGTATTCATACAAACTCATTCCCGGCGACAAGCCTCCGGTTTCGTGGTCAGAAGTAACCACAATCAAGGTTTCGTCGGGGTGTTTCTTCATAAATTCGAGCGCAACGCCTATGGCCTTGTCGAAATCGATAACTTCGTGAACTATTGAGGCGGCATCGTTGTAGTGTGCCGCCCAGTCGATAAGGCCGCTTTCGGCCATAATAAAAAAACCGTTGTCGCCATACAAGGCAGCAATGGCAGCCTCAAGCAAATGGCTCATGCTATACCCGCCCAGCCTTGCGCGGTCGATACTCAGCGGCATTTCCGATTCGCTCAGCAGCACTTTGTTTATAAGAATGCTTTTGTTCGAATAGGCATGCTTCTTTACATCCACCGAATCGCCAATCAGGCTGTAACCGTTGCGCGCAGCAATATCGAGCAAACTTTCCATATCGTTGTTGCGCCCTGTGTTATAGCGGAAGCCACCACCTGCAAAAAACGGAAAACCGCTTTCGCAGAGTTGCCGGCCTATATCGTAATAGCTGTTACGCTTATCGGAATGGGCATAAAAAGCAGCCGGAGTGGCGTGGTCGATGCTCACGGTGCTAACTATACCAACCGGGTAGCCTTTTTTGTGAAGTTTGCTAGCTATCGACTCGAGGTCGGTCGATTTGTCGGAGCTTTTGCCAAGCACTCCAAATGCGGTTTTTTCACCGCTTGCCAAGGCCGTGCCGGCAGCAGCGCTGCATGTAATCAGATTGTTGTGGCAATAGGTGCGACACAGCCCCACCACCGGCAAGCTGCTCATAGCCAAAGGCTTCATCAGCGTATCGCCGGCGTTCAGGCCAAGATATGCCTCGGTAAGAGCCACATGAGTCAGCCCCATGCCATCGCCAATAAACAAAAACACATATTTAATTTTTGGCGCTTCGTCGGGTTGTTTTGCAGTGCACGAAGCCAAGCAAACCATGCCGATAGAAATAAGGGCAATAATTGCAAAAAAATGTTTTCGGGTTGTTTTCATCAATCTCGCTCTTTGTTCATTGCAAATGTAACTGATTTGGCCATGGTTTGTTGCCAAAAGCTTACTTTTTAAACAAAACATAACATTGCAGGTCTAATATGCAACAAGCGTCCATGCATATGCAGCAAGCGTCCACGCTTGCTGCGAATCACCCTCTCATGAAGCAAGCACCACGCTTGCTGCCCTGGCACAAGCCAACAGATGAAAAAATCAGCATATAGATACATTATGGATATTTAAATAAAAAACATTATATTTGTATGGATAAATTATGGATACATTATGGATAAATATTTAAATAAATTAAACTTTGACTTCCACACTAATCAGTTGATTATAAAATCAATAAGCTTCATTGACTCTTTCAAAGGAAAATGGAATGTTGTAGAAAGCAAAGAAAATATCTTTCTTAAAGAATTAAGGAAAATCGCCACCATTGAAAGTATTGGGTCCTCAACTAGAATTGAAGGGGCTCAGCTAACCAACGAAGAGATAAAACAACTCCTCGATAATGTAAAAATAACAGAGTTAAAATCAAGGGATGAACAAGAAGTGGTGGGTTATTATGATGTGCTCGAAATTATCAATGAGAACTATGATAACATTAGCATATCGAAAAACTATATTCAACAATTGCATCAGAATTTATTAAAGTATAGCACTAAAGATGATAGACATAGGGGAATTTACAAAAATTTGTCAAATAAAGTTGTTGCAAAATATCCCGATGGTACCCAAAGGGTAATTTTTGACACAACTGAGCCTCACCTTGTTGAAAGTGAAACGAACTACCTGTTTGAGTGGATAAATGAACAGTTTAATTCAAAATCGCTTCACCCTTTAATTGTTATTGGATTATTTATTTATGAATTTTTATCGATACATCCCTTTCATGACGGGAATGGAAGGTTGTCAAGATTATTAACAAATCTCTTGCTACTTAAAAACGACTACGTATTCATTAAATATGTATCGTTTGAAAACTTAATTGAGCAGAAAAAAAAGACCTACTATGAAGCACTAATGGATGGACAAAAGGATAGAAATTCTGAAAAAGAAAGAGTTGACAAATGGATGCTTTTCTTTTTACAATCCCTTGAAGCGTTAATCCACCGGTTGGAACAAAAATATGATGTATTTAAAACTAAAGGTGGTTATCTGAATGAAAGACAAAAGAAAATAAAAGAATTTATAACAATCAATCAACCAATTAAATTATCTGACTTAATGAACAGTATGCCCGATATTTCGATAAACACGCTAAAGAAAGATCTACAGTATATGAAGAATGAGCAAATAATTTTATCGATTGGCAAAAACAAGGGAACTATTTATGTATTGAACGACAATTAAGCACGTGCCCTGACATGGGGAGTAGCCAATGCCCCTTCTGCATTCGGGCACTGAGGTTCTTTCGGGCACTGAGGTTCTCGAAGTGCCCCTCCCCCTCCAAGCCACCGGCACACAACTCGTAGCTAATTTGGGGCTAATATTTTACACTTCACTCTCGCTCCGAGTCACCGACACGGGACTCGGAGCTAATTATGGCGAAGGCTTTAAGGAATACGCTTACACCCGAGTCCTCTGCGAGTGACTCGGGTGGGGACAGCGATCATATTCCACTCGTTTTCCGGTTGAGCTTGCGAAACTCCCACTATCATCCTGCCGGCAAAAAATTCTGTATTCATTCGCGCATTCGCGGCCACCAAAAAGTTGAGCCCGCGAAACAAAAAAACTTCATTCGCGCATTCGCGGCCATCAAAACACTTAAGCCCGCACCATAGCTGCAACCCCATCAAACCGAAAAGCCTTCCCAAAAAACCACATTACCAATCACAAAAAAGCTGTTTCGCAGAATATCACTCTTTTTTTGAGCATCAAATACATCAGAATTGCCCGCAGTTTGTTATTTTTGGGGTTTCTTTTAAAACAAAACATCATGAGCCTCGAGCATTCGCTGTATATTTACAACACCCTGAACCGAAAGAAAGAATTGTTTGTTCCGCTTCACACGCCCCATGTAGGCATGTATGTGTGCGGCCCCACCGTGTATGGCGATGCCCATCTGGGGCATGCCCGCCCGGCGATTAACTTCGATTTACTCTTTCGTTTTCTGAAATATTCGGGCTACAAAGTTCGCTATGTGCGCAATATTACCGATGTGGGTCATCTCGAAAACGATGCCGACGATGGCGAAGACAAAATTGCCAAAAAGGCTCGCCTCGAAGCACTCGAGCCTATGGAAGTGGTGCAATATTACACCGACCGCTACCACATAAACATGGATGCGCTCAACGTGTTGCGCCCCAGCATCGAGCCCAGGGCATCGGGGCATATCATCGAACAAATCGAGCTCACAAAACGCATTATCGACAACGGATATGCATACGTGTTAAACGGCTCGGTATATTTCGACGTAGATGCTTTCAATAAAAAATTTAACTACGGCCGTTTGTCGGGTCGCGTAATCGAAGACCTGTATAGCACTACCCGTGAACTCGACGGCCAAAGCGAAAAACGCAAGAGCTACGATTTTGCCTTATGGAAAAAAGCCGCGCCATCGCACATTATGCACTGGCCCTCGCCATGGAGCGAAGGCTTTCCGGGATGGCACATGGAATGCTCGGCCATGGGGATGAAATATCTCGGCGAAGAATTCGATATACACGGAGGCGGCATGGACTTGCTGTTTCCGCACCACGAATGCGAAGTGGCGCAAAGTGCTGCTGCTTTGGGTAAAGACACCGTGCGCTACTGGATGCACAACAACATGATAACCATAAACGGACAAAAAATGGGCAAGTCGCTGGGCAACTTTATTACCCTCGACGAAGTGTTCGGCGGTAAGCACGAATTGTTGGCTCAAGCCTACAGCCCCATGACCGTTCGGTTTTTCATACTGATGGCGCACTACCGCGGCACACTCGACTTTTCGAACGAAGCCCTGCAGGCTGCCGAAAAAGGGCTGAACCGCTTACTCAAAGGAATGGCCTTACTGCAAAAAATCAATGCTTCGGCCCAAACATCACACTTTAAACCCGAAGCATTCGAAACAAAACTAAAAGATGCACTTAACGACGACCTGAACAGCCCTGTGCTGATAGCTCACCTCTTCGACGGACTAAAAAGCATCAACAATATAAATCAGGGTAGCGAAACCATCAGCGAAAGCGACCTCAACAGTTTGAAAAAGATATATCACACCTACGTTACCGATATTTTGGGCTTGCTGCCACAAGAAGAAAACAATCAGGAAATACTAAAAAACCTGGTTGATATGGTACTCAATATCCGCCTCGAGGCCAAACGAAACAAAGACTTTGCCCTTTCCGACACCATCAGAAACCGGCTCGGTGAGTTGGGCATTGCGGTGCGCGACAGCAAAGACGGCTTTGAATGGGAAATACAATAACACAAAAACAATGAGCTATGAATAAGGAAGAATACTATGCACACCCCACTGCGGTAATCGACGAAAACTGCAGCATTGGCAACGGCACCAAAATATGGCATTTTTCGCATATTATGAGCCATTGTGTTATTGGCCAAAACTGCAATATTGGTCAAAACGTAGTGGTATCGCCCGATGTAGTGCTCGGCAACAACGTAAAAGTGCAGAACAACGTATCGATATACACCGGCGTGGTTTGCGAAGACGATGTTTTTCTGGGCCCTTCGATGGTATTTACCAATGTGGTGAACCCACGCAGTGCGGTGAACCGCAGAGGGCAGTATGCAAAGACACTGGTAAAGCAGGGCGCCTCGATAGGAGCCAATGCTACCATAGTGTGTGGCCACGATATTGGCAAGTTTGCTTTTATAGGTGCCGGTGCCGTGGTAACCAAACATGTGCCCGATTATGCGCTGGTGGTGGGCAACCCTGCCCGTCAAGCAGGCTGGATGAGCGAATACGGTCACAAACTGACATTCGACGATAGCGGTGTGGCAGTGTGCCCCGAAAGCGGAGAAAAGTATCAACTGACCCGGGGAGAGGTCAAAAAAATATAAGTATAATGAACGACACCAAAAATTTTGCCTTGGTAGGTGTAGCCGGCTACATTGCCCCCCGGCACGTGAAAGCCATTAAAGAAACCGGAAACCGTTTGGTTGCCTGTCTCGACAATTTCGATTGTGTGGGGTATCTCGACGCACACTTTCCCGAAGCCGACTTCTTTTACGAGTTCGAACGTTTCGAGCGCCACATCGATAAACTGCGCCGCAGTAATCAAAAAATTGACTATGTGAGCATTTGCTCGCCCAATTACCTGCACGACTCTCATATCCGCTTTGCGCTGCGAAACCGCGCCCATGCCATCTGCGAAAAACCACTGGTGCTGAATCCGTGGAATGTAAATGCTCTGGTTGAAATGGAAAAAGAAACCGGTTGCAACATCTACAATATTTTGCAACTCCGACTGCACCCAGCGATAATTGCACTAAAACAAAAAATCGACAGCGACTTCACCGACCGCATCTACGATATCGACCTGGCATACATTACCAGCCGTGGTAAATGGTACGATTACAGCTGGAAGGGCAATCCCGAAAAATCGGGAGGGGTGGCTACCAACATCGGAGTTCACTTTTTCGATATGTTACTCTGGATTTTTGGCGATATTGTTGAAAGCGTGGTTCACATCAGCGAAAAACATAAAGCGGCCGGTTTTCTACAACTAAAGCGAGCGCGGGTGCGTTGGTTCCTCAGCATCGACTACAACGACATTCCCGAAGCAATAAAAGCAAAGGGACAACGGACCTATAGGTCAATTACTATCGGAAGCGAAGAAATTGAATTTAGCGAAGGTTTTACCGATTTGCATACATTAAGTTATCGTGAAATATTAAGCGGTAACGGATTTCGCGTGGCCGAAGCCATGCCCTGTATCGACGCTGCTTACAGCATCAGAAACGCAGCGCCCATCGGCTTAATCGGAAACTACCATCCCTTATGCCATGAAAAAAATCATGTTTTATGAACAAAATTATTTATTAGATTTGCGCAATAATCTCATTTGTTAATTGTTTAACAGCAACTTTATGTATCAGGAAATCATCAACAAACAAAAAAAGATCTCGGTTATTGGGCTGGGATATGTAGGGCTACCCATTGCTCTTGAATTTGCAAAACATGTAAAAGTGGTTGGCTTCGACATTAAGCCCGACCGCGTTGAAATGATGAAAAACCGCATTGACCCCAGCAACGAACTGCCACCCGAGGCTTTCGACAACTGCGATATCGAGTTCACTGCCAATGCCGAAGACCTGAAACAGTGTCATTTTCACATAGTTGCCGTTCCCACTCCTATCGACGAACACAATCTCCCCGATCTTACACCGGTAATAAAAGCCAGCGAAACCGTGGGTAAAATTCTGAAAAAGGGCGATTACGTGGTTTATGAATCAACCGTGTATCCGGGATGCACCGAAGAAGACTGTGTACCGGTTCTCGAACAAATGAGCGGACTAAAATACATCGACGATTTCAAAGTGGGATATTCACCCGAGCGTATCAATCCGGGCGACAAAGAACACACTCTAACCACCATTAAAAAAGTGAGCTCGGGCTGCGATGCCGAATCGGCCGAAGAAATAGCCCTGGTTTACGAAATTGTAATTACCGCCGGCGTACACCGTGCTTCGAGTATAAAAGTAGCCGAAGCAGCCAAGATTATCGAAAACACCCAACGCGATGTGAATATTGCCTTGATGAACGAGCTTTCGATGATATTCAATATTATGGGCATTAATACCTACGAAGTGCTGGAAGCTGCCGGAACCAAGTGGAACTTTCTGAAGTTTGTACCGGGGCTGGTAGGTGGGCATTGCATTGGCGTTGACCCCTACTACCTGCTACACAAAGCCAAAGAACTCGGGTACCATGCACGCATGATTAATTCGGGTCGTGGCATCAACGATGGCATGGGAGCTTATGTTGCCGAGCAAACTGTGAAAAAAATTATTGCTCAGGGTAAAGAAATTACCAGTAGCAGAGTTCTGATTATGGGTATTACCTTTAAAGAAGATGTTACCGATATCAGAAACTCTCGTGTTGTAGATATTTTGAACGAACTCAGCAAATACAACGTGAAATACGATGTTGTCGACTGCCATGCCAACATGCATGAGGTGGAAGAAGAATACGGCCTAAAAATGATTACACAACCCGAAGGAAAATACGACGCCGTGATTGTTGCCGTGAACCATCGGCGCTACAAAGAACTCGACGAAAGCTATTTTGCCGGCATTCTGAAAGATCGCGGTTTGATTATGGACATTAAAGGGATATACAGAGGTAAAATCAAAAACACAGCCTACTGGACCCTCTAAACAAACAAAAATTCATAAAGCACACACAGAAGCATTCCATTGGAGTGCTTTTGTTTTTTATTACCACCCGTGCTTCAGACTTTTTTAACCATTTCTTTCAGCATACACAATAAACATGTATTTTTAGGCATTTAACAATTGTATTAAACCTTTTTCGATGACGAAGACAAAAATTCTGGTAACAGGTGGTACGGGATATATCGGATCGCATACGGTAGTTACACTGCTGCAATCGGGCTACGATGTGGTAATTATCGATAACCTGAGTAATTCCGATACAGATGTTCTTGATGGCATAGCTCAAATTTCGGGAACAAAACCTGTTTTTTTCGAAGGAGATATCTGCAAAAAAGATGATGTTCGTATGGTTTTCGCCGCGCATCGCGATATTGAGGCCATCATTCACTTTGCCGCACTGAAAGCAGTAGGCGAATCGGTTGAATTCCCGCTGAAATACTACTACAACAATGTGGGCGGTTTAATTAGCCTTCTCGATGAAAGCGTTAACAATAATGTGAAAGCATTTGTGTTTTCGTCGAGTTGCACTGTGTATGGCCAACCCGATAGGTTGCCGGTTGACGAAACAGCGGCTATTCGCCCCGAATCGCCTTATGGCAACACCAAATGGGTGAACGAAGAAATACTCAAACACACCGTTGCCTCCGGTATTGGAATGAAAGCACTTTCGCTTAGGTATTTCAACCCTATTGGAGCTCACCCTTCGGCGCTTATCGGAGAATTGCCATTGGGAGTTCCCAACAATCTGCTGCCTTTTATTACCCAAACGGCCTGTGGAGTGCGCGATAAGCTAACGGTGTTTGGAAGCAACTACAACACACCCGACGGCACCTGCATTCGCGATTACATCGATGTGAACGATTTGGCCGAAGCCCATGTTAAGGCTCTCGAATATCTTTTAAAACCCGAATCGGAGCCGTATGATGTGGTGAATTTAGGAACAGGGAAAGGAGTATCGGTACTCGAAATTGTTTCGGCTTTCGAAAATTCGACCGGCGAAAAACTGAATTATACTATTGGCAATCGCCGACCCGGAGATGTAGAACAAGTTTGGGCAAGCACTTCGAAAGCCGAAGCCATGCTACACTGGAAAGCAACACGCAGCCTGAAAGACACCGTGCTTTCGGCCTGGAATTGGGAAAAGCATTATAGAAGTAAAAGTGCAACATGAGAAACTCATAATCTACAACATTCGTGAGTTTCGGCAGAAAAATGTATTTTAGCCAAAATTTATACCTACAATGAAGAAAACCATTATTATTACCGGAGGAGCCGGATTTATCGGATCGCATGTAGTGCGTCTGTTTGTGAATAAATACCCCGATTATCTGATTGTAAATCTTGATAAACTCACCTATGCCGGCAATCTTGCCAATCTTACTGATATAGAAGATAAGCCAAACTATCGTTTCGAACGTGCCGACATTGTGGATGGCGATGCCATCATGAATATTTTTGAACAGTATCGCCCCGATGGAGTGATACATTTAGCCGCCGAAAGTCATGTTGACCGAAGCATTTCGAATCCCACCGAATTTATTTATACCAATATTGTGGGAACAGTAAACCTCTTGAATGCTGCCCGTAGTATTTGGGGCAACGCCATCGAAGATAAGCTGTTTTACCATATCAGCACCGACGAGGTATACGGCTCGCTGGGTGACGAAGGTTTTTTTACCGAAGAAACCGCCTACGATCCGCGCTCGCCCTATTCGGCATCGAAAGCCAGCAGCGATCATTTGGTGAGAGCCTATCATCACACTTTCGCCTTACCTGTAGTTATTTCGAATTGCTCGAACAACTACGGACCCAATCATTTTCCCGAAAAACTGATTCCCCTGGCCATCAATAACATTAAAAACATGAAACCCATTCCGGTGTATGGCAAAGGCGAAAATGTGCGCGACTGGCTGTATGTGCTCGACCATGCCCGTGCTATTGATACCATTTTTCATAACGGGAAAAACGGAGAAACCTATAATATCGGTGGAAACAACGAGTGGAAAAACATCGATTTAATACGACTTCTCTGCAGCATTATGGACAATAAACTGGGGCGCACCCCGGGCACAAGCGCATCGCTGATTAGCTTTGTGAAAGACCGCGCCGGACACGATTTGCGTTATGCCATCGATTCCACAAAATTACAGCAGGAACTCGGATGGAAGCCCTCGTTGCAATTCGAAGAAGGACTGGAACGCACCGTTGACTGGTATCTGGTAAACGAAGAATGGCTCACAAACATTGTTTCGGGCGATTACATGCAGTATTATGAGCAACAATATGTAAAACGTTAAACATTCATGAACGAAGAAATATTCCGGGCCTTAGCTTTTGCTGTTACAGCATGCAATACCGAAGGTATTATAGTTTACATGAACGAAAAATCGAAAGCAACATTCGAGAAAGACAGCAATGTTTCGTTGATAGGCAAATCATTGTTCGACTGCCATAGCCCGGCCTCATCCGAAACAATCAGGGAATTGTTGCAAACAGGGGGCACCAATGCATATACAATAGAAAAGAATGGGCAGAAAAAGCTGATTTATCAATGTGCGTGGTTTAAAGACGGGCAAATAGCAGGTCTGGTTGAGATTTCGCTACCCATACCGGTCGAGATGCCGCATTATTTTAGGGGGTAAAATATCCAATACAACATATCGGTAAGCATTCCATGTTTCGGTTCAAGAAATGCAGAATAGGACAGCAATTTTTCGAATTTACTACCATATTTATATAAATTTGGCAAGTTGTATTGCTATATTAAATTAAATATGGTAACTTTGCAAGAAAACTATGAATTGGATTACGCGTTATCTCGAAGAAACCGGAGATTTTTTAACAATAGGGAAAGTTAACTTATTATACGGTCCACGTCGTGTGGGAAAAACAATGCTTATACAGAAACTATTGTCAGAATTAAATGTCAAGGTCTTTGTTGGAGACGGTGATGATATTGAATTGCGAAGAATTTTGGGATCAGAGAACAAAACATTGATATTGTCGGTTTTTGGCTTATACAACTACATTTTTATTGATGAAGCACAGCGGATTCCAAACATTGGCTGGGGTTTAAAAATACTGTCTGACAACTTGCCTCAATGCACTATTGTTGCCAGTGGATCGTCATCTTTTTCTTTATCAAGCCAGGTTGGTGCCCCATTAACCGGTAGAAGTCGTACACACATGTTGCTCCCTATTTCGGTTATCGAGCTCAATAAGCAATTTGGAGGAATGTATATATATCAACACCTACACGAATTTTTAGTATACGGCATGTACCCCGAAGTGCTGGTTGCCAACGACTTGAACAGTAAAACACGCTATTTGAATGAATTGCGAAACTCGTATTTGCTAAAAGATATTCTCGAAATGGAGAAAATCAGAAATTCCAATAAGCTGTTTGATTTGCTTAGGCTACTCGCATTTCAGATTGGAAACGAAGTTTCGCTTAATGAACTGGGAAATTCGCTTGAACTTTCGAAACAAACCGTTTCGCGGTATATCGATTTACTTGAAAAAGCCTTTGTGATAATTAAGCTTGGTGGATTTTCGCGAAATCTCAGGAAAGAGGTTACCAAAACCAATCGCTACTATTTTTACGACAATGGCCTGCGAAATTCAATCATTAATAATTTCAATTTTATCGAAAACCGTAACGATATAGGCATGTTGTGGGAAAATTTCGTGGTTACAGAGCGTATAAAAAAACAGCATTACACTAATATAATAAGCAATAATTATTTTTGGCGTACTTACGACCAAAAAGAAGTAGACTGGGTTGAAGAACGAAATGGATGTTTGTGTGGATACGAAATTAAATGGGACAATCGTAAGCACAAGCTTCAGAAAACATGGCTCGAAACTTACAACAATGCAAGTCTAGAAATTATTCATAAAGACAATTTCCTGGATTTTGTGAGTTGATTTCCGCTTGATATAATTTCACCATACATTCTTTGGCTCAACCAACAGCAAATTGTATATTGCAGGCCATGAGAAATGTAAATCAGCTTCGAATATTATTGCCGGTACTTCTGATACTATGGTTGACACTTCCTATACCCCTTGCAGCCCAACAAGCCGACCCCCCGCCGAACAATCAGCTTAAAATACTCAGTTGGAACATCTACATGCTTCCATTGGTTGCCGACCTTAGTCCGTCGATAGAACCCAGCAAACGAAAAGAGCGTGCCCGCCAGATTGGCGAAATCATTAATCAATCCGACTATCATATTGTAGTGTTGCAGGAAGCATTCTATCGCCCGGCGCGCAAAATAATTACAAAGCTTACGCGTGCAAATTTCCCATACCGCTATGGCCCCGTGAATTACAAGCAGGGAATTAAAACCAGCAGCGGTGTGTGGATTCTCAGCCGCATTCCCCTCGAAAAACTGGGATGTGTGCGTTTTAACGAATGCGGTGGTGCCGACTGCTATGCACGCAAAGGAGCAGGTTTGTATAAAGGCAGTTGGAACAATAAAGACTTTCAGATACTGGGCACTCACATTCTTGCCGACGGCAAACGATGGCAGCGCGAAACACAGTTTGTGCATATCAGGCGCGAGCTGCTCGACAGATACCTTGAAGAGGGAGTGGCTCAAATTATTTGTGGCGACATGAACACCCGCATGAGCTACGATGATGCCTATAGGTTTATGCTCGAAACACTGGGTGCCGAAGACCATAAAGTAAATACCGAACAGCCTTCGACCATACCCTGCGAACCGATACAAAGCCACAGAAAGAGTGAAGAAAACTTAATTTGCATCGACTATATTTTTCATCGCAACAACAATTCGGGAATTCGCATAATAGAAAAAAATATAGTGAGTTTTATTGCCAATCCGCAAATTGCAGTCAAAAAATTTCACGGAACCTTATCGGACCATTTAGCTGTTGAAATTACAATTGAATTGTAATCTGATTACCCGATTGTTGACGTAACTATTCCCATTTTATGGTATATGCCGGCAATAGCACTCCTGTAATAATCGGGTGTTTGCTGTGCTGGCAGTTCTTGTAAATGCGTTGCAAGCTCGCTTATAAATGTGTCGTTCGAAAAACCGTTGCAGAACGAAAGAAGAGCTTGCAGCAGTTCGAAATGTTTGTTAACGACATCATCGTATATTTCTATTTGCGTAGTATTTGATGCAACAATACGCAAGGTTTCAAGCCATAAACCTGCCGACATAATACATGCAATTCCATACATTTCCGATTCCGACAAATACTCGGCAGTGCCAATCATCAGCGAATCGACCAGCCCAAACAGCATATCGTTGTTAAGCAGGGCTTCTTCGCCGGCAACAATACCGGCATTAAACATATCGGTGGGAATAGCAAGCCGTTCGCCGGCAAGCCTCAAGGCTTCGAGGTAATGCATGCAAACTTGTACTCGTTCAAAATATCGGGCATAGCCAAGATCGGCCATATAAACACCGCTTAAAAACGCCGCCGACTTCACCGACATATCGCGGCTGTTTTCGCCCAAGGGCCATAGGGCATCGCTTTCAAAGCCCGATGTGTGTTGCAAAGGAGCCGTGAATGTGTTGTAATCGGGAAGAGTGGCCAACAACGAATCGATTTCGGGAATGCTGTCAGCAATCTCGGTGTGCTTAAATGCCTCCTGTACATCACGGTAATTGCGCGATTGCTTACACGACACAATGCTAACAACCAATACAATTAAAAGAAATTCTGGTTTAAAATATCTCATACCGGTGCTTCGCATACATCAACAATAAAATATGGGTGAAGATAGCAAATTTTGATTTGTAACAATCTATCTACCAATAACAACAATATTTTTTATTGTAGATTCGGATAGGTTTTATATTGAGCCGGAGCATAAGCGCGCCGTTGAAGTACATAGTCGGGAAATACGGGAGGGAGCAATTCCCTGTTGAATCGATTACTTGTTGAATCAGCAGCAAAATCCTCGGCAAGTTGACAATACTTCAGAATATACGCATCGAGTGTGTACTTGCCATATAGGGTATGGCCCCCTTCGTAGCACTGCGCAGTATATTCTTCTGGGGTGGTTACGTATCCACTGTAATCGTTGGCATAGCTGCTTATGATGATTTCGCTGATTCCTTTTGCAGCCAATATTCTTTGCAAACTATTCGAAAGACGCTTTGCCGCAGTAGTGGTAATTTCGGCAGGAAAGGCAATTATGCCGAGGCAGCCAATTTGTATTATCTGTAGTGGAACAATTTGGGGCGACCATGTTAGGGTATCGAGGCTGCGCTTGCGATATTGCTTTTTAAACTCATCGATAGTGGGGTCGATAAAGCCGGGTAGTATTACCTTATCAACACGTCGTGCTCCTATGAGACGCCGATATCCCCCGCCTATGATGCGCTTTTTGGGATAATGCATCCGGTGCATGGTTTTTATCAACCTACGTGTTTCCTTCGTGCGAAAAACCTGCATCATCCGGTGATACCCCATGGCTGCATCTGCCATACGATTACCCATAAAAACAACTACCGGTGAAATACCTCCCCCTTCGTTTTTGGTCCCGGCCAAAAACGACATCCCCAGCGATGGCGGCGCGGTTCTTATGTTTTTCGCCGTATCGATAATAACATTGCCCATATCAACATATACAAGGCAATAGTCAATCTGAGCCTGCAATACTCTATTGCCCCCACCTTGATGTAAAATTTCGAATCCTGCTTCATACAACATTCTTCCATTGTTTTCGGAAAACGCAATGCTTTCGGCAAAGTTTGCCTTAGGTCTTCGCTTTTCTCCATCTGTAAGCCAATACGGAGAAACATCGCCTGCCGACGATTGCAGAAAACTGCATACCGCATTATGTGTTTTACCTGCAAGATGTATTTCGGCCATCTCGGCAGCATACCCCATGTTTTCGTACGAAAGGGCTGTGTTATATTGCCCAAAACATGTGGGATGCACTCCAAACCAACTACACAATGCCACAATATCGCCATGCGATTGCATGCACAGGAGCTGTATTTTTCGGTCAACCGCCTTGTAGGCTTCAGCTTGCGAAACGGGAACTATATCAATGTTTTTATTATACGCTTTCAGGCTGCGGTTAAAAGCCAGTGGAATACTGTCGTTCACCATACCAGAAAGGTATTCGAGTTGACCTTCGCATAAGTTTTGCCTGGCTAAGAGCATACTTCGGCACACTGCTTCGGTAATGCTGTCGAGGGTAGCTTCGCGATAGCCGGGTACCGGCAAATTATACACCGGATAATGGTCGTAACCGGCAGGGCCGGCGTGTGTGTGAGTAGCCAGCAATACAAATTGTTCGCTTTTCAAATTATATTGGGGAGCCAGTTCATTAAAGCGCTCCAACACCTGCCTTCGCAATGAATAAGTGATAAAACACAAATCGCAGCTAACCAGATACAGCGATTTCGTGTGATTGATATCGGCAATATAATATGCTCTAACGTAAAGAGGAGTGCTTTGGCTCAGCATTTTCTGCTTTGCATCGCCATAGCCCAGCATCCCCAGACCTTCTACAAATACATTCATCTCAACTTTTGCCGTACCCAGTTGAAATAACGTGGATGTGTCGGTAATCGGGATTGTATTTTCTGTTTTTGCATTTGAACCTGAGTAAATTACCGCCAAAATAGCCAATAAAAACCGATAGATTTTTACGCTTGTACCTCTTCGATGCATCGGAATTTTACTTTTTAATTTGAATATCGATTTCATCAGCAAACAACCACGACTCATATCCTGCACCGAGATGCCATGCAGGTAGTTTTCCGTAGTATCGGGCAAACATTTTTACATACCGTGTTTTGTAGTTTCCGGGTTCATACCTGAATTGATGTACCACAGCATCAGGCTCATTGTCGGCAATGTTGTGGGTGAGATGTTGCATTTTTACAAAATGTACCCCATCAACCGAAAAATAATATTCAACAAACAGAGGCATCATAATCCATGAGCGCATATCCTGAATAAAGCCCGTTTCAACCGATGCCACAGGCAATATCTGCCCCAAATCGACCACCACCTCAACGTCCTGAGCCCTGAAACCCTGCCAGTCGCCCGACCTGAAGTCGTTGTTTCCGCGCAAGCGATTAATCAGTGCATCATCGCCACCGGCTGTGTACAAACTGCTGTATTGCGATTTAAGATTGATGCTTCTGCTTTCATCTATTTTAACATAGGCAGCCTTTATCGGTTTAGAAGGAAGCCAGGATTGCTTTTGGGCATATATCCATATTTCGCAATCGTTGCTTATGACTATGGGTACGGAATAAGGCTTATAGCCGGCTCCTTTATCTAACGAATAGAATATTTCGCTTCCTTCAACCAGGCCTTGCAGGTTGATAAGTAAGCTGTCGCGAAATGTTCTGGCGGGTGTGCCGGTAACCGGTGCCGGAGTGATCAGGTTTTCGGTAATTGCTGAAGCATACACATCTTTTTCGGATACGCCCACTGTTTTGCCGGGTAAGGGTCCCATAAAGAACTCGATTCTACCACCCTTTGCAATATCCGAATGCAAAAGATATGATTTTTTATATTCACTACCATTTAGCAGTATGCGCTGAATATACATGTTTTTTTCGCTGTTGTTGTGGGCTATAATTTCGAATCGTCGGCCATTCTCAAGCTGTATGATTGCCTTATCGAACAGGGGGCTTCCAATATCATACACTCCGTTGGCCGGATTAACCGGATAAAAGCCTAATGCACTGAGCACATACCACGCCGACATTTGTCCGCAATCTTCGTTGCCGCAGTTGCCGGCCGGCCCCGAATGATACATTTCGGCCATGATATTGCGAACCATTTGCTGGGTTTTTTCGGGTTTGCGGCAGTAGTTGTACAAATAGGCGATGTGATGACTGGGTTCGTTGCCATGCGCATATTGACCGATGAGCCCGGTGATGTCTTTCAGGTCTTTTCCGTGGGTTTCGCTGCCTGTCGAAAACAGTTCGTCGAGTTTTTGTTCAAACGCCTTTTCGCCTCCCATAAACTCAATCAAACCAAGAATGTCGTGTGGTACATAGAAGCTATACTGCCACGAGTTGGCTTCGGTAAAGTTATGGTCAACCTCTTTGGGGTCGAAAGGTTCTTTCCATGCACCGTTCACACGGGGCCGCATAAAGCCGCTGCCCGGGTCGAATATGTGTTTCCAGGCCTGCGAGCGTATGGTATATTCGCGATATACATCGGTGTTGCCCAACGAAAGTGCAAACTGGGCAATACACCAGTCGTTATAGGCATATTCAAGGGTTTTCGACACCGACTCGTGTTCCGATTCCACGGGCAAAAAGCCATATTTCATATAATCGCGTTTGCCCAGCTCGTCGGCCTCTGCCCTATGCATCATGGCTTCGAGAGCCAGATTAGCATCAAAATTGTTTATGCCTTTCAGATAGGCATCTACCATGGGGGGGACGGCATGGTAACCAATCATACAGCCTGTTTCGTTGGCCGACAATTCCCACATCGGAAGTTGTCCGCCATAGCGGTATTGCACCAGAAATGTTTGTATAAAATCGAGACTGCGCTGTTGCTGCACAATGGTAAACAACGGATGCACAGCCCTATAGGTGTCCCACAACGAAAAAACCGTATAGTTGGTAAACGAACTATCGCGATATACGTTGAGGTCGGTGGTGCGATACCGGCCATCGACATCGTGAGCCAGACTGGGATGAATAAAACTGTGATACAGTGCTGTGTAGAAAACCTTTCGCTGTTCTTCGCTTCCTCCCGAAACCAGAATTCGGCTGAGTTCGACATTCCAGGCTTCCGTTGCTTTATTTTTTATCGTCTCGAAATCCCATCCGGCGTTTTCGGTTTCCATATTTTTGATAGCCCCTTCAACGCTTACCGGCGATAAAGCAACTTTAACCAGTACTTCGTCAACATCTCTTTTTTGTACTTTTAAGGCCATCACCAAATTATCGCCACTATATTTTTTCAAGCTATAATCACTCTGTTCGGGCTTACTCCAATCGGCTACTACCGTAACTTCGGTATTAAAATCGATAGCAAAAAACACATATTGTTCTTCGGCCCATGCTTTACTTTTTCTCATACCAACAAGCCGTGTTGCGCTTACTTGTTGCACCCATGCATCAAGAACCAAATCGCGATGTTTCAGGTCGAGAATAACATATCGCTGACCACTTTTATTGAATGTATATTTATGCATTCCTGTTCTCTCGGTTACAGTAAGGCTAACATGAACATCGGGCTCGTTAAGGTGCACCGAATAAAAACCCGGAGAAGCCGTTTCGGTATTATGGCTAAATGACGAAGAATACGGAAACAGAAAACCCGGAGCATCCTCATATAGTACATCGGTTTGGTTTAGAAGCGAATATTTGTTACTCATAGGCATAAGTAAAATATCGCCATAGTCGCTGCACCCTGTGCCACTAAGATGTGTGTGCGAAAACCCATAAATAACAGAATCGGTGTAATGATATCCGCTACAGCCATCCCAGCCGTCGAGGCGGGTATCGGGGCTAAGCTGCACCATTCCAAACGGATATACAGCACCCGGAAAGGTGTGCCCATGCGCATCGGTGCCTACCATAGGGTTTACCCATGCCGACAAATCATGTACTTCGAACTGATGCTTTTTTGATTGAAACAGGGGGTAAAGCAACAGCAACAGCATAGCAACAACCAAAACCGAGAAAACAATATATCGATTCATAGCAATAAATATTTTACGATAAAGATATGAAATTATGGAAATAACTCCATGAAATCGAAGTCGACCTATCTCAACCGGGTTTTCTTGTAAACTGCAGCATTTTCGGAACTTTTCCGGCCAACTGCCCACACGCTGCATCAATATCGCCGCCCTTCGACCTACGTATATTTACTATCAGGTTTTTGCTTTCGAGAAAAGCCACAAAGGCATCGCGATGCGCAGGGTTTGAGGCCTGAAAACGTCCGCTTCCGGTACTGTTGTATTCGATAATATTAATTTTGCACGGCGATATTTTACAGAACTCGGCCAGTTCGCGGGCGTGCTCTTCGGTGTCGTTCAGGCCACCAAACAAAATATATTCGTAGGTAATGCGCATACCGGTTTTTTGGTGGTAATACCTAATGGCATCGCGCAATTGCTTCATTTTGTGTTTTTTTGCTGCCGGTATCATGCCTATTCTCAAATTTTCGTTGGCTGCATGCAACGAAAGAGAAAGATTTATTTTAGTGTTTGAATCGGCAAAAGCCCGAATTCCTTCGGTAATGCCAACCGTTGAAATAGTAATGCGCGATGGCGAAAAATTGATACCTTCAGGGTCTGTAATTTTGCTCAAGGCAAGCATCACATTGGTGAAGTTCAAAAAGGGTTCGCCCATGCCCATTACTACCACATTCGACAAGGAGCGCTGATAATAGTTTTCACTGCGGCGATTCAGAATAATAAACTGGTCGAAAATTTCGCCTACACTCAAATTACGGATAAAACCCATAGCCCCTGTAGCACAAAACCCGCAGTTCATGGCGCATCCCACCTGTGTAGATATGCAGGCAGTAACCCTATCGGCCGAAGGAATGAGAACTCCTTCGATTAGATGGCGGTCAACAAGGCGAAAGGCTGTTTTTACTGTAGCATCGCGACTTTGCAGCTCGAGTTCTGATACTATGGTATTAAAACTGAAATCTTGCTTCAGGCTTTCGCGCAGTGTTTTCGACAACGAAGTCATGTCGTCGAAACTGTGTACTCCTTTCACCCAAAGCCATTGGTTTATCTGGCCCAAGCGGAAAGCCTTTTCTCCTCTGTCGGCAAGCCATTGCAGCAGTATTTCGGTTGATGTTTCTCTGATATCGGGTTTATCAGCCATTGTAGATGTTGCTTATCCGGCATTGCGTAAAGTAGTGGCCAGGTCGATGTTGAGCTTCTCGCGTGCAAACTTAAGGTCGATCACAAATTTTTTCTTTTTCTTTCCGGGCATTTCAAACATGGCATCGAGCATGATGTTTTCGCATATAGAACGCAAGCCACGCGCGCCCAGTTTAAATTCTATGGCTTTGTCGACCACAAAATCGAGGGCCTCATCGCTAAACTCGAGTTCGATGCCATCCATTTCGAACAGCTTAATATATTGCTTGGTAATGGCATTTTTGGGTTCTGTAAGAATGCTGCGTAAAGCCTCCCGATTGAGCGGTTCCAGATACGCCACCACCGGTAACCTTCCCACAATTTCGGGAATTAATCCGAATGCTCTCAGGTCTTGTGGAGCTATGTATTTGAGAAGATTATCACGATCGATGGCTTCGGTTTTTTCGCGGGTTCCATAGCCAACCACTTTGGTGTTCAGCCTGCGACCAATAATTTTTTCGATACCCTCGAAAGCTCCTCCACAAATAAACAATATATTTTTGGTATCGACCGGTATCATTTTTTGCTCGGGATGCTTGCGGCCACCCTGTGGCGGAACATTCACAATGCTACCCTCGAGTAATTTCAGCAAGCCCTGCTGCACCCCTTCGCCCGACACATCGCGTGTGATGCTGGGGTTATCGCCCTTACGGGCAATTTTGTCGATTTCGTCGATAAACACAATACCCCGTTCGGCAGCAGACACATCGTAGTCGGCAGCCTGTAGCAAACGGGTAAGCAGGCTTTCGATATCTTCGCCCACATAGCCGGCCTCAGTAAGAACGGTAGCATCTACAATAGTGAAAGGCACCTTCAACATTTTAGAAATACTGCGAGCCAACAGTGTTTTTCCGGTTCCGGTCTCACCGGTTAAAATGATATTCGACTTTTCTATTTCAACCTCATCGTTGCGCTCGCGGTGCATCAATCGCTTATAATGGTTATACACGGCTACCGAAAGCACCTTTTTGGCGTGATCCTGACCAATAACATAATCGTCGAGAAAAGCTTTTATTTCGATGGGCTTTTTCAACTCGATATTTCCAAATTTTGAATTCGCATTGCTGCGTAATTCTTCGCCAATAATCTGGTGTGCACGTTCAACACAGTCGTTGCAAATGTGCGCATCGATACCACTTAGCAATAACTCGAGTTCGTCTTCTTTTCTACCGCAAAACGAACATTTATTTGTGTTTTTCATTTTTTTTCGATTTGTTGTTGCACTCTGTTGAGAAAGCTATATGCCAAATTTAGCATGTTGTGGTTGCCAATAGGTATTTGCCGTTCACTCCCCAAAAACCGTAAGCTGCATGCACGTTTATAAATGTTTGCCGGCAACCGATAATGCGCAAAATTATTTATCGCCGTTTTCGCGAACCAGCACTTCATCAATCATTCCATATATCTTTGCTTCCGCCGATGTCATCCAGTAGTCGCGATCGGAATCGGCAGCTACTTTTTCGAAAGTGTTTCCGCTATGAACAGCAATAATATCGTAGAGTTCGTTTTTAAGTTTCATAATCTCGCGGGCAGTAATTTCGATATCGGATGCCTGACCTTCGGCTCCTCCCATAGGTTGGTGAATCATAATGCGGCTGTGCTTCAGCGCAGTACGTTTGCCTTTGGCCCCTGCACACAGCAACACAGCCCCCATCGAAGCTGCAATACCCGTACAGATGGTAGCTACATCGCAACCAATATATTGCATGGTGTCGTAAATACCCAAACCGGCATATACCGAACCTCCTGGTGTGTTCAAATAAATTTGAATGTCTTTGTGCGGATCGGTTGAGTCGAGGTACAGCAACTGCGCTTGAATGATATTGGCCACATAGTCGTCGATAGGCAGGCCCAAAAAGATAATGCGGTCCATCATTAGGCGCGAAAACACGTCCATGGTGGCAATATTTAGCTGACGCTCTTCGATAATGGTAGGCGAAATATAGCTGTTGTACACCGATGTTATTTTATCGTAAGTGGTGCTGTTGATGCCCATGTGCTTTGTGGCATACTTGCGAAAATCGTTGTTTGATGACATAGTAATCAGTTTTTAGGCAAACAATTTATCAAATTCTTCGGAGCTAACCAAATTTTCTTCAAGTTTTACCGAATTTTTCACAAACTCAAGTACTTTTTGTTCTGCCACCGCTTCGTAGATACGTTTCACGTCTTTTTCGCGCTGCAGCATTTCGCCGGCATATTTCTCCAGTGTTTCGTTGGGAACATTCGCAAGGCCGTATTGCCTGAATTGGTATAACATCTCGTTTTTGGCTTGTTGCAGCATATCATCGTCTTGTATTTCGAGACTGTTTTCTTTCATAATTTTGTTGATGATAAGCGTCCATCGCAAATCGTCGGCGAAAAGCTCGAAATCGCGGTCTAACTGCTCCTGTGTTAGTTCTTTGTTGGCGTAGAGTAACCAGCGCTTCAGAAATTCTTCGGGCAGGCTCAGGTTCAGTTTTGTAAGTAATTTTTTCTTGGCGTCGATTTTAAAGCGGAAGTTACTTTCGGCAACGAGGGCTTGCTCAATTTCCTCTTTCACAAAGTCTCTAAAATCTTGTTCCGTTTGCACTTCTTCGTTACCACTAACACGTTGAAAAAAATCGGCATTCATTTCGGCATCGGCAAAATCGCGAATCATTTCCAGGGTAAACCTGAAGTTACTGCTCATTGTTTCTACCTGTTTTTTATCGATTTCGAGCATCGACGAAAGTTCGCTTTCGTTAGGGAAGGCCTTCTTTATGTCGAAAGCCAGGTTTGTGCCGATTTCCATTTGCAGCAATTGTGCTTTGATATCATCGTCTTTTACCGATCCCAGATAGAAGCTGGCATCTTCTTTTACTACACCGTTTTCTTTCGGGTTCATTTCGTCGTCGGCTTCTATCATCAACCCGCGAAACATGCTTTTTTCGCCGGGAACACTTGCTTCTACAAAAGAACCGTGACGCTGACGATGCTGCGCAATTTGCTTGTCGATCATTTCATCATCGACCTTGATTTTATAGTAGTTTACTTTGTCGCGTTTTGTAAGTTTCACTTCGAATTGTGGTGTTAGACCTATGTCGAACAGAAAGTTATAATCGTCGGTTGCGTTAAAATCGATGGGTTCCTGCTGTTCATTTGGCATAGGGTCGCCCAGCACATTAATGCTTTCGTTGCTGAGGAATTCGTTGAGGCTGTCAGAAATTTTCTTATTCAATTCTTCGGCCATAATGGCATCGCCATACATTTTCTTAATAAGCCCCATGGGAACCATACCCGGGCGGAATCCGGGAACCTGTGCCTTGCGTTTGTAGTCGCGCATGGTTTTTTCCACATTTTCGGCAATGTCTTCTTTTTTAATGTTCACTGTAATCACCGCATTCAAATCGTCGGTGTTTTGCAAGCTGATGTTCATAGTTTTACGATACGTTATTTTTTACAATTCTTAAAATAAAAACCGCCCCGGCAGCAAGCCGAAGCAGAATTTAATTTTTGTGCGGATGAAGGGACTCGAACCCCCAAGCCTTGCGGCACCAGATCCTAAGTCTGGCGCGTATACCAATTCCGCCACATCCGCAAAATTGCCGCAAATTTAGTTATTTTTTTTAAACACCTACGGTTTTTCTCCGAAATTAGCGTTTCTGTTCCACTGCCGGTTAAATACTGTGGTTTTTTAAGTCGTCGGAATATTCTTGTGCATATTCGGCCAGACAAATTTTCCAGTCGCGCATGTAGTTTATCCCACGCATGTTCAGTTTCAGATTTACCAATTTTTCGGAATAGGGACGTGGAGCAAAATATTCGTTTTCGAAATAATCGGACTCTACCTTTTCTACTGTTATCTTGTTTTCGAGACCCAGCAGTTTAACGAGTTCAATGGCCACATCGTAGCGACTGCACGAGCCTTCGCAAACCTGATTGTATAATCCGTAGTATCCGGTTTCGATAACCCGCGATATGGCCGAGGCAAAGTCTAATGTATAGGTGGGTGTGCCAAGCTTGTCGTCGACCACATGCAGCCGGGTTTTTCCGGCAACAATTTGCTTGTAAATTTTATTGATGAATTTTTTGTCTTTCGAAGGCCCGCCACCCATCATCCAACCGGGGCGAAACACAAAGCATTTCGAAACCCTTTCGAGCACAAAACGTTCGCCGTAGTATTTTCCTTTAGCGTAATGGCTCAATGGGTTGGGAGCATCGAAGTCGGTAAAAAACTCCTGCTCGCCTCCAAATATGCCGGCAGTTGATATATACACCATAGTGCATTGATATTTTTCGGAAAGCAAGGCAATGTTCTCGGTTCCCAAGGCGTTGGTACACCACGAGTCTTCGTGATGGGTTTCGCAATATTCCAAGTCGGTGTGGGCAGCCAGATGCAACACAATATCGGGTTGAAATTGCTCAAAAACCTGAACACAGGCCGCAAAGTCTCTCACATCGAGATACCCAAGCCAGGACTCGTTGCAGTCGATATCGGTGGCCTTAACGTCAGCGTATTTTTCTACGAAAACACGGTACATCGATTTGCCCAACATTCCTCCGCAACCGGTTATCAGTACTTTTTGGTTTTTCTTCATGGTTTCAAAAATATTTCAATAAACTTTACATTTCTGTTCTTTTTCCGACGAAGAAGCCGGTTTTTTGTTCTCTTATAATTGCCAAAACGGCTACGCCGAAAACACTACAAATATCAATAAAAAAACAGAAAATCAAGCTGTTTTTTTTGCATCAGCCTTTTTTTGCCACTTCATTTAAAATGTTCAGGTACTTGGGGGCATTGGCCTGTACCGAAAAATGTTTCATCACGTTTTCGCGGCCGGCTCGGCCTATTTTCTCGCGCAGGGCTTGGCTGTCGATAAGTGTGATGATATATTCGACCCATTCGTCGGTGCTTGAAACCAAAAATCCATTCACGCCATGCTCTATGTTTTCGAGATTCGACCCGAATGACGTAGCAACGCACGGAATGCCGCACGACTGATAGGTCAATGCCTTGAGACCGCTTTTACCGAGAACCCATTCTTCGGTGGGTGTGGGGTACAAGCCTATGTGTATGCCGTGCAGGTCGGCAACTTCGTTTTCTTCGGTCCACCTTATGTTTTCGACTTCAACACCCGCCAGTTCGAAATCGCGATCGCATATTACCCGTAGTTTGATGCTGCGCAGTTGCGCCACGCGCTGTAAGGCTTCGTCGAGCAAATGCAGAAACGGAATGGTACTGTGGCTGCCTGTCCAGCCTAAGGTAATGGTATCGGCAACATCGTAACGGGTTAGTGCCGTAAAGCGTTCGGTGTCGAAGGTTGACGAAATATCGGTAACACGCTTGTTGTGCTTCAGGGCTTCTTCTTCGAGGTATTTGGTGCACACTATCACATGGCCAGCCATTTTCATGAGCGAAAAAATTTTCTTTTTGCCCTTGAGCCATGCCACAAACCAGTTCATACGGCTTTTGTGTCCTTTGAATACGGCATCGTCGATATCGTACACCATGTGCCTGTTGGTTAGCTTCAGCATGTACTCGAACAAGGATGTGCCAAACGGAGTTACCCACAGGTGAACATATACAACATCGTATGCCGGAGCACGTAAAATGTCGTACAATCGCCTGAGGTATCCAAAAATAGTATAGAATAGTTTTGCTGCAAAATGTCCGTCTTTATAAAGAATTTTCCAAAATGCGTGATTCATAAAAGGGGCTACCACTATTTGGTAGCCATTATCGCGCCAATGTCCGAAGTATTGCTCATATTTGAGGCGCTGGCTTGGGTACACATTTTCGGGAGCAGGGCAAATTACCAGTATTTTTTTCTTAGGCTTCACGGCACAGTTGTTTGTAAATTTTATGATACGATTCTATACCGGTTTTCAGGTCGAGTATTTGGGCTGCCGCATGGCGAATTTCGTTGCGGTCGAGTTGGAGCAAAGCGGGTATTTTGTTAATCACTGCGTTGAATGCTTCCGGCTTCATTTTATATAGTATGGCTCCCGATTGTGTTTGAAGCACAATTTCGTCAACATCGCCCACGCCGCTGTTCACAATCATGGGTATGCCCATTGCCAGCATTTCGCCTTGTTTTGTAGGGCTGCTGCTTTTTTTGGAATAGGAGGGCTTAATAAAAGAAATGCCGATATCGACAGCACTGAGCAATTGAGGCACTTCGCTTCTCGAAGCAGCCATATACTGAATGTTTTCGGGAGATATACCGGCATTTTCGGCTTGAACACCCGGAGTATCGCGGGTAATTATCAGCAGTTTTGCTTGTGGATAAGCTTGTTGCACGGCTGCAAAAAACTGCATCATTTCGTCGATGAGATACCAGGTTCCCAACGAACCCAGATAGGCAAAAACCAGGTTTTCGGGTGTGTAGCCCAGGGCACTGCGGCTCAGTTGCCGTTGCCGGTTGTCGGGAATCTGAAACAACGCAAAATCGGCGCAGCATGGAATCACATTGATGCTTTCGGGATTAAAGCGAACTTTTACCCAGCGGTACATTTCGGCTTTGGCTGCATGGGTAAGTGCTACTGTGGCATCGGCCATTTCGAGGTAGTGCTTCTCTTTTTGCTTGAAGAACCTGTAAACCGCATTAAAAACCGGATTTTTCAGGTTCCATAAACCACCATCGACACGTTCGTCGGCCCAAAAACCGCGCATATCGAACAGTAAGCCTGCTGCCTGTTTGCGTTTTACGAGCAATCCGGCCATAGGCGTAATGTAACTGCGGCAATGCACCAGATGGAACTGAGTGGTTTTCATCAATTGCCTTACGGCGCGACGCAGTGCAAACACATCGGAAATGGTCGACAACACCGGTGGCTTTTTGGTGTAAAACACAGTTTTCCATGCAATGCCGGCATCATCGAGAATCGCCTGTATGTGCGAAGCATGATTCTGATAAGCCTGCTTTTTTTCGGCACTGAGAATGGTAATGCTATAGCCATGCGCAGCAAGACCCTGCAAATAGGGTATCACCTGCGACTGCCCCAGCGGGTCGGTCATCCCATCGTATGATATGTACAATACCGAAGGCATGCAACACAAATTTTGTTGCAAATTTTACAAAATAAAACGGAATAGCGAAATAATATCATCGATTCCCCGTAGAGACGCGATTTATCGCGTCTCAAACCAACCCAACAATTATTATCCGTTTAATCAGACGCGATAAATCGCGTCTCTACGGGGTTTTGTTCAAAAACCATCATTCAACAACCACCTTCCCAAAAACATTCGTATTTCTCATCTTTACCAAATACATCCCCGCTTCCAGCCCAAAAATACCAATCCTGTTTGTTCCAACCCCAACATTTTGCAGCCACACCAAACTGCCATTTGTTGAATAAATTTCCAATACATCATTATCAATACCTTGCGGCAATTCAACAAAAAACTCATTTGTTGCCGGGTTTGGGTAAACCTGTAGGTTTTCCTTTATGCGACTGAAGGGTTCAATTTCTTCAAAACCATAATGCAAATGCGACAGACTCAGGCTTCCGCAAAACCAGAGGTTATAGCTATTATCTTCCCGGATTGTATAAATCGCTTGTTCTACTCCACCGGGATAAACATACTCCGGCTGATCCCCTAAAATACTGACTGCGCTTTTGCGATTGCCTGCCCAAATCTTCCCGTTCCTGTCGGCATACACCGTATAATAATCGCTGTATCCGGATGAATAGGTAGAATCGTTGCAAATGAAATTCAATTCATTATTGTACATGAGTGCCAGACCGTGTCGGGTAGCAAACCAGGTGCTGTCGCCGGCAAAGGTGATATCATTAATTACTTCCGCTGTCGGAAATCCATAACTTGTATTGAGGTCTGTCCAATTTCCTGACTGGTACCGGTATGCTTTCCCTCCAGTTACAAACCATAAATCGTTTTCGTCCCCGACAAGCAAGCGGGTTGCCCATTTTAAGCTAATATTTTCCGGTACATTCAGTTTGTTCCATTCGCTGCCACTGTATTCATACAGCCTGCTCAGCGAGTCGCTGAGCCATATTTTGTCGCCCGAAACGGCAAGGCAGTTCACTCGTCCGAGCGAATCACCGCAGAGACTGTCAATGCGATGCATCTGGTTCTGGGGGTCGATACGGTACAAGGTATCTGCACCGATCCAGATGTTCCCATGACTGTCGATGGCCACTGCATTGGTGTTCTGATTGTAAAATCCCTCCCCGAATTTCTCAATGTTCCAAGTTTCACCATCGTAAACCGTGAGTGGTGTTTGGCTTCCTGCATAACCGTATGTATATGTGTGGTTTCCATTAAACAAAATATTTCTAGGTATACCTATGTAAGAATTAGGGAAAAAATGTTCGAAAACTCCATTGTTCAAGCGGCTAAGACCACCGAGTCGCGGATCATCGTCACTATCATTGTTGCTACAAACAACCCACAAATTTCCCTGCGTGTCGCAATCGGCGTCCATTATGAAATTGAACGGCAGTTCGTCGCTAAGGCCATATTGTTGCCAATTGTTGCCGAAGCCAACATACAACTTTGAACTCGTTGCCAATACCATATCGCCATTGGTATTTTGGCTAATTGCACAATAGGAATTGCTGGCATTGAAAACCTCATTCTGCGCTTCATTATGCCATGTGGTCCCATCAAAACGATATAAACTATTGTAGCACCCACCGAACCATACATGGTTGTTACTGTCGAGAAACGATGAATGCCTGCAACTAACCTGAAAATTTGAATTAAGATAGTTATAAATTACAGTATCATTGTTATTTATGGCTACCACTCCATAAGTCCAAGATGTACCTCCGTTAACAGATATTCCTATAAAAACAGTATTTGAACTGTCAACAACAATCTCGTTGGTATAGTAAATGGCAATGGTGTCGCCGAAACCGTATATTTCCGTCCAATTAATACCGTCATATTTTACGATGCGGGCAGGATTGCCCATACTAAGCCATAGACAGTTGTTGTGGTCGTAAGCCAACGACACAATTTCACCTTGAGGCAAACCATCGTCGTGTGTAAACTGCGACCATTCCTGCCCGTTGAAAATGGCCAGACAGCCGCTTTCATTGCCTGAAACTCCGAAAACCATACGACCTAAGGTGTCTTTGGTTATTGAATATACCGAACCGGGCACATAGTGGCTTTCCACAAAAGAGCCGTCGTTACGGAAAACGTTAATCAGGTTTGTGCAGCCTTCAAAAATCAGTGTGTCGTCGGCATATACCGAAAGCGGATACTTATATCCTCCGTAAATGTTTTCAAAATTCTGGGCAAACAACGAGAATCCGACAATACAGCCTAAGCAGACTCCAAGAATTTTATTTTTCATAAGCTGATTCTTTAATACCGTGTTGCGTTCCTTCACTAGCATTTTCAATGCAATTTAACAATTTTGTCAAGTTCTTTTTTATTACACTATTTTTCACGATTAAGATATGTACATTTGGTTTTCGATTATATATTTATCTCCTTAAAATGTGTAAAGCTAAGGAATATATATTGAATTGAATTGAATTGAATTGCATTACAAATACTTATTGTAAATGCAACCACATTGTAAACAGGTCGGGATAGGCTTACAAGCCCCGTGCTCTTTTTTGTTTTGTTCAATTCGATACGTATAATGTAACTTATACGCAAATCATTTGGTTATGGTTGCATCACAAAGCGGTTTTTGTTATATTTATTTCAACAAAAAAGGCTTGCCGAAGCAAGCCTTTTAATAATTTGTGCACACTGATTATTTCAGGTTGTGTTTTTTTACGAAATCGCCAAGAATTTGGTCGAGATTCGGGAAACCGATTTCCTGAAGTTCGTAACCTACTTTTACAGTGGGTTTGGTAATTTTCACAATTCTATTCAAATCGATAGGTGTGGCAATTACTACTGCATCGCAAGGTGTGTTGGCAATGGTAGCTTCGAGGTCTTTCACCTGTTGTTCGCCATAACCCATAGCCGGAAGCAATGTTCCGATATTCGGATAAATGCGGAATGTTTCGGCCAGTTTACCAACGGCATACTGACGTGGGTCAACCAATTCGGCAGCTCCAAATTTTTGTGCGGCTACTGTTCCGGCACCAATTTTCATTTCACCATGGGTAAGTGTGGGTCCGTCTTCAACCACCAGCACTTTTTTGCCGCGGATAAGTTCGGGTTTGTCAACGGTGAGGTACGATGCACCATCAACAATAATAGCGTTTGGATTAAGCGCTGCCAGATTTGCACGAACCGTATTGATGTTTTCGAGCGATGCAGAGTCGATTTTGTTAATAACAATAACATCGGCCATGCGGGCAACTACTTCACCGGGATAATAGCTTACTTCGGCACCGGGGCGCAGGGGGTCGGCAACACCAACAAAAAGGTCGGGTTTGAAGAATGGGAAGTCGTTGTTTCCACCATCCCAGAGAACGATATCGCAACCATCGGGATCAACTTCGGCTTCGCGCAGAATGGCTTCGTAGTCAACACCGGCATAAATCACGTTACGTTTGCTAACCACATGGGGTTCGTATTCTTCCATTTCTTCGATGGTGCATTCGTGTTTTTTCAGGTCTTCGACCGTGGCAAAACGCTGCACTTTTTGTTTCACAAGGTCGCCATAAGGCATGGGGTGGCGCACTGCTACCACTTTAAGACCCATTTCAACCAGAATTTCGATAATGCGACGCGAAGTCTGGCTCTTTCCACAACCGGTGCGGGTAGCACCAACGGCAATAACGGGTTTGTTCGATTTAATCTGTGTTTCGCGAGGCCCAATCAGCATAAAATCGGCACCGGCAGCATTCACGCGGGCACTCATATTCATAACACGGGCATAAGGCACATCGCTGTAGGCAAACACGCATATTTCAGCCTTCAGGTCTTTGATAAGTTTTTCGAGATCGTCTTCTGCAAAAATGGGAATTCCAGCGGGATACAAGTCTCCGGCTAGTTCTTTGGGATATTTACGACCATCGATATCAGGTATTTGGGCTGCGGTAAATGCAACAACATTATACTCGGCTTTGCCCCTGAAATAGGTATTGAAATTGTGGAAATCTCTTCCGGCAGCTCCAATAATAATAACGTTCTTCTTCGACATAACTTTTAATTTATTTTAGGTTTAACAATAGTGCGATTGCTGCGCTTTGCAGGATTGCAAATATAATCGTACAAAACCAGCAAATGAAATATTTACAGAAATAATTGTTTTACAAGCCTTGGTATTAGTGCTAAAACAAACTATAAGCATTGGGAGTACAAGCTTATGAATAAAACATGTTAAGAAACATGTTTTAGTTGAGTTTCGCCATAAATTTCGCTGTGTCGATAATAAACCTTTCGTGAAAGCCCTTGCCAATACGTCCATTGTGGTCGTTTGCTTCTACCTCAAAAACAAGTTTACGGCCCTGAACTTCAATTAGTTCACTCTTGCAAGTTACTGTGGCACCAATTGGAGTTGCCTTTTCGTGGCTAACATTAATTGCCACACCAACAGTTCCAAAACCCGAAGGCAATTTATCGGCTACTGCCAGCATGCAGGTTTTTTCGATAAACGCCACCATTGCGGGCGTGGCAAAAACCTCAACAAGCCCTGAACCATACTTTGCCGCCGACTCGTGTGGCTCAACCGTTTTACTCAGATTCAGGGTGCTACCCTTTAAATAATCGTAATCCATGTCAATCGAAAATTAAACGAACATCTTGCACTATATCGGGGTGTAAACTTAAAGCAACGGGACAAAGAGGAGGGACAGCCGCAAGCATTTTTTTCTGCTTTTCCGAGAGTTCACAAGCCCTTAGATCGACCGAAATAATAACCCGGGCAATACGTCGCGGTGGTTTGTCGGTCATAATTTTTTCTACATCGGCGGTAGCAGCGTCAATCGAAAAACCATGTTCCTGAGCCACTATGCCCATAATGGTGAGCATGCAGTCGCACAAGGCAGTAGCTACCAAATCGGTGGGTGAAAATTTTTCGCCTTTTCCCTTGTTATCAACCGGGGCATCGGTCAACAGCAGGGTGCCCGATGGCAGGTGAATATTCTCGGTGCGCAGCATTCCGAGGTAACGTGTTTTAATCTTTGTCATGTTTCTATTATTTGGCAATAAAATTAATAAACTAAACAGCAATAGAATATATTTTTTTGAAGAAAATGTTTCAGCCGGTGTACATCGTAAATAAATCATGTTTAATTTTGTTTTTTCCAAATCGTTTTCACAATATCTGGCCATGATACACCCCGACACCGAGCTAAAATGGATTAGCAATGAAGTAGGCTATGGCATTGTTGCCAAAAGCTTTTTACCTAAGGGTACCATAACTTGGGTTCAAGATGAACTCGACAGGGTTTTTACCCCAATGGAGATTGTAAAACTCAATAATATTTACAAAGAGGTGCTGTTTAAGTACTGCTTCAGGAACAACAAAGGCGATTATGTGTTGTGTTGGGATATTGCACGCTACACCAACCACAGTTTTCATTCGAACTGCATGACCACAGCCTACGATTTCGAGATAGCCATACGCGATATTTACCCGGGCGAGGAACTCACCGACGATTACGGGTATCTGAATTTACCACGCCCCTTTCGGGCAAGGCCCGAAGGAACCCGTCGCAAAGTGGTACATGCCGATGATGTAGTAAAATACCATAAGCAATGGGACAAAATATTGAAATCGTGCTTTCGCGATATTCTGGTTGTTAATCAGGCACTGCAAGGCCTCATCAGCAACGATTTATGGGCAAAAATCAACCGCATTGCAACGGGTATCGAGGAAATGGACAGTATAATAACATGCTATTACAACGAAAGCCATAACTCGCTAAATTACAACTGATTTAATTCAATTCGATAAACGAATAACCAAGCTCATCTTTCATTTCGACAAGTAAATATGCCGCTTTACTATTATAATCGGCCATGGCATCGGGACACAAATACACCGTATTACCCAACACATCTTCCATACGCTTGTGATTGTGCCCCGACACTACCATATTTACATTATGTTCAGCAAACAGGCTCATCAATTCGTACAATTCTACGGGCAAGGGACTTGTTGACGTGCTGAATCGGGTTCTAAAAAAGTTGACATGATGCACCACAATGCAATGCCTGTACTGATTTCGTTGTTGTTGCAACACATTGCTCAACCAATCGAGCTGCAGGTTTCCGAGAGTTCCGCTGCCCGAATCGAGCACAATAATCAGGTCGCAACTTTCGGTTGTTTCGATGCGGATGGTGTACACACCGGTACCAAAGTTTTTTTTGAAGTGCGTCCAACCATCGAAATACAATTCGTGATTGCCTACCGAATGAAAAACAGGAACCATGCAAACACGCTGAAGAATTGATGAAAACTTATCGTAATCGGCCTCCTTTCCGCTAAGCATGTCGCCGGCAAAAACCAGTGCCAGTGGCAAATCATCGTTTGCTATGCCAAGTAGCGTGATTAAGTTTGCTGTATCGCCCAAATGTGCATCGGCGGCAAACATCAACCTATAATTATCCGCATCACAATGCAACACAAAAGGCATGTGTGCGGCATTCCATTCCATCGATTCAGAAAATCGACTGTTCACCGGATCGGTAGAATAGAGCAATCCGGTTGGATCAACATCGCATGATACCGAAGCAAGCAACAGCAATATTGCTGTTAGCATTATGTAGAGCTTGTTTGCCATATCAATCCAAATCGGGTAAAAACACCAAAATAATTAACCCTAATATTAAACAATCCTGCACGTTGATACCATATTTCACTAAACAACCTGATCCGGCTTTGAGTATCAAAATACAAGCCCATGGCCGGCAAAGGATTGGTTTCTTGTTGAATAAGAAACCTATCGAAATTTCTTACACTTACCCAAATATTCCACTGAGATTCCGGCTTTATAAGCAGGTAGGTGCATGAATACATCAGATTGCGATATTCCACAATTTTTTGATGCAAATTCTCATTGTCGGAAAAATTGGACAATGCAAACCGGCTAAGTTGAAATACGCGGGTATTGTTGCCTATTTGAAAAATCCAGCGGTTCTTTTCCCAGGTCATCAGCACAACATATTGCAACTCGTTTACATATCGGGTGGGATGGCTTTGCAGATAAGCAAACCCCAATGTAAGAGGCGCTTTCAGCAATAACAGTTCATAGGCCATGCCCGCATTAAGAGCCGATAAGCCAGTGGTTTGAGTACCAAGCAGAAATTCGAGACTCAGGCTTACCGAAAAATTGTTGTAGTTGAACCGACTCGAAGAAACCGGCTTTACAAAAACCGATTGCGATACATAATTCTTGCCTATGTCGATGTAGTTGGTCTGACTAAACTGCGAATACAGCGAAAAGGGGGTCAGCAATGCCCCCAAAAGCAGACTCCTCAACGCCAATATATGAGATCGTGTTGTTTTCATGGTTTATGCAAAAATAACAATCGCCTGCAATTACTGCAACAGTGCAGTATAACATTTTGCAAACATAAAGTATTACAAAATATCAGCCCCGTGAAAAATCAGGTAGCTTACCGCCAAGGTGTAAACTATCGAAATGAAAATCAGGCTTATGGTGTCGATTTTTTGCGATATTTTAATAGATTTTTCGGTTTGCTTTTCGAAAATTTTTAACGAGAATATTGAGATAATAATAATGATTAAAATAAAAATATAGGTCAGATTGTGAATACTGTCGAGCATGGTGACTGCATTGGTGCTTGGAACAATGCCTTCGATAATATATTTGTTACCTATAGCAGCAAACAAGCCGCCCACACATAAACCAAAACGCGGGTCAACATTGGTAGGTTTTATTAGAAATACCAGACAAGAGATAAAGAATGCCACCAGCACACCCGTAATCAGTTTGAATAAAGTAAGCCAGGAACTTTTCCGCAACAACTCAATTTGAACTTTTATTGCAGGGTATGCGCTTTGCCCTTCCAGTTCCTGATCTCCATAGGTGGTTTGATACACGGTAATTTCTTCATGAAAAGATGTGCCAGTAATTGTCCACTCGTCTAATGCAAAGCCGGGGTCAATTTTAGAATTCTCTAAGTCGGGAACAAACACCATGGTGCTGGTATCCCAATCGGCCGATTCCACATAGAAACACAGCGATTGTGTGTCGAATGGATATTTGGTGAGATCCCAGTCTTTGCGCAATTCTGCATGAACCTTCATGCTTAACCATTGCAAGCCTGCTGTTTCGTCGAGAATTACGTTGCTTAATTGAAAGTCTTTCGATGGTTTTATTTCGATGGCACCATCGAAATCGAGATCGGGGTTTTCGTAAAGAAGCCAAAGCCAGAAGTCGATGTTGTAGCTTTTTTCGTAAAAATCGAAATCGTATAATGAATTAATAAAACTTCCTACTTTCACTGTGTCTTTTTGTGCCTGCAGGCTATAACTTGATGCCAAGGCTACGATCCCAGCAAGAATCGAAATACATACGGTGTTTTTTGCCATAAACGCGTTTTTTTATACTGTTGTAAAACCCATCCCAAAATTGACAAAGAAATGAAAAAGGCTGCCATGCTAAGCCATATATTAGCTCCAAGCAACTCATGTATCGATGCAATTCCATACGAAATTACAGCAAGATGCAGAATATAAAAGAACAAACTGCTGCGACCCAACCACGACACAGGTTCAAACATTGTTGCTCGAAAAGCTCGGGCATTTAAAGCCAGCAAGGCAAGTATGCTGAATGCAGCTGTGCAATAATATAAATCGGCCGGATAAAACAATTCGCCATAAGCTTCGCGCAAAGGCCTGTACTGAAAATAAATTAGCACCGACGAAGCCGCAAAAACCAAACTTAGAATACACCCATACAGTAGTTTGTTTGTATTTCTGACAGCGAATCCGAACCGCGACAAATACATGCCTGCAACAAAAAAGCCAAGCCATGGTAACACAGGGAACCATCCATCCAATAGCAGGGCACGCGCCGAATGGAAAATAATCGACATGTTTTCGAAACTAAAACCGGAGTCTAAAGAACGTAAAGTGTAACAAAAAACATATTGCAGCACAAAGGCTGATGCAAATATGAAAAGCATGAGTGCAATTGTATGCAAACGATTTAGTTTCAATAAAAAAGGGCTTAAAACAATAGAAAAACCAATTATGTAAAGCACATCATACGACTGAAACGGCATCAGTTTCCAAATAAAAACGTCGATAGAAATTGCCGCGAGCACAACAAGCAAACCACGCACGATAAGTTTCTTATTGCTCGTTTGGTTTGTTTTTAAACCAATCATATACCCCGAAAGTGCAATAAAAACCGGGGCAGCAAACGAACTTATAAGGCGAAACCAAAACGGATAGGGTTCTTGCATTACATAAGGAGCACTGTTGGCCAATACCATAATAACTATTGCCCATCCCCTGATAACATCGATGTAAAATAAGCGTGCTGTGTTTTTCCCTTTCATGACTGATATCAAAAATAAAAAAAATCGTAACACAAAAATCAATTGATTTTTCGTTTTTGTGCTTTCTGAATTTGAAGTTTGAGTGGGTTTGCCAGAAACAACAAAAAAACTAATTTTACAATTATAATTACATGGTTTATGAAAGGTATAGTTACAAAAGAAACCCATCCTGCCCATTTCTAATTATTACTTATAGCGATGAAAAAACTACTCCTCAACAACAAATTTATTCTTTGGCTGATCATTCTGAATGCATTAGTAATTTTCGTAATGAGTTTCGAGGGAATTTCGAAGCCTTTCGAAATTGCATTGTCGATTGCCGATGTATTGCTAACACTCGTTTTTGTTGCCGAGTTATATCTAAAAACAAAAACACGAGGTGTAAGAAAGTATTTAAGTACTGCTTGGAACAAGTTCGACTTTGTGGTGATAAGCGTTTCTTTTTTCTCCATATTTCTATATTGCATCGATACTACTACTGTTGATCTCAGTTTTGTTATTGTACTTCGGGTAGCACGTGTATTTAAAACTTTTCGATTTATAGAATTCATACCTGATATAGGTAGTTTGCTTAAAGGAATACAAAGGGCTTTTAAGTCGTCGGTTCTGGTATTGATTAGTTTGTTTGTTTACAATTTCATACTGGGTGTGTTTTCGTGTCACCTGTTTAAATCGGTTGCGCCCGAATACTTTGGTAACCCGATGATTTCGTTGTATTCCATTTTTCAAATTTTCACGGTTGAGGGTTGGTACGAAATACCCAATACCATTGCCAGCAATTCGACGCCTGCGCTTGGAGCTTTGGCAACCGTTTATTTTATTCTGATACTGGTGTCGGGTGGCATACTGGGATTGTCGCTGGTAAATTCAATTTTTGTTGATGCCATGATAGCCGACAACAACGACGAACTGGAAAAGAAAGTTGATAGCCTTAACGAAAAAATTACCCGCCTGTCGGAGCAAATCGAAAATTTATCGAAACAAGATAAATAACACTACCCTACGATAGCATTACAAGGGAATACTTCTGTCGATAAGTTGCTCGATACTAATCATGGTATCGGTATTAGACACACCATTGATATTGTGAATTTTTACCAATACATCCTGTAAATGTTTGTTATCGCGGCAATAGGCCTTTGCAAGAATTCCATACTGGCCTGTTGTAAAATGCAATTCAACCACTTCGGGTATTTCGCGTATCTTCTCGGTAACTCCTGCAAACATATTTGCACGCTCCAGAATAATACCAATAAAAGCCTGCGTTTTAAAATCGAGAACCTGTGGGTTTACAACCAAACGATAACCACCAATCACACCCACTTCTTCAAGTTTGTTGATACGTTTATGAATAGCAGCAGCCGAAATCTTACACTTCTTGGCGATATCTACCACCGATGTTTTCGAATTCCTGATAAGAATATCAAGAATTTTTTTATCCATTGCGTCAAGTTTAATTTTTGCCATAAACTCACTATTTATTTATTTTATTAACACAACGAAAAGCAAAGATAAATTAATTTTACCATAATTACAAATTCTATTACATTATTTAACAAACATGAATTAAAAAACTATAAACAAATTCTGCCTTCTTTTTGGTTTTATAATAGTTTTATTACATTTAAGGTCGATTTCAGAACCTAACACATGGCAAGTTCATCATTCGAAACCAGAGATGGTTTCAGCAGTAAATTCGGGGTTATTGCTGCTGCTGCAGGTTCGGCAGTGGGTTTGGGAAATATCTGGCGCTTCCCGTACATCACGGGTGAAAACGGAGGCGGAGCCTTTTTGTTGATGTATCTGTTTTTTGTGTTAGCTATTGGCATACCGGTAATGCTATCGGAGTTTGTTATTGGGCGTCGCGCCCAGAGCAATGCGCTGAATTCGTTTCGTGTGTTATCGCCAGGCAGCTCATGGTGGCTGATAGGCTTAATGGGCATTATAGCGGCTTTTGTAATTCTATCGTTCTACAGCACCGTTGCAGGATGGACGCTTGAATATATTGTTCAGGCAGTTAAAGGCGGTTTTGCCGGGAAAAGTATAGAACAACTAAATTCAGATTTTGCATTGTTTTCGAGCGGAAGTATTATGCCGGTTGTTTGGCAACTGGTGTTTATGCTGCTGACAGCGGGGGTTGTGATGGCCGGCATACAGAAAGGCATAGAGAAATACACCAAAATACTAATGCCTTTGCTACTCTTGCTTATTATTGTTATTTGCGTCAGAAGTGTCAGCCTGCCCGGCGCCGACAAAGGCCTGCGCTTTTTGTTTGTGCCCGATTTCAGTAAAATCACCCTGCAAAGCATGCTAATGGCTTTGGGTCAAGCTGCTTTTTCGCTGAGCATTGGCATGGGAGCCCTTATCACCTACGGGTCGTATATCAGAAAAAACACGCCCCTGTTGGGAAGTTCAATACAAATTGCGTCGGCCGACACATTAATTGCTGTGCTTAGCGGAGTAATGGTGTTCCCTGCACTGATGGCTATGGGCGAAAATCCGGTGGGAGGTCCGGGGCTTGTTTTTGTAAGCCTGCCGAAAATATTTCAGGCCATGCCCGGAGGATATGTGTTTGCCATTATCTTTTTTATTTTGTTATCGGTTGCAGCCCTCACCAGTACTATCTCGGTGCTAGAAGTGGTGGTTGCTTATATGAAAGACCGATTTAAGATTAGCCGAATAAAAGCATGCATATTAAGCGCAACTGCAATTTCGTTGTTAGGCGTTTTTTGCACCCTTTCGTTTGGGCCTCTTAAGGAATATACATTATTTGGTATGACCATGTTCGATTTGATGAATTATTTATCGGCAAATGTATTTCTTACATTCGGAGCCTTGTTTATTATATTGTACACCGGATGGAAGTTGGGGAAAGCCAATTTTTTAGACGAAATCAGGCAGGGCGGAAAAGTAAGTGCCCCCGTTGCTGCTGTTCTTATATTTATTATCCGGTACATTGCGCCTGTAGCTGTTGGAGCCGTAGCCATTGGTGCTTTTTTTATTGATGGGTTAATTTAATTATTTAAACATCTTCAGATGGAAGGATTTCTCGATAGTTTTCACAGTTTCAGCGAGTACTTAAATCAGGCTATTCAATGGTATAATGAATATGTAGGAGGGTATGCCATACTGATAATGCTGATACCTGCCGGCATTTATTTTACAATTCGTTTCAGGTTACTGCAAATAACCCGAATAGGTCATGCCATAAAAATAATTGCCGGAAAATTCGAAAGCAAAAAAGACCCCGGCGACGTTTCACATTTTAAAGCGTTAACCACTGCCCTATCGGCTACAGTAGGAACCGGAAACATTGTTGGGGTAGCATTGGCCATACACTGGGGTGGGCCTGGAGCTATTTTTTGGATATGGGTTGTGGGTTTCTTCGGCATGATGTTGAAAATGGTAGAGTGCACGCTGGCACTTAAATATCGCAAACAAAATGCCGACGGCACAGTATCGGGTGGCCCCATGTATTACATGGAAATGGGATTGAAAGATAAACTGGGGAAATATGCCAAATGGCTAGCCGTGGTTTTTGCTGTTGCTGCAGTTTTGTGCTCTTTGGGTACCGGAAACATGGCTCAGGCCAATTCAATTGCAGGAGCTTTGCGCGAGAGTTATCAGTTTCCGGTGTGGGCCACAGGCTTGGTAGTAACAAGCCTGGTATTGTTAATAATTGTTGGCGGTATAAAACGTATAGCCGAAGTAACATCGCGGCTGGTTCCCATAATGGCAGTTTTTTATTTTGTAACATCCATTGTGGTGATAGTTGTTTTTTATAAAGCCATTCCCGGTGTTCTCTATCAAATAGTGCACGACGCCTTTACCGGAACGGCTGCTACCGGTGGATTTGCCGGAGCCACATTTATTATGACATTAACATGGGGGGTTCGGCGGGGATTGTTCTCGAACGAAGCAGGCCAGGGATCGGCACCTATTGCACATGCAGCGGCCAAAACCGAACACCCCATGCGCGAAGGTCTTGTTGCCAGCGTTGAGCCTCTGGTTGACACTATTATTATTTGCACCCTGACTGCCATTGTAATTATGGTAAGCGGGGCATGGTCGCTACCCTCGAAAGAAGGTGTTGAAATAACCATTGCAGGGTTTGAACACGGATTAGATTATTTCAATATTGGCTGGTTGGCCAAACATATTATCAGCATCAGTCTGTTTATGTTTGCGTTTTCTACCATAATCAGCTGGAGCTACTACGGAAGCCGAGCTGCACAATATTTATTTGGCGATAAAGCCATTACTCCCTACTACTACGTGTTTGGCCTGTTCGTGTTTTTAGGTTCGGTGTGGGGGATTAATCTAGTGTGGAATTTTGTTGACATGGTTATCACATTCATGACCATTCCTAACCTGATAGCCTTGCTACTGCTTGCTCCGGTAATGAAAAAAGAAATTGACGATTACTTTTCGTCGGATGCGTATAAAAAGACACGTAAAAAATGAGTCGCTTCAACGATTTGTTCGGATTTAACCGTCGCGAGAAACGGGGCATATTGGTGCTGACAATTCTTTTGCTCTTTTTAATTGTTGCGAATGTTGCTTCTCGTTATATCAGTATCAATAAAAAATACGATTTCTCACAATTCGAATCTGATATCGACAAATTCATGCAATCGCAAAGCAGTTGCGACACAACACCTGAAGCAGAATTGTTTTACTTCGACCCCAATACTGCATCGGCTGATGATTTTATGCGATTAGGCATTTCGGAAAAAGTTGCCGGAAGCATTGTGAATTACCGTAACAAAGGTGGAAAATTTCGGAAACCCGGCGATCTGGCGAAGATTTACGGATTGTCATCGGAATTGTATTTAGAATTGGAGCCGTATATCATCATTACGGAAACAGCCCGCGATAACAAAAAAACAAAACAAGAAATCAAGTACTTTGTTTTCGACCCGAACACGGTGAGCGAAGAAGAGTTAATACAACTGGGTGTGCGTAAATATGTTGCGTCGAATATTGTTAAATACCGCGAAAGAGGAGGCGTGTTCCGAACCAAAACAGATTTGCTCAATATTTACGGCTTCGATAGCCTTAGCTATGGAGCACTCGAAAAATGGATTCGTATCGATACGTTACCTGTGGTAAAAAAGCCTGCTGTAATGGTTGAGCTAAACAGTGCCGGCATCGACGATTTGGTTAGTTTGAAAGGTATTGGGAAGGTGTATGCCGAGCGAATCATAAAATACCGCGAACGTCTGGGCGGCTATGCATCGGTGGAGCAACTTAAAGAAGTGTACGGCTTTAACGAATCTCTGTTTAATTCCGTAAGCAATCAGGTGTATGCCGATGTATCGTTGCTGAGATGTATTCAACTGAATAAAGCCGATTACAAAACCATGTTATCGCATCCCTATCTCGAAAAAGCGGAGGTTGAAGCCATTCTCAGCTATCGCGAAATGGTTGATAAAATTGTTTCAGCCGATGAACTGCTCAAACAAAAGGTTCTCGGCCGTGAACGCTATCAGCAGATAAAACCTTACCTTTGTGCCGACTAATAATAATATGCTTACAAAATCGCAAATAAGCTTAATTCGTTCGCTAGAAATGAAGAAGTTTCGCCGACGGGAGATGTTGTTTGTTGCCGAAGGCGAAAAAATTGTTGCCGAATGTTTGTTCTCGAAAGCTCCTATTTATTGGCTGATAGCTACCCGGGAATGGATGGCTGCAAACCCCATTAACAATGACTTTCGTGTTTTTGTTATAGATAACAAACTAATGAAAAGCATTAGCATGCTAAGCACTCCGTCGCAGGTGATGGCAGTTGTAAGAATTCAAGAAACCGTGAAACCCGAATATAATAGCGAAAGCTTATATCTTGCCCTCGACAACATACAAGACCCCGGCAATATGGGCACGATACTTCGCATAGCCGATTGGTTTGGAATAGGGCATGTGATATGTTCTGAGAACTGCGTAGATGTGCACAATACCAAAGTAATTCAGGCTAGCATGGGCGCGTTTTTGAGAGTGGCGGTACATTACAACAATCTCACCGATGAATTGCTACGCTACCGGGAACAAACCGCTTTGCCGGTTTACGGCACTTTTTGCGATGGCGACAACATATATAACACCGATCTTAGCCGCGGCGCTATGGTTGTTATGGGAAACGAAGGCTCGGGAATAGCTTTAGAAAACGAAAAAATTATAAACCGCCGTATTTCGATTCCTGCTTTTTCTGATGAGGGGGCGCACGCTGAATCGCTGAATGTTTCGGTGGCTACCGGCATTGTTTGTGCCGAATTCAGGAGGAGAGTGCATACAAGCAGCTAGTTTCTTGATGGCTTATTTTGCAAAACACATCCACCCGAATAGTAGAGATAGTATGGATTTTAAGAAACTACATGCTACACCGGTTTTTCGGCGATATAAATACTTACGACCCCCAGTGTCATATTCACCTGATGCACGTGAGAAAACCCTGCTTTTTTCAATTCCTGGGGAACCCGATACTGCCTTGCAAAACTGACGATGGAATTGTGCAGATATCGGTATGCGCTAATATTTCCCGAAAACAATCCGCCTATCACCGGCAACACTCCGGTAAGATAAAACACATATAAGCTTCGTACTATTCGGTTTTTGGGAAGATTAAACTCTAAAATCAGACACCGGCCTCCTTTCTTGGTAATACGATATAATTCCGACAAGCCTTTTGTGGGATCATTAAAATTACGCAGACCGAATGACACACTCACAATATCGGCAATATCGCTTTCGAGAGGAATGCTTTCGGCCGGAGCTTCGAGAAGTTTAATATTGTTTCTGTTTGCAGAAGCTATTTTAGCCGCTGCTATTTCGAGCATGTGTTCTGCCGGATCGACTGCCACAATACTGCAATTACAATTTGCAATAAGCAAAGGTATCTCGGCTGTTCCAGTGGCCACATCAACAATAAAACCGGAGTTGTCGGCCTTAATTAAAGAAACAAATTTACGGCGCCACAGCCTGTCGATACCAAACGATAAGAAATGATTAATAGAATCGTATCTTCCCGATATATTGTCGAACATAGCGGGTATGGCAACCTGACGTGTTTCTACATTATTGATATCGTGTTTTCGCACCTTTGCTTATCTTCGTTGCATGCCTCGTTGTTTAGCAGCCTGCTCGAGCCTTTCTTGCCATTTCGATTTTTTTACCGGTTTCTTTTTATTGGCTTCGAGTTGCGCAAGCACTTTTGCCTCGTCAACAACAAATTTGCGAATTATCCAGGTTTGAAGAATGGTTATCAGGTTCGCTAAAAAGTAATAGTAGCTTAACCCAGCTGCATAATCGTTAAAGAAGAACAGCATCATTACAGGCATCATATACAACATTAGCTTCATACCGGGCATTTGAGTATTTCCCACCTGATTGCTACTGGTCATCATGGTCGATATCAGAAGCGATGCGGCCATAAGTAATGTAAACAAACTTACGTGACTTCCGTAGAACGGAATAGTAAACGGCAGGTTTATTATCGAATCGTAAGTAGAAAGGTCATCGGCCCACAAAAAACTTTGCTGCCTTAATTCGATAGATGCCGGGAAAAACCGGAACAATGCGATTAAGATTGGGAACTGTAACAACAATGGCAAGCAGCCTCCCATTGGATTTACTCCGGCCTTTTTATACAGCGCCATGGTGGCCTGTTGTTTTTCCATTTCTTTCCCCTTGCCATACTTTTGAGCCAGTTCATCAATCTGAGGCTTAAGCACCTTCATCTTGGCCGTTGACATATACGATTTATAGGTTAGCGGAAAGAGTAATATTTTAATTATTATGGTAAGAAGAAATATGATTAAGCCATAACTGCTGATAAAACCCCCCAACCAATTGAATATGGGGATAATAAGAAAACGGTTAAACCATCCGAAAATACCCCAGCCCAGGGGCACCAGTTTTTCGAGTTTCATGTCGAACTTTTTAAGCACATTGAATTTATTGGGTCCGAAATAAAACTGCATGGGTATTTCGTAGTGGGCATCGCGTTTTACAGGAAAGGTAACTTCGGCAAAAAACAGTTTCAGGTAAGGTGATTTTTCGTCGATAACTTTTTGTACCCTAATTACCGGATCATCGGCAAATTCCTTGGCCACCAACACCGACGAGAAAAACTGTTGTTTAAATGCAATCCAGTGAACTTTTCCACCACTCGAGAATTCGTCGGCATCTTTTTGTTCACTCAGGTACTCTATTTCGTTATCATCCATTTTCAGATACACTGTGGTGCTCTGCATTTCCCATTTTCGCCCTCTTTCTTGTGCCGGAGCCAGTAACGACCATCGCATCTTCATGTATGTAACATTTTGCGATAACACATTTTGCATATTATGGAATGCAATGTTGTAATCGAGCATGTAGCTGTCGGGCTTAATCACATATATATAGTCAACATAACTGTCGGGTGATGCATATAATCGCAGCCTTACTGTTTGTTCCTTGGTTTTTGCGTCGATAGTTTCGGGCGTTTCCTCGGGAACAAAATACAAATCGTTGGTAAAAATAGCCGCCCCTCCTGCCATCATTTCGAGACCAAAAACTGTGGTATCGCCGTTAAACAGCATTAGCGGCAACGAATCGTGGGTTTTGTATTCTTTCAGCTGCACCGAATATACCCGCCCACCACATGTAGAAAAGGTAATAATCATTTTTTGGTTTTCGACAGTGATAAACCGGTTTTCGCCACGTGCTGAGCCTGCAAATAAGCCATATTGTGCCACCAGTTGGTTTTCGATATCCTGTTCGGTCAATGTATCGGCAGTGGCTTTTTTCGCACTATCGGCAGCTTGTTGCATCTGCTGCATTTGGATGGCTTTTTCAGCCTCTACAGAATCGGCCAGTGCCTGTGCCTGAGCAATACTATCGCGTTGCATTTTTTGCTTTTCGATGGTTTCTTTGCTTGGACGATTCAATAAAGGGAATACTATAAGCAGCACTCCTATTAAAACCAATCCGATAATAGTTCTTTTATCCATAATTATTTTTTAATTCACTGAATAGTTGCTTTTACAAAATCTACAAATAATGGGTGCGGATTCAATACGGTGCTTTTGTATTCGGGATGGAACTGCACACCCACAAACCATTTATGTGAAGCTATTTCAACAATTTCGACCAAATCGTTATCGGGGTTTACTCCGGCTGCCTTCATGCCCGCATTTTCGAATGCCGACAGATAATGGTTGTTAAATTCGTAGCGATGCCTATGGCGTTCGCTTACTTTAGCTTTTTTGTATGCCTTGTAGGCATGGCTACCCTTAATAAGCTTGCAGCCATAAGCTCCCAAACGCATTGTGCCACCTTTCTCGGTAACCATTTTTTGGGTTTCCATTAAATCGATAACCGGGTTTTTGGTTTCGGCGTTAATTTCGGTGGTGTGTGCATCTGTTAATTTAAGCACATTGCGGGCAAATTCTATTACTGCACATTGCATACCGAGGCAAATACCTAAAAACGGGATATTGTTTTCGCGGGCAAATTGTACCGCATAAATTTTCCCTTCTACTCCTCTATGTCCAAAACCCGGCGCTACCAGTATGCCTTGTAAATGACCCAGTTTGTCGGAGGCATTATCATGGGTAATTCCTTCGCTGTGAATATGATATAGATTTACTCTAACTTCGTTGGCAGCTCCGGCGTGAACAAACGATTCGTTGATTGATTTATAGGCATCTTTCAACTCTACATATTTACCGACAATCCCAATGTTTACTTCCGATTTGGGGTGGTTAAGCCTGTCGAGAAATCCAATCCAGGGCAATAATTCAGGATCTTTGCCTACCGGCATATTGAATTTTTTAAGAATCGTAACATCCAGCTTTTCTTTTTTCATCCTGATAGGAACCTCGTAGATGGTGTTCACATTTCTCGATTCGATAACCGATTCTTTAGTTACATTACAAAACAGAGCAACCTTACGCTTAATGTCGTCACCCAGAGGGTGCTCGGTTCTCAACACAATAATATCGGGTTGAACACCTGCTTCAAGCAATGTTTTTACCGAATGCTGGGTGGGTTTTGTTTTTAACTCACCTGTAGCAGCCAAATATGGCACGAGTGTTAAATGCACAACCAGACAATTTTGCTGCAATTCCCATTTTAGCTGCCTTACCGATTCAATATAGGGCAACGATTCGATATCGCCAACTGTGCCGCCAATTTCGGTAATTACAAAATCATATTTGTATTTGGTTCCCAATAGCTGTATTCGTCTTTTTATTTCGTCGGTAATATGCGGAATAACCTGTACTGTTTTACCCAAATAATCACCTTTGCGTTCCTTGTTTATAACATCTTTGTATATACGTCCGGTGGTTACATTGTTGGCCTGGCTGGTTGGCACATTTAAAAAGCGCTCGTAGTGTCCCAGATCCAAATCGGTTTCGGCACCATCGTCGGTTACGTAGCACTCGCCGTGCTCATAAGGATTTAATGTTCCCGGATCGACGTTAATATACGGGTCGAGTTTTTGAATGGAAACCCTGTACCCCCTCGATTGCAGTAGTTTGGCCAATGATGCCGAAATAATGCCTTTGCCCAGCGACGATGTTACGCCGCCTGTTACAAATATGTACTTAGTTGTTGACAAAACTTATTGGTTTAGAAGGTTAGACTCATTCCGATACTTGGCATAATGGGCAACTGATCGACGCGTTTGTGATCGACGCGGTCGAAATAGAAAATATTATTACGGTTATAAATATTGGTGCAGCTCAAAATCATCTCGAGTTTTACACGTTGTGTGAACGATACCGTTTTTTGTAGTGTAACATCGAAGCGGTGATAATCGGGCAAGCGTGCACTGTTCACTTCTCCATACAGAATACCCAAACTTCCGTTGGTTTGCCAGTAGGGTAGATTCAAGTTGGTATAAAACGGCATCTGCTCGTAATAGCCGGCAGTGGGGGTAAACGGGAACCCGGATCCAAAGTTCCAGCGGGCACTAAAATTCCATGATAAATCATTGCCAAACTTATAGGTTCCTACAAAATTCACATTATGCCGGCGGTCGAAGTGCGGAGAGTAAGTGCTAACACCGTCGAAACGCTCCACCCATCCTAATGAATACACCAACCACAGATACAGATTTTTGGAGTCGTATTTCAATAAAAAGTCAACGCCGTAAGCCCTTCCGCTTTCAATAATCAGGTCTTTCTTTAAATTATCGGGTTTGTCGTAATTCGCAGGTATATCATCGTAGAGTTTATTGCGATTTATATTGGTAATTTGTGTGAAGTTTTTATTGTATCCTTCAATGTTTAAGCTTGTTTTTTTGGTAAGATCGTATTCGAATCCAAAAATGATGTGATCAGACTTCTGCAAACTGCTTGTAACCCTCTCTCCATTGAACATTTGGGGGATATTATTGCTTCCGGTAAGAAAGCCATAGAATAAATTTACCACATCCTGATCGGAATTTGCGGCCACCAGATTTTGAGAATACAATCCTGCTGCAAACTTCAGTCGGAAGCTTTCGGTTATATTATACTTCATACCAATGCGTGGCTCGGGCGAGACTTCCGACATAGTGGCATAGTAGTGTAACCGAAAACTCGGTTCCAGAATGAAGTTTCCAAAATTATGTTTATATCTTGTGTACACACCAAATTCGGTAGAATATTCATTTTCGCTGATCATGCGGTTCAGAGCATTATAGAAACGAAAATCGGTTTTAAATCCCAAAGTTTGTAATCCCCAAACAAATTCGTTCTTCCCCAGAAAATACAAAAAGTCGAAACCCATATTAAACCCGTTAATTTCGCTATAACGTGGCAGGCTGTTCATGTCGGACAACTCGATGCGATAATCGGAATAGGATAGATTTCCCTTTATCATTACCGAACTACCGGTTGGAACCAATATAAAATTGCCTCCGGCTCCATACGACAACCAATGTAGGTTGCTGATTTCTTGATAACTCACGTTATCAGAAAATCGGAATCCGAATAAATTGACTTTGCTGCCATCGCGTGAATTCAGCGATAGTTTGCCGTATAGGTCGGTATAGTTAAAAGGCAGACCCTGTTCGTTAACATAGGTGTACAACAACTTACTGCTCTGCTCAAGAAAAGATGTTTTTGCCGAAAAAATGTATGATGCAGAGCCTTCGTTTTCGCGCCATTTTTTCAAGGGTCCTTCAACAAGAATTTTAGACCCAAATGTGCTTGCCGAAAACTTGCCCGAGAAACTCTTTTTATTACCATCGCGCATCCTGATATCCATTACCGACGACACCCTGCCACCATAATCGGCCGGAAAACCGCCTGTATAAACATCGGTGGTTTGAATAATATCGGAGTCGAAAACCGAAAACAAGCCGATAGAATGGAAGGGATTATACACAGTCATGCCGTCGAGTAACACCAAATTGTGAATGGGCGCCCCACCCCTGATATAAAGCTGCCCACCCTGATCGCCTGTAAAAACAACTCCGGGCAACACCTGCAGATACTGAGCTAAATCGGGCTCACTGCCAATGGTGGGCAATCGTTTTATTTGAGCGGGTGTTACCTTTATTATTGAGGTTCTCACCTGAGTCTGCCTTTCTTCGCGTTCTGCCGATATCACCGTCTCCTGCAGAATTATCGACGACTTGTTCATGTATATCTTTTCCGACAGCAGTTTTCCCGGGGCCATTGTGATGTTGATGGCTACCGAGTCGTAGCCGACATAAGTAAAAACAACAGTATAACTGCCCTGAGGGATGTTGTTAATAACAAAATAGCCGTTTAAATCGGTCGCAGCACCCAACTGGGTTCCCACTACCGAAACATTGGCAAACATACAGGGCTCGCCATTGATTTTATCGTAAACAAAACCTTTCAGGGTGCCATTTTGAGCCCAAAGCATTGGAGTGATTACAATGTATACAACCGTCAGAAAATTTTTTAATGTATTCATTCTCTAATCTTTCTTTGCATTTTTCGCATTCATGTCTCTTTCTGTCAGGTCGATTATTTTCTTTTGTTCTGTAAGCAATTCAATTTCAGCCTTTGCTTTTTCAATTTTACGTTTTACGTCGATGAGCAGGCTCTCGGCCTTACCACTGAAAAAGCTCATATTGTTTTCCCACAAGGTAATATCGGCATCGAGGGTTTTAATTTTTTGCATCACAAAACTTCTTTCGCGTCTAAGCGTGTCGCGATCGTTCATTTCGGCCAGCATTTGCATTTTTTGTTTATAGCCGCTTATGTCAATGTCCTGTTTTTTAATATTCAGTTTCTCGTACAGGGCATTCACGGCACTACGATAATCTTTTTGAAGCTTATCTTTTTCTTTAAAAGCAACCTGACCAATCTCGACCCATCTGTTTTGAAACTCTTTTAGTTTATTGAGGTTTTCGTTGTTATCGGGACTCCCACTAAAACTGTTAATTTCATCGAGCAGTTGTTTTTTTGCCGCCAGGTTTGCCTCGTATTCGTTTTCGATATTGGCAAAATAAGTTTGTTTTGCGTTAAAAAAAGTATCGCATGCCTTTCGGAATCGCATCCATATATCTTGTGAGTATTTATTGGAAACAGGGCCTATCGTCTTCCATTTTTTTTGTAAGTCGAGAAAATCGGCTGTGGTCTTTTTCCATTCGGTGCTATCTTGAAGCGATTCGGCCAACACACACAGTTCGGTTTTTTTCTGAAGATTATTGTGCTCTTCTTCTCGAATAAGCGCAAAAAATGCCTTTTTGCTTTCGAAAAACCGATTACAGGCCATTTTAAATCGTTCGTAAACCACTGCATTGTTTTTTCGGGGAACCATGCCAATCGATTTCCACATTTTTTGCAAATTAGAGAAAGCCTCGGTAGTCTCTTCCCATTCTTTCAGCGTATCGCATGGTTTTTCGAGAAGCAACTCTGCCTGTTCACACAGGGCTTCTTTCTGAGCCAAATTGTTTTCGAGCTCATCTTTTATTTGTAAAAAATAATCTTGATGCTGTTTGTTTATTTGTTTCGATATGGTTTGAAATCGCTCCCAAATTTCTTCGCGTTTATCGTTGGGAACCGGGCCGGTTTCTTTCCATATCTGGTGATACTCTTGAAGTTTTTTATAGGCCGACACCACATCTTTTTCAATCAACAAACTTTCGGCCTTGTTGCACAATTCCATTTTCTGCTCCAGATTCTTCTTCAGGTCGAGATCGCGCAATTCCTTGTCGATTCTGATGTAGTCGTAAAACCTTTCTACCTGAATTTGAAACATATTCAGCACGTTTTGCTGTTCGGCAGCGGGTACAAGGCCTATTTCTTTCCACTCATTCTGCAAAATCCTAAAATCTTCCCATGTTTTTGCCAGCGATTCGTCGCGGTTGGCAAGCAGCGATATTTTTTCGATTATGGCAAGTTTTTTCTCCAGATTCAGTTGTTTTTCCTTTTCGATTTGCTCGGTATACACCGCTTTTTTTGCTTTATAGTCGTTGAGCAATTCTTTGAAATAATCTTCGTCGTCGTCGCGCGGAACCTCGAACGCATCGGGTGAACCTCCTTTTGCAACAAACTCCTGCTTCAACAAGGCAACTTCTGTTTGCCTGCTTTTATAGTAGGCTTTTTTGATAGAATCTATTTCAAAGCGTATGGTTTCAACGGGCTTATCGTAAAGAACTGCTCTCAGTGTTTCGATCAATTCTTTTTTCGATAGTTTATTGTAGTCAACAACCACATCGTCAGCAACGTCGTTTAGCTCTAAATCGTCATTGTTGGTAACTTCGTCGTCGTCGTCGGGATCGAGATCGGGCATCAATTCAAATTTTTCATCGGAATTCTGATTGATTTCTTTTTCATCAATTTTGTCGTTTTCCGGTTTTTCGTGCACTTCCGAGCCGACTATGCAGGTAGCTTCGGCATTGGTTTCAGCCACGGGCTGTTCGGTAGGTAATTCCTGCGCATTACCCTGAAGCTCTTCATGTTGCGAATGAGCATCCAGGTTCAGATTGTTCTGGTTGTTCATGTAGTTTAAATTTCAAATACATTCCTTAATACCTCTTCTAAAAGTTTACGAAAATAGTGATTAGGCTTATAACTGACAAAGATTTTTGAATAATTTCTATTAAAACTCGATAAATGCCCTCGTTTTACACTGATTATTATGGAAAAACAGCGTAAAAAACAATCTTATCTGTTTGATGAATAGTTAAAAGTATTATTTTAGTCATATTAATTCAGCACAATATGAAGTTGAAAATATTTTTCCTCATCATAATAACGAGTAGTTATACAGTATTGCAGGCGCAGGAGGCTTTAGTGAGCCAGTTTCAGGTTACCATGATATCAGATAGTGCTGCCCACAATGCATTCACCGATTTAATCAGATATAAAAAGTATTTTTATTGTGTTTATAGGGAAGCCGGAGCACATCAACCGGGAGATACAGTGGATAATGGTGTTATCAGAATTATCCGATCAAAAAAAGGAGATGTATGGAAAAGTGTTGCATTATTAAGCTTACCAAAATACGACTTACGCGACCCAAAGCTTTCGGTGATGCCCGATGGACGACTCATGGTGTTGATGGGTGGTTCAGAATACGATAAAAGCAGGCTAAAGAGCCGTTTGTCGCATGTTTCTTTTTCGAAGGACGGATTACATTTCACCGAACCACAACCTGTTAGCATCGATCTTACAATACGCTCAAATTTCGATTGGGTTTGGAGCCTCACATGGCAAGACAGTACCGGATATGCAGCATTGTATCAGATAAACCGACCTGGAGGCAAATGGAATGCCTGGCTGCTAAAAACATACGATGGCATTTACTATGAACCCGTAATGAACTGGGATTTGGGGCCGCGACCCAATGAAGCCCGAATCCGTTTTGCTCCCGACAATCGTATGATTATTATTGTACGCAGAGAATCGGGTGGTAACGGAATATTAGGCATTAGCTCATACCCCTATGTTGAATGGACGTGGCACGACTTAAGTATGAAATTGGGCGGGCCAAACTTTTTGGTTCTCTCGAACGATAAAATACTTATTGGGAGCCGCATTTATACGCAACAAGAATTAGGGCAACAAATTGGAAAAATCAGCGAAAAAGACCGAACAGGAATATTTCTTACAACAGATAAAGGACAGGTCTATAAGGTTATCGAACTTCCAAGCGGAGGCGATACCAGCTACCCCGGAATGATTATTCACAAAGGGTACTTGTATATCAGTTATTATTCAAGTCACGATGGAAAATCGAAAATATATTTTGCAAAAGCCAAATTAATCGATATCGAGAGCATGATTGAATAAGACTGTTTAGCTGCCTGCATTTCGCTGACGCTTACGTTCGTTTTCGTCGAGCAGTATTTTGCGTAATCTCATTGCCTTGGGTGTAATCTCAAGATACTCGTCGCCTTGAATGTATTCCATGTTCTCTTCGAGTGACATTTTCACTGCAGGCGCAATCATAATTTTTGCATCGGAGCCCGAAGCCCGTACATTCGTAAGTTTTTTTGTATGGGTAAGATTAACGCCAATATCGTCGGAGCGGTTGTTTTCGCCAACAATTTGACCTGCATAAATGCTTTCGCCTGCTTCTACAAAAAACTTTCCACGATCTTGCAATTTATTCAGTGAATAAGGTATAACCTGTCCTGTTTCGATGGCAATTAGTGAACCATTTCTACGGCTTCCTATTTCGCCTTTCCAGGCTTCGAACGCATGAAAACGGTGTGCAATCACAGCCTCTCCTTCGGTGGCGGTTAACATTGGGTTCGTAAGCCCAATCATTCCCCTCATGGGTATTTTGAACTCGAGAACCAATCGATCTGACTTTGGAGTCATGCTCAGCATTTCAGCTTTTCGTTTACTTACTATTTCGATAACTTTCCCCGAAAACTCTTCGGGCACTATTACGGTAAGCAATTCAACGGGCTCATGTACTTCGCCATTAATCTTTCGCAACACCACTTTGGGCTGGCCCAACTGAAATTCGTAACCTTCGCGCCGCATGGTTTCAACCAGTATCGACAGATGAAGTACTCCCCTGCCATAAACCATTAGTTTCTCGGGAGAATCGGTCTCTTCGATGCGCATGGCAAGATTCTTTTCTATTTCGCGATAGAGTCGTTCGCGCAAATGACGAGAAGTAACATATATGCCTTCCTTTCCAAAAAACGGAGAATTGTTTATGGTAAACAACATACTCATAGTGGGTTCGTCTACATGAATACGCTTGAGTGCTTCAGGATTCTCGATATCGGCAACGGTATCGCCAATATCGAAGCCTTCGAGACCCATTATGGCTACAATTTCACCGTTTTCTACGGGTGTTTTAATCTTCTCTTTGCCTAAGCCTTCAAATAGGTACAATTCTTTTATGGTCGAAATACTGTTTTCGCCGTTTTGCGACATCACCATTACCTGTTTCCCCATTTGTATGCTTCCGCGAATCACCCTGCCCACAGCAATACGTCCGAGATACGACGAATAGTCGAGCGATGAAATCTGCATTTGAAGGGCTCCCGGATTATCTTTAGGCTCGGGTATGTGTTTAATAATTGTATCAAGAAGCCAGGTTACATCGTGCCCCGGCGTATTCCAGTCGTTAGCCATCCACCCCTCTTTCGAAGAACCATATACCGTGGGAAAATCGAGTTGCCATTCTTCGGCGTCGAGACTGCACATTAAATCGAATATCTGCTCTTGAACCACCTCGGGCTGACAATTGGGTTTGTCGACCTTATTGATAACCACAATGGGCTTCAACTTAAGTTCAAGTGCTTTCTGCAGTACAAAACGGGTTTGAGGCATTGGCCCCTCGAAAGCATCTACCAATAACAATACACCATCGGCCATGCTGAGTACTCGCTCAACTTCTCCACCAAAGTCGGTGTGACCGGGTGTGTCGATGATGTTGATTTTTACTCCCTTGTACCGAACCGATACGTTTTTTGAGAGAATGGTAATTCCTCGTTCGCGTTCCAGATCATTCGAATCGAGAATTAGATCGTTTACCTCCTGATTGTCGCGAAACAAACGCACCTGATGTAAAATGCGATCGACAAGGGTTGTTTTTCCGTGATCGACGTGTGCAATTATTGCGACATTTCTGATATTCTTCATTAGTATTACTCAAATTAATAGCGGGGGGCAAATGTACATTCAAATTTTTTAATAATAGCCTATAAATGCGGGCAATATTTATTTTGTACCTTTGTTATTATAAAAGCAAAAACCTACTCTCACAATTTTGCAACTATGAAAACATGGAATACACGCATCGTCATCATTCTGTTTGCAACAATACTTCTGCTTGGCCTGCAATGCTCCGAGCCTAATGGCAATTCTGAAACAGGCCTTTCGTACACGGTGATCGACAAAAAATTTATATTACTGCGCAATCCCGAGCTTATCAGAAGTTCCAACGACGCCATTTCTAATCATGTCGACAGTATTTTGTCGGGTTTGATAGATGTGTCGTTTATCTCTACGGGACAACAAAAAATGAGTCTTGGCGAAAATTTACACATTGCTTTCGAAATTATCGATTTGAAACCATTTAACCCACAGGGCCTACCCGAAAGCTTCGATTCTTTAGCAGCGCGTGTTATACCATTGTCGGTTGAGATACTTGATAACTCCGGCTATGGTTACCCCGACGCACTTAATCAAGATGATATAATCGACGACAATGGCAATTGGAGCAGCCAAACCTTGGTGCTTGGCACCTTTGCCGGAGCCGGGCAATTTAATGGGCAGGGCGAAAAATACCTTGCTTTCAGGTTTCAACGTAACGGTGGATACCAATATGGTTACATACGACTGTATTGCAGCGAGCACAACGACACCTTGCACATTGTGGAATATGCCTGGAACCGAAAAAAGAACAGCCGGATCAGGGCCGGACAACAAAATTAATGCACCGGCTATATAAGACCCATAGCCAATGCAACTGCCAGCAATATTAAAAGAATTGCTACGGTAATTTGCACAAATTTCAGCGTAATTTTTTTAAGTAGTTTTTTCCCTACAACAGCACCTGCAATTGCGGCCAGTGTTGCGGCCAGTAAAAGGGGAATGTTGTCGCCAAGCTGTGCATCCGAAAAACGGGAAGCATATACCGAAAGGCGGGTAATATCGATGAAGCAGGCAATAACAACACCGGTAGCAATAAAGCTTTCTTTTGTGAGTCCGCTTTTTACCAGAAAAGCACTGCGTATGGCTCCTTGCATCCCCGACAAACCTCCAAGAAAACCACTAAGCAAGCCTCCGACAATAAGGCTGTTTCGTTTTATTTGAATATTGCGGAATAAGGGCAAAAACTCGCTAAGAGCAAATCCCAGCATGAGCAGTGCCACAATAAAATTGAGTGGGCTTACCGAGAAAGTGTGGCTAAACAGGGTATAGGAATATAAGTGCGAAGAATACGATAATGAGATTAAAACCCATGCACCCAAAAAAGAAGCGAGAACCGCTGCAATGCCGAAGCGAATCAAAACTTGTTTGCTGGCTTTGCGACCTATAAGCAGGAGTTTAACAATGTTGTTGGCAAAGTGTACTAATCCGGTAAAAGCAATAGCCGCCTCAAGCGGAAAGAATATTGCAAACACTGGCATTAAAAGAGTTCCCAAGCCAAATCCCGAGAAAAATGTAAGCAGCGAGGCAATTAAAGCTACCAGACATATTACAATGTATTCAATCATAGTTTATGAATCTGATTTATCGCTGTCAACAATAATCTTGCTTATTTGCTCTAATGGTTTTTTGCAGCCATCTACAATAAAGTGAGCTTTTAGGTAGTAGGGCTCCCGCTGTTGCAGCATCAGTGCTATATGGCTACTCAGGTCGCCGGGTGCAATATTCGCCAGCAGGGGGCGGGGTTTCCGTGCCCTTATCAGCCGTTGAGCAAGGGCTTCGGCTCTCATCGAAATATAAATACTGATACCCGTTGCATTAATCATGTTGATGTTATCGTGAAAGCAGGCAGTGCCACCCCCTGTAGCCATTACAAAATGAGGTAGTGTTAATAGTTTTTTTAGTACTGTATGCTCAATTTCTCTGAATAGGGGCTCACCCCATTTATTAATCAGCACCTCTATTGTTTGCCCCGTTTCAATCTCAATAGCCTCATCAAGGTCAATAAAGGGCATATCGAATTTTTTTGCAATTTTTTTACCAAGTCGGGTTTTCCCACATCCGGCAAATCCTATGAGGAATATGCTATGCCGCACATTATTCAAAGTCGAGGCTCATTTGTTGCACATCGTCGCCGGCCTTATCGAGGCCTCCGCTGTCTTTGGGTTTCGATTGGGGCTTCTTAATTACAGGAGCCTCTGTAGTGTCTTCGTCCGGCTCCCCCACAACATTTTCGTTTAGTTCAGAAAGATCATCCTCTTCTTCGTCGCCCTTATCGTTTTCAGGAATTTCTTTTTCGATAGGCTCAATAAAAGCTGCCTTCTCTATTTCGAAGCTAGAGATACGCTTGCCCTTTGCTTTAACGCCTTTTACGGCAATAAATTCCTCAACGTCGATGAATTCTGCCGGACGTGCTGCATGTTTACCACCAAAAAGCACCTCTATCTGTGGAAATGTGTCATCGTTCAGCATCACCAGATACGAGCCTTCGGTTTCGGGCAAATAGTAGGTTTCTTTGTTACACTCCTCAAACTGAAACCTTTTCAGATATAAGTATCCCTGCTCGGCGTCAAAATATATGGCCGACCACACCTTTAAAGGCTCATACTTTTGAATGAGCATAATCGACTCGTTGTAGTGGTTCGACAAGTCGAAGTTAGTAAGCACATAGCTGCCACGTTTGCTAACCACCAAAATTTTATCGTCGCCTTCAAACTCGCCCAGATAATTGCCCCTGCCATCGGCATTCAGCCTGAGCACCTCTTCATCGAACCATATTTTGCGCCCACCCAGGGTAGAAACCCCTTCTTCTTTAAGAACAATTTTAAAAATGTCGTTTTTGCTGAGCAAATTACCTATTGAATTGCGCCCTTTTATGGCTATATCTTTAAAATCTGTTTCGAAAAACAACTTACGCAATTTCGGTTTTGGCTTCAGATTTACCTTTATAACTTCGGCTTCGCCATTGGGATTCGCCGTAAAGTAAACCACCTTCGACCCGGGTTCGCCTTTGCTAAGGTCGTATTCTTTATCGCGGTTTATGCCTGTTACGGCAAAGCGTTTAATAAAGTAATTGCCATATTTTCCGTCGCGATACACCACATTGTATATGGTTCGGGCATCATTCTTCTTAAACACATCGATATGGATAATGTCTTTACCGAAAAATGCCTTGTCGCTCACTTTCGAAATGGTATATTTTCCGTCGCGCCGAAATACAATAATATCGTCGATATCGGAACATTCACACACAAACTCGTCTTTTTTCAGGCCTGTACCGGCAAATCCTTCTTTACGGTCGACATACAATTTTTCGTTGGCTACCGCTACATTCGATGTGTCGATAACATCGAAACTTCTGATTTCGGTTTTGCGCTCGCGGCCTTTACCATATTTAGCCTTAATGTGGGTGTAGTAATTAATGGCATATGTGGTAAGATGCTCTAAATTGTAAATTACCTCTTCAATCTGCCCTTCTATGGCAATCATTTCTTCTTCGGCTTTATCGGCGTTATAGCGAATAATGCGCTTCATTTTAATCTCGAGCAGTTTCAGCAGGTCGTCGCGGGTAACTTCGCGCCTAAACAGTTTTTCCGATAGTTGTGCTTTTTCGCCGATAAAGTCTACAGCCTCATCGTTGTTTTGAGAGTTTTCGTAGGCTTTTTCTTTGTAGATTCGCTTCTCGATAAACCAGCGTTCCAGCGACATGCTGTGCCATTGTTCTTCGAGTTCGCGTTTGCGTATAAGCAATTCTTGTTTCAGTAACTCAACTGTGTTATAAACCGAAGCCTGCAGCATTTCGGAAACGCCCATAAAGCGGGGTTTGTCTTCTTCGATAACACAAGAGTTGGGCGAAATAGACACTTCGCATTTGGTAAAGGCATACAGGGCATCGATGGTTTTATCGGTAGAAACGCCCGAAGGCAGGTGAATAATTATTTCCACCTTCGATGCAGTGTTGTCGTCGATGCGCTTTATTTTAATCTTTTCTTTTTCGTTGGCCTGAATAATACTTTCGATTATCGATGAGGTATTTTCTCCAAATGGGATTTCGGTAATCGAGAGCGTTTTGTTATCGATTTTCACAATGCGTGCTCTCACACGCACCCTTCCCCCTCTCAAGCCATCGTTATATTTCGACACATCGATTAATCCGCCGGTAATAAAATCGGGAAACAGCTCAATTGTTTCGTTTCTCAAAGTAGCCACACAAGCATCGATGAGCTCGTTGAAATTATGAGGTAGTATTTTTGAAGCCAGTCCTACGGCAATACCTTCGACCCCTTGAGCAAGCAGAAGCGGAAATTTCACGGGCAGGGTAATTGGCTCTTTGTTTCTGCCGTCGTACGACGATTTCCAGAAGGTAGTTTTTGGATTAAACACCACTTCGAGTGCAAATTTTGAGAGTCGGGCTTCAATATATCGGGGCGCTGCTGCCGAATCGCCGGTGTAAATATTGCCCCAATTGCCTTGCATGTCGATAAGTAATTCTTTCTGACCCAGTTGCACCAGAGCATCGCCTATCGATGTATCGCCATGCGGATGATATTTCATGCTGTGCCCGATAATATTGGCCACCTTGTTGTAGCGTCCATCGTCGAGTTCCTTCATCGAGTGCAGAATACGCCGCTGTACGGGTTTTAAACCATCGTACACATGTGGCACGGCTCTCTCGAGAATTACATACGAAGCATAATCGAGGAACCAGTCCTGATACATTCCCGTGAGTTTGGTTAATTGCAGTTCGGGAGCATGAACATCGGCAGAGGCATCGTCGTTTACTTCGAAATCGTCGAATTCGGATGTATTATCGGGTGTACTCATTCTCTATTTTCTGTTCCGGTTTCTAACTCGTTATACTTTTTGCAAATCTTCCTCAATCCTTAGGTTGTCGATAATGAAATTCTGACGTTCGTAGGTGTTTTTTCCCATATAAAATTCAAGCAGGTCGTGAATGGCATCGGCCTTGCTCAAACTAACCGGTTCCAGACGAATGTTTTTGTCGATAAAATTTTTAAACTCATCGGGCGATATTTCTCCCAAGCCTTTAAATCGGGTTATTTCGGGATTGTTTTTTAGTTTGGCAATGGCTTTTTGCTTTTCGTTTTCGTCGTAGCAATAAATGGTCTCTTGTTTGTTTCTAACTCTGAACAGCGGTGTTTGTAAAATGAATAGATGACCATTGCGAATCAGTTCGGGGAAAAACTGCAGAAAAAAAGTAATAAGCAGCAGTCGTATATGCATCCCGTCGACGTCGGCATCGGTGGCAATTACCACATTGCGATAGCGCAGGTTCTCAATTCCATCTTCAATATTAAGAGCGGCCTGCAGCAGGTTGAATTCTTCGTTTTCGTACACTACTTTTTTGCTTTTACCGTAGGTGTTCAGTGGTTTTCCTCTCAAGCTGAAAACGGCCTGCGTAGCCACCTCGCGCGATTTTGTGATACTACCGCTGGCAGAATCGCCCTCTGTAATAAAAATTGTGGTTTCGTAACGCAATTCGTGGTCGGTGTTGTAGTGTACCCGGCAATCGCGCAGGTTTTTATTGTGCAAACTCACCTTTTTTGCTCTCTCTTTCGATATTTTTTTAATGTCGGCAATGGCCTTGCGGTCTTTTTCGGAGGAAATAATTTTTTTAAGAATTACATCGGCAACATCGGCGTTTTTATGCAGATAGTTATCGAGATTGCTTTTTACAAAATCGTTAATAAACTTAGAAATACTGATTCCGTTGGGAACCATGTCGCGCGAACCCAGTTTTGTTTTTGTTTGTGATTCAAAAATGGGTTCTTCTACCCGCAAGCTTATTGCAGCAATAATCGACTGCCTGATATCGGCATTATCAAAATCTTTTTTAAAAAATTCCTTTATGGTTTTTACGTATGCTTCGCGAAAAGCCGACAGGTGTGTACCTCCCTGAGTGGTGTGCTGTCCGTTCACAAAAGCATAATACTCTTCGTTGTATTGATTGGAGTGGGTAAAAGCAATTTCGATATCTTCGCCTTTGAAATGAACGATAGGATAAAGCACCTCGCTGTTTATATTATCGTTGAGAAGGTCGAGCAATCCGTTTTTCGAAATATAGCGTTGTCCGTTGAAGTAAATAGCAAGCCCTGCGTTCAGAAAAACGTAGTTTTTTATCATGTTTTCAACAACATCGGGGCGATAATGAAACGAGGGAAACAGTTCTTGGTCGGGAGTAAAAACCACCAGCGTTCCGTTTTGTTCGCCAGAAGATTCGAGAGGAAAGTCCTGAATCAAAATGCCTTTTTCGAACAAGGCTTCCTTTTTTTCCCCTTCGCGGTAGGCTACCACTCTGAAGTGCGACGACAACGCATTCACGGCTTTAACACCGACGCCGTTAAGACCTACCGATTTTTTGAAAACCTTTGAGTCGTATTTGGCTCCTGTGTTCATTTTCGAAACCACATCGAGCACTTTTCCCAACGGGATACCTCTGCCATAATCGCGCACACTCACTGAAGCATCGTTGATATTGATTTCTATTTTACTGCCAAAACCCATGGCAAATTCATCGATTGAATTGTCGATAACTTCCTTAAGCAGAACATAAATACCATCGTCGCGCGAAGTACCATCGCCCAGTTTACCAATATACATGCCGGGGCGCTTGCGCATATGTTCGCGCCATTCCAGCGTTTTAATCGAGTCTTCAGAATAATTTGCTACCATCAGAACAGTTTAATTCACACGAAGCACAAAAATAAGAATTATTAATTGTATACATTGCGCTGCAAGGAATAGATATTAACAAAACGAGGTTAATATTTTATTGATAAAAAGCATGTTTCCATGTTTTGCACGGTTCATTAAGCTTTTCTCATTAAATTCTGAATATATTTGCTGCAATATGCTGAAAGGGGTTGTGATAACGAGTTACGGGAAAGTGCAGTTTGTGCGCACCGATACCGGTGTGTATAGGTGTGGCCTTAAAGGAAACCTGCGTCGCCTCAACATACGCACCACCAATCCGGTGGCCGTGGGCGACAGGGTGTTGATAGAACTGTCGGGTGACATGCAAGGCCTGATAGTCGAAATAGAAGAACGCCGCAATTACATTATACGGCGATCGACCAATTTATCGAAACAAGCCCATGTGCTTGCTGCCAACATCGATATGGTATTGTTGCTGGTTACACTGAAACAACCTGTTACTACCACAGTATTTATCGATAGATTTTTGGCAACGGCAGAAGCTTATCGCATCGATGTAACGCTTGTGTTTAACAAAATCGATATTTATACACGCAACGAGCTTGAAGCCGTAGCCGAATTGATGGCTTGCTACCACATGGCCGGGTATCGGGTTATAGAAACTTCGGTAACCAAAGGAACCAACCTGAACAAGATAAAAGAATTGCTAAACGGAAAAGTCAGTATGATTTCGGGGCACAGCGGTTCGGGCAAATCTTCGATGATAAATGCTCTCGACCCGGGACACATGCTTAGTGTTGGCCAAATTTCTGAAATGCATCTTAGCGGCAAGCACACCACATCGTATGCACAGATGCTTGACCTGAGTTTTGGAGGCTCTATTATCGACACACCGGGGATTAGAGGTTTTGGATTGATTGACCTTGACAAAGACGAACTATATCACTTTTTTAGGGAAATATTTCGATTTTCGGAACATTGTAAATACTACAATTGTAAGCATGTGAATGAACCGGGATGTGCTGTGCTTGCTGCTGTTGAAGAAGGCGAAATTGCCCTTTCGCGATACGAATCGTACCTGAGCCTGTATCTTGGCGAAGACGACAAGTTCCGTAAAAAAAGTATCGATTAATTCTACACGCCATACACCTTTAATGCCCCCGGGAGTATGCTGATTTCGTATGGACTGTCGCCAATAATTTCGCCATCGGTTTCGGCAAAAGCTTCTTCGGTAAAACTAATTTTGACCTTGGTACTGCGATAACAACTTACACCCTTCACTTTTTCGATGCTTCCGTTATAAAGTCTGTTTACATTCTTAATAACACGCAATTTGGGTATTCTGTGATAAATAGTAATGTCGAGTAATCCATCATCGATAATAGCATAGGGAGTTTGCATCATGCCACCTCCCGAATACCGACCGTTGCCAATGCTTATCGAAAATATTTCGCCGGTAATGCTGTTGCTATCAGTTTGAATGCTGGCATTAAGATACTTATTATTGATGAGGCATTTCAGCAAATTAATCAGATATGCACTTTTCTTTCGTCTGCCCCGTGCCATCATTTTATTGGTCGATTTCACCACTTGAGCGTCGAATCCGAAGCCTGCAATGTTGGCAAAATAAGAGGTTTTGCGTTCACCGTTGATGCTGTGTGTAATTACTCCCACATCCTGTTGCTTACTCTTACGCGATATAATATTTTCGAATGCCTGAGCCGGATTAGATGTGTGTTGGTAATAGCGCCCCCAGTCGTTGCCGGTTCCCTGCGAAATTAGACCCATTGACAGCTGTTCGGGTAACACCTCCGATTGACCAAAAAAACCATTTACCACCTCGTTGATGGTTCCATCACCCCCCATTACAATAAAGTTGCGATATCCACGGGCAATACATTCCTTAACTTTGTTGCATCCATCATTCTGTGCTGTGGTAAAATGTGCCTCATAAGCAATTCCCTGTGCAAGAGCCAAGCCCTCTATTTCGCGCCATACCTTTTCGAAATCGCCGTTTCCTGCCTTAGGATTGATAATGAAAAACCAGTTTTTCTCCATAACTAAGCATAAAATGAACGCAATGTTACGTTTTTTTGCTCTGAATTAATAATTTTGAGGCATTAAACTGGTTGATGGCAATGTGCTTTCTTTCGGTTGAAGGGGTTAAAAAACTTATAATTAATATATTAAGGAGCAGAATGCACATGAAAATAAAAAGCATCACCACAGTTACACATGAAAAGCAAACTGAAAACGATCCATATAAAAGTCAGTACAGAGAGTTTAATGCAAATGGCGATGTGCTTGTTGAAACACGCTATAATTCCGATGGAGAAGTGTTGTCGAAAACAGTGAATATATACAACGAACAACACCAAACAACACGCACCGAATTTTATGATGCCGAGCAGGAAACAACCGAAATCCACGATTTTTTTTACGACAACAGGGGTAATTTAATTCGTGAAACCGTTGATTTTGAGCAGGGTTTTATTACTGTGTATAATTATAAATACAACAGCGATGGCAACGAAATTCGCATAAGTGAGCAAGACGAAGACGGAGAGGTTGAGGAAGTGAAAATTCAGCGCTACGATGCCAATGGTAATTTGCTGAGCGAACAAATATTCGACGACGAAAACCACATGATAAGCGAAACAATAAACCAGCTCGATCACAACCAACGCCTCATCAGAAAAGAGGAAACCGATTGTCGTTACAAAACATCACAAATACACGAATACTATTATCACGAAAGTGGACGGCTTACCGGTATTAAAACCGTGAATCAAAAGGCTAAGGTTTTAAACTGGGTAAAGCTCGAATTCGATGAAAAAAACCGACCGGTAAGGCAAACCAGCATGAGCGGCGCAGGAATCGTGATGGAATACAGTGGTGAAAATACCAGATCGGAACGCCACATCGATGCGTATGGCAGGGTGGTTCTAGAACTTGAAACCATCACCGACAATGATGGCCGGGTTTTAAAAGAAATTAGCCCTGACAGCGTGACCGAATACCGTTACGAGTTTTTTACCGAGGAATAACTCAATAATGATCAAATCTAGGCTGTATCTTGAGATTCGTCTGCTTTTTCTTGTTTTGGTGTTGCAAAAACCCTTCGGTAAAATAGTATCATGATAACTACCGAAACCGTAATAGCCGAATCGGCAACATTAAACACCGGTTTAAAGAAAAGTACCTTACCTGCGCTATTGCGTATTACCGGGCAGTAGAACATATCAACCACATTGCCATACAAAAACTGCGCATATCCGCCACCATCGGGAAACGCCTCTGCAGCCTGCCTCATGCTATCGCTAAAAATCATGCCATAAAAAGCACAGTCGATAAGATTGCCTGCGGCGCCTGCAACAATTAGCGAAATACACACAATAAACAGGGTTGAAGCCTTTGTTTTTATTAACTTGTATAGATAATACGATAATGCCACAATAGCAAGAAACCGAAATACAGTAAGTGCGGGTTTACCCCAATTACCGCCCAACTCCATGCCAAAGGCCATACCCGGGTTTTCGGTAAAATGAAGTATTACGTAGTTACCAAGCAAATTAAACTCCTGACCAAGGTACATAGTGGTTTTTATCCAAACCTTCAGGCTTTGATCGAGAAGCAATACAAAAAAGATGATGGCAAATGCCAGCAGGGTGTTCTTATTCTTCACCTTAATGTGTTTTTGCGCAAAGAAAACAAATTCTTCGTTAATTCTTAGCCAAAATCAAATTACTTCTGATTGTTTTTTGCATCGATACACAAGGTGGCGTGTGGCACAGCTCTTAGGCGTTCGGGCGCTATAAGCTTACCTGTTTCGCGACAAATACCGTAGGTACCATTCTCGATACGAACCAATGCAGCCTGCAAATGTTGTATAAACTTCAGCTGTCGCTGTGCCAGCCTGCCGGCTTCTTCTTTGCTCAACACAGCAGCACCTTCTTCGAGTACCTTAAAAGTAGGGCTGGTGTCGGCTGTGTCGTTGGTATCGCCGTGGTTAAGCGCATTTTTATATAACTGGTAATCAATCTTTGCTTTTTCAAGCTTGTCGTTAATGATGGCTTTGAATTCTTCGAGCTCAGCCTTGCTATACCTCTTCTTTTCTTCTGTCATAATCCTATGTTTTTCGTTTATATCAAATGCGTTCGACCCGTATCGATGTTTTAAAATTATCTACTTCTACGTGTTTTGCTGAATTATGTTCCATTTTTTCGATAATATTTATTGAGACGGCCAATGTTTGAGAACAGATATATGAATTGTAGCTTTCAACAGTAGGATTGAGATCGGGATGCGATGCTACATAAATATGTATTTTATCGGTAACATCGAAGCCACTTTCTTTGCGCAAATTTTGAATACGGTTCACCAATTCGCGTGCAATGCCCTCCATTTTCAATTCATCGGTAAGCTGTATGTCGAGAGCCACCGTAAGCTTTCCTTCGTTGGCTACCAGCCACCCTGGAATATCCTCGGAGATAATTTCGACATCGCTTAGCAACAAATCGATATCGGAATTCTCGATGTTGATGCGCTTCAAGCCCTGTTGTTCTATTTCGGAGATGTCGCTTTGGGTAAATAGCTGAATAGCCTCGCCGATAGGTTTTAACAGTTTACCGTATTTGGGCCCAAGCGTTTTAAAATTGGGTTTTATTCTTTTTACCAGCAATTCCGAGGCATCGCTAAGGTATTCTACGGTTTTAATATTGGTTTCGCTAAGAATAATAGATTCAACCTGTTTCAACTGTTGCTCGAAATCGGGGTTCAGCACCGGTATCATAACACGGTTGAGCGGTTGACGCACCTTTATATTTACTTTACGCCTCAGGCTCAATATCATCGATGATATATCCTGGGCCAATTGCATGCGTTGCTCCAGTTTGATGTCGATATAATTGCAATTATGAGCCGGGAAGCTGCTTAAATGCACCGATTCGTAGGTTTCGAGGCGGGTAATGCTATTTAAGTCGCGATAGATTTTATCGGTAATAAAGGGGGCAATAGGACTTGCCAGTTTGCATACTGTAACCAAGCATTCGTATAGAGTTTGGTAGGCCGATATTTTGTCGAGGTCATACTCTCCTCCCCAGTAGCGTTTACGACCTAGGCGCACATACCAGTTGCTGAGATGGTCGTTTACAAAAGTTTGAATGGCTCGACCGGCACGAGTGGGTTCGTAGTTTTCGTAGTGCTCTTTCACTTCTTTTATAAGCGAGTTTAACAGCGAAATTATCCATCTGTCCAGTTCCGAACGTTGTGCCACCGGAACCGGCGGGTCTACACCACAGTAGTTATCTACATTGGCATACAGAGCAAAAAAACTATAGGTATTGTGCAGTGTTCCGAAAAACTTACGTTTCACTTCTTCGATGCCTGTATACACCGGTTTATTGTCATCGTCGTAATCTAGGTCGAACTTCAGGTTGTCCCAGGGCTGAGCATTGGTCATCATATACCACCTGAGCGCATCGGCACCGTGAAGTTCCATTACCTCGAACGGATCTACGGTGTTGTTGAGCCGCTTCGACATTTTGTTTCCGTGTTTGTCGAGCACAAGACCGTTCGATATAATATTTTTAAACGACACTCCATCGCTTATCATAGTGGCAATAGCGTGCAGGGTAAAAAACCATCCACGGGTTTGATCAACTCCCTCTGCTATAAAGTCGGCCGGAAAGAGATTCTGAAAGTTTTCGCTATTCTCGAATGGATAGTGCCACTGTGCATAAGGCATTGCACCACTGTCGAACCACACGTCGATAAGGTCGGGTTCGCGATGCATGGGGCTTCCAGTCGACGACCGCAAAACAATAGTATCGACCCAGGGTCGGTGCAAATCAATTTTCTGATAATTTTCGCTGCTATAATCCCCCGCAACAAAACCTTCGTAAGGATTGTTTTTCATCAAACCGGCCCCAACCGATTTTTCTATTTCGTTTATCAATTCTTCTACCGAGCCTATGCATTTTCGCTCGCTGCCATCGGCGGTACTCCAAATAGGCAAAGGTGTGCCCCAATAGCGCGACCGGCTCAGGTTCCAATCAACCAGATTTTCGAGCCATTTTCCAAAGCGACCCTCACCTGTTGATGCCGGTTTCCAGTTTATTGTTTCGTTCAGTTCAATCAATCGTTGCTTAAATGCGGTTGTTCTGATAAACCACGAGTCGAGTGGATAATATAGAATAGGCTTATCGGTGCGCCAGCAATGCGGATAATTGTGGGTGTGCTTCTCGATGCGGAAGGCTTTTTTGTTCATTTTCAGCATCACAGCAATGTCAACATCAACCATGGGCGTGTCGGCGGTAGCTTGTACATCGTATTCATTTTTCACAAATCTGGCTTCGAATGCTGCATAGCTTTCGCGGTTTACATGCTTACTCACAAATTCAGGATGCATCTCGGCAATAGGATAAAAACGTCCTTTTTTATCAACCAGAGCCTGACTGTTTCCTTCGTTGTCGGTAATTAGTAGAGGAACAATACCTGCAGCACGAGCCACCCTGAGGTCGTCGGCACCAAAAGTAGGTGCAATATGAACAATGCCGGTACCATCGTCGGTGGTAACATAGTCGCCGGCAATAACTCGGAATGCATCGCCATCAGGTTTTACCCAGTCGATAAGCTGTTGGTAGCAGAGACCTGTAAGTTCCGATCCTTTCAGGCTGTGCACAATGCGCCAGGGTATTGCTTTATCGCCCGGCTTGTAGCTGTTGCTATCGAGATTTTCTGCTTCGGGCTTAAAGTAGGCAGGTAGTCGGTCGCTACAAAGAATTACATGGATTTTTTCGTTAGAATAGGCATTGAATGTTTCTACCAATACATAGTTAATGTTGTTACCCACGGCCAAGGCTGTATTCGAAGGTAAAGTCCAGGGTGTAGTCGTCCAGGCAAGTATCGAAATGTTGGTTTGGGCTTTTTCGAATAAAAATTCCGACAACTCGTTTCTAATCAGCGGAAACATGCTTACAACAGTGGTATCTTTTACATCGCGATAGCAACCCGGCTGATTCAGTTCGTGAGTACTTAATCCGGTTCCTGCTGCAGGAGAGTATGGCTGTATGGTATAGCCTTTGTAGAGGCAGTCTTTTTCGTAGAGTTGTTTCAATAAGTACCACAGGGTTTCAATATAGCGGTTGTCGTAGGTAATATAGGGGTTTTCCATATCGACCCAGTAACCCATTTTGCGGGTAAGATCTTCCCATTCCCGGGTATATTTCATTACCTCAACACGACAGGTTGCATTGTATTGTTCAATGCTGATTTTTTTGCCGATATCTTCTTTTGTAATGCCCAGGGTTTTTTCTACGCTGAGTTCAACAGGTAAGCCGTGCGTATCCCATCCTGCTTTACGGTCAACGCGATATCCGTCAAGGGTTTTGTAACGGCAAAAGACATCTTTTATGGTTCTCGAAAGCACATGATGTATGCCCGGTTTACCATTGGCAGAAGGGGGCCCTTCGTAGAATACATACGATTTTTGCCCTGAACGTGAACTTATGCTTTTCTCGAAAGTGTTTTCCGATTCCCACAAAGCGTTTATGTCTTTGTTAATCTGCGATAGATCAAGGTTTTTATATTCCTGAAACTTCTTTTGCATGTAGCCGTAATTATTAATTCGAAAAAGATTTGCAAATATAGACTTTAGGCGAAAATTTGCCAAATGATATTTTCGAGCAACAAATGTCTGGTGAATAAATACACTTTTTATTGCTTAAAGCCGGGAGGCAGAAAATAAAAGTCGCTTTGGTGTGAGTGTATTTGAACTTGTGTTGCCGGCACAAGGCTGTGGGATTGTAACACATAAACTGCATAACCCAGCGATTGCAACAAATGCATCACCTTGTTTCGGTTTTCGTTTCCACTGAGTTCGGTTTGTATTACTGGCATAAATTTTTTAAGCGTTGTAGTCATGTTGCTAAAAACTATTGCTTCATAGCCTTCTACATCTGTTTTTACAAAATCGAGTTTATCAATCGACGCAAACACAACATCGGGGATTTTCATTTCGGCATCGAAAAAGATTTTGTGTTCAGGTTTATCGTCTTCGAGCACTCGTGTCATACCATGATGCAAAACCCCTGCAACCTCGGGTGTTGCCATACGAATACCGGCTGTTTTGGCACCCAGGGCACATACTTCGAGTTGATAGTTGCGAATCGATCGTTTCATGTTCCTTCGCCAGATGGACGCAAATAACGGGACCGGCTCCACAGCAATAAGTTTACCCTGTTCCCCACAGCATTTCGACATCATTACCGAATAATACCCCAGATTTGCCCCAATATCGATACACACGTCGCCGGGTTTTATGAGTTTCTTCAGGTAATAGAGTTCAGCATACCTGTTTTTAAAAAAACCCAGATTTATCAGACTTAGATATGTGCGGCTGATAAGAAACAGGTATTTTTCGATACCCAGCATACGATAGAGCAGGTTACGTAACTGTTTCATAGCTCTTCGTAATCAACGTATTCGCCTTTGTTTTTGTTGTTGTCGCCGGTTTTATTTTTACCCGGAGCATCTTTAATAAAAATATCTCCCGGCTTTTTATTACGGCGCCGGCGTGCCTGTTTCATCTCGTTATATGCATCGGGATTGTTCTTTTTCAGAATAGCAGAAACCCACCATCGCAACAACCACGGAAATATATAGCGAAAAAACAGTTTCCCTATAAGGTAAATGATAATAAGAATCAGTACAAGCCTAAACAAAATGGGCATAACACATTAGTATTTGTGGCAAAATTAGCAATAATATTTGGTGTTGTCACTTTTCTGCGGGCTTTTTCAAAACAATTCTGATACGGTAAATCAAGAAGTAACGGTTCAATTCTATATTTCTAATTACTCAAAAAGTCTTTGTTTTTTCGATATGCGATATAGCATGTTTTTAAAATTTACGGTTCATAATAATTTTTTATTTTTGAATAGCAAAAACAGTAAAGTTCTTTCTGCCTAATTTTAATCATTTTAACTACTGATGCGTTATGTATAATCTCGACAACTACAATTTCGGCAACAAAAAAGTGTTGCTTCGTGTTGACTTTAATGTTCCCATAAATGCAGGTGTTGCCCCTACCGACGATATGCGTATAAAAACGGCCCTGCCCACCATTACCAAGCTGCTCAGCGAAGGAGCTGCCATTATTATTTTAACACATCGTGGGCGGCCACAGGGCATAAGAACCGAGAGACATAGCCTGGAACACATTCTGCCCCTGGTTAAAAAACTAATCGGTCGCGAGGTAAAGCTTGCAAGCGACGTGTATAGTCACGAAACTGCCGAAATGGCCAAAAACCTGAAGTCGGGCGAAATTATGATGCTCGAAAACCTGCGATTTTACAAAGAAGAGACCGATGGCGACGAGGAGTTTGCCAAAAGACTGGCTTCGTTTGGCGATGTGTATGTGAACGATGCATTTGGCACTGCTCATCGCAATCATGCTTCCACTTCGGTAATTGCCAAATTCTTTCCGTACGACAAAATGTTTGGCTACCTGATGGAAAGCGAGATGAAAAACCTCGACAGGGTAATGAAAGAAGCTGCACACCCTTTTACCCTTATGTTGGGTGGCGATAAAGTAACCACAAAAATAGGAATTGTTGATGCCTTGCTTCCAAAAGTTGATAATGTGATTTTGGGTGGTGGTGTGTGTTTCACATTTTTCAAAGCAATGGGAATAGAAGTGGGGAATTCTTTGGTTGAATCTGACTGCCTCGATCTGGCCAAACGCATACTTGATCACGCAAAACAACATAATGTTAAAATTCACCTGCCCGAAGATGTCATCATTGCCGACAGCCGCAGCAACGATGGCAATATTGAACATTGCGATATTCACGAAATTAAGAAGGGTTGGATTGGTCTTGATATAGGGGTGAAATCGGCCGACAATTTTGCAAAAGTTATCGAAGAGTCGAAAACACTGCTGTGGGATGGCCCAATGGGAGTGTACGAAATGTCGCATTTTTCGTATGGAACCCAGAAAATTGCACTCTCGGTGGGGCGGCAAACCGACAAGGGTTTGTTTTCGGTGGTAGGAGGTGGCGACACCATTGCTGCGCTGAACAAATATTCGCTGGTACACAAGATTAGTTACTTGTCGTCGGCGGGTGGGGCACTTCTCGAATATGTAGAGGGGAAAAATCTCCCCAGTATAAGGGCTATCAAGGAATCGTATTCGGTTGACGACTACAATTTCAACAAAAAAAGAGTGTTGATACGTGTCGATTTTAATGTTCCTCTCGATAAAGATTTCAACATTACCGACGATACCCGTATTGTTACAGCCATGGCTACTACGCGAAAAATTCTGGCCGACAACGGCTCGGTAATTCTTATGACACACATAGGCCGACCCAAAGGAGCCTACGAAGAAAAGTACTCGGTTAAGCATATCGTTCCTTATTTGAGCAAATTGCTCGAGATGGATGTAAAGTTTCCGGGCGCTTGCATAGGCCCCGAAGTAGAAAAAATGGCAGCCGAGCTGAAACCGCGCGAGGTAATGATTCTCGAAAACCTGCGTTTTCATCCCGAGGAAGAAAAAAACGATGAGAAATTTGCAGCACAATTGGCCAAACTGGGCGATGCTTATATAATGAATGCTTTTGGAACAGCTCACCGGGCACATGCCAGCACGTATATGATAGCCAGATTTTTTCCGGAAGATAAAATGCTGGGCTATTTGGTAGAAAGCGAAATTAACAATATCGAGAGGGCATTGCACAAGGGAGAAAAGCCGGTAACCGCAATTGTTGGGGGGTCGAAAGTATCTACAAAGATTGATATTATCAGAGCTTTGATGGACAGGGTCGATAATTTGATTATTGGTGGCGGTATTGCCTTTACTTTTATTAAAGCTATGGGAGGGCATATTGGCAATTCGCTGGTTGAAGAAGACTACCTTGACATAGCCAAAGAAATCCTCGACAAGGCCATTATGAGTAATGTGAAGTTATATTTGCCCACCGACTGTCTTATTGCCGATAAGTTCGACAACGAAGCTCAAATAAAACACGTGAAAATAAACGAAATTCCGGAAGGATGGAGTGGCCTTGACATTGGAATAAAATCGGCAGAGACATTTACTAAAGTAATTGAGCGAAGCCGCACTTTGTTGTGGAATGGCCCCATGGGCGTATTCGAAATGGATCATTTTAGTAATGGTACCATTAAGATCGCCCTCGCGGTATCGCGCAGTACCGATCATGGCTCGTTCTCGCTGGTAGGCGGTGGCGACAGCATTGCAGCTTTGAACAAATACGGATTGGCTCACAAAATTTCGTATGTTTCTACAGCCGGCGGAGCTTTACTCGAATATATCGAAGGAAAGGAATTGCCCAGCCTTAAAGCCATTCGGACAAAAATTTAATTGTTGCGAAACACCAAGAGCACGTACAAGCATCGGGGTTGTAACTATTGTCCAAGTTTAATTACGCCACCGTTATCATCGGCATCACGTGCCATTGGTGACTTCATTTGATAGCTTGTATTAAATGAATAGTTTAATCCGATCCAAACAATACGGGTTTCGCTATGGCTGTTATTCGAGATGTCGTAAATCACGTTACTTCCGCTTACTTGCCAGCGGCGCGTGTCGAAAACATCAGTAAGACTAAGGCTTATCTGCAAACGCCTGTCGAGAAAACTTCTGCGCAGGGCTATATCGGTATAATACACCGGCAAAAATGTAAACTGTGGCATTTCGCTTGCCGACTGGTAGTTAAACATTAGGTGTAATTCTGTGTTTTTTAATGGTTTCAACACAATGGAAGTATTCAAGGTGTAAGCAAAATCGTGAGAACTTAAATCATGTATCAAATACGTCCCCGAAGTCTTGGTGAAATAGGCCGAGAAAACACTGTTTGCCTGCAACCATTTTGTACATGCAATTCTTACATCGATATCGGCACCGGTGCGGGTTTGAAGTTCACCATTGGCAAAACTAATAATTAACTTATCGGGATATTCAAAAATACTTACGGGTGTTATAAAATTCTCGGTAAAACTTGCAAACACAGCCGTTTTTAGTTGCAGTTTATTCTTGGTAAGCGAATAACTCAACTCCAGTTTATTGGCAAGCTCCGGTATTAAATTGCGATTGCCGGTTTCATAAGTCAGGCGATCGATAACATTAATGAATGGATTTAATTGAGGATATCGAGGTCGGGTAATTCTACGATTTACGACAAAAGCCATATTTTGGTTTTCGTCTAGTTTGTAGTTCAACATAATAAACGGAAAGGGATAAACCCATGAGTTATATATGCTGTCGTATACCGTACGTTGAATAAATACTGACGTATTATATTCTATCCTTATTCCGGCTTTGTAAAACAAACTGCCGCCAATACTGTCGCTACACATTGCATATACCGAGTGAATATTTTCGCAGTGTTCCAAATTGTTGCTGAAACTATTGTTGAGCAGCCATGTATTTATGGAAGTGTCGAAATCGTAGAAGTAATATTCGAAATTGTTCCAGCGTCTAAAATATTTATACCCTGTTTCGAATCGTAAATTCTTTGCAAAAAGCATATAATAATCGCCCGATACAGTAAAATTGGTAGGTGTTCCTCCTCCTTCCGATCGTTGTAATAGTCCGTCGTCGCTGTAACTTGCCGGACGGTTGCCTCTGGTTCTCGAAAACGATGAGCCCAGAATCAATGCTTGTTTTGTCGGTTTCGGGCTAAAAGTGTAGCTCAACGATGTTTCGATATTTCTTCGGGAAAATAAAATATTGTTGGTTCGCACAAAACTATATTCATGATATTCACCTCCATTCAGAAAACCACTGATAGTCTGGTTATTGTAAAACCGTGGAGCACTGTATGAAACACCTATGTCGAACCGATGTTTTTTCGATGGCGTTGCTGCAAATTGAGCCAGTATATTGTCGGTAAAATTTCTTTGTGTCGACAAGGCTTCCTGCTCCATTTCTAACAAGCTTGCACGAAAATACCGGTTCAGGCTGCTTTCAACATAATCGGTGTGATATCGCCCGTTGTACGAAAGACGCATATCCCAAATTCCCGACTTCAAACTAATGCTCACGCCTCCGTTTGCTTTCAACTTATGTCCATAATTCAACTGTACAGATGCACCCAATCCACTACCCCTGTTTCTTTTTGTTATTATATTGATAATACCTCCTGTTCCCTCGGCATCGTATTTTGCGTCGGCACTGGTGAGAATCTCAATTGTTTCTATGCCAGAAGCAGGCAGGGTATTCAAACTTTCTACAGTGCTAGGAATACCGTCGACCAAAATAAGCACATTGTTGTTCCCGCGCACATTGAGCCTGTCGTCGGCATCGAAGCTTACACCCGCAACACCCCGCAACACATCAGCAGCATTTCCCGAAACCGATGCAGCACTGCGCGATATATTGATGCTTGTTTTTTCGATATCGCTTTTTTTGTTGATCTGTTCTGCCGAAACCTCAACTTCGTCCAAAATGGTTGTTGCCGATTGCAGAAAAACAACAGTGTCGATATGTAAACGAGTGTTGTTCAAACGAAGATATATACTTGACTGATTGTATCCAACAAAACTAGACACTATTACATAATGTCCTTCTTCCAGATTGTCGAAAACAATTTTGCCCCTTGCGTCGGTAATACCTCCGGTTACCAGCACTGTATCGGGGAGCAAATACGCTGCTACCGAAGCAAATTCAATCAGCTTGCGCGATTGCAACTCGAGAGTTTGTATAGTTACACGTGATTCCTTGTTCGATTGTGCAAAAACGCTGGGCGTTGGTAACGAAAATAATAGAATGCAAAGCATTATGAAAGCAACTGGCAAACTTGACACAATATTGCTGCTGGGAGAACATGGTTTGTAGCATTTATTAAGGCACTTGTGCTTCATCATTGCGTTTTAAAGGCTTCAAAGATAATAGTTTTGCACAATTTCGTTTGGCATCGGGTTGTGTGCTGCTATTTTAAATTGTAATTTTGTTTCTGATATCAAAACAAAGAGTCGTATGAAAGGTTTTTTTTTGGTTCTGTTTGCAACGCTGAGTTTTTTTCAGTTAATGTCGCAACAACCCTATGCCCTTATGCTTCACGGAGGAGCCGGTAATTTCGACAGCAATAATTTTACAGCCGAAGAAAAGGCCGACTACCGCAATATTTTTGAACAAGTGCTGATTGTTGGCGATTCGTTGCTGCGAAACGGGATTGCAGCTATTGATGTTGCCGTAATATGCGTAGCCATGCTCGAAGATTGCCCCTTATTCAATGCCGGCAAAGGAGCAGTGTTTACGGCCGAAGGCCGACACGAACTCGATGCATCGGTAATGAATGGTAAAGACCTTAAGGCAGGTGCCGTTGCAGGAGTAAGCACGATAAAAAATCCGGTGTTGGCTGCCCGACGGGTCATGGACAGCACCGAACACGTAATGCTGATAGGCCCCGGGGCCGAAAAGTTTGCCGCTTTACAAGGGCTGACATTGGTAGATAATACATATTTTTCGACGCCCGAAATGCATCAGCGTTACTTGAATGCATCGAAAAGCGGCACAGTGGGTGCTGTTGTTCTCGACAGACACGGTAACCTGGCAGCAGCAACCTCAACCGGAGGTATGATGATGAAGAAACACGGTCGTGTAGGCGATTCGCCGATTATTGGAGCCGGAACCTATGCCGACAACAAAACATGTGCTGTTTCGTGCACCGGGCATGGAGAATATTTCATACGATATATGGCTGCTTTCAACATTGTGGCAATGATGAGATATCAGCAACTAAGCCTTGAAGAAGCCTGCCGCAGAAGTATCAGAGAAATGGCCGATGCCGGTGGCACAGGCGGAGTTATTGCTATCGATACCAATGCCAATGTTTTCGCATATTTCAGCACTAAGTCGATGTTTCGTGCATACACCCGAAACTCGGCTGAATTTGTGATTGAGTTTTAATCAGAATTTAATTTGTTTGGCAATATTCAGGCTTTCTTTTTTGCTTATTGCCGGTAATGCCCAAACGGTAACATAGCAGTTTTTTTCGGGATACATAATTGTAAGCACCGAGGCATAGCCTTCGGCATATATGTGTAGAGGAGTATAAATCATATCGTGACCATATTTATTGAAATGCTCGGAACTTTCGCTCACCAGGTCAACCTCCATATAATAATTATCGATGTGTTTTGCACTGATGCTGATAGTTTCTATCATCGACTTCTGCCAGTCAGCTACAAAACTACCCCATAAATCAGATACTACTCCATTGGGAAAACCTTTGATTTTTACCTTATTCATAGCTTTTTCAAATTCTTCGTAGGGCATCTCGATGTCAACATAGGCATAAGCTTCGTAATCAATCCCATCATCTTCGTAGTTGTAGTTGCTGTAATCGCTTATCTCGATATCTCCGGGCACGGTAAATTTTTCGGCCGGAACAATAATGTTTTCCTCGAAACGGGTAGCAACCACAGTACTGAAGCCGTCGTCGAGATAGGTCTCGGTTTTAAGAGCCAGTCCTTTATATATCCACATTTTGGTGCCCCACATTTCGAAAACACCACACTTTCGGCCTAAAAAAACCTCTTCACCGTGAAACACTCCATCCATTTCTTCAGTCAACGACCTTAGATATTCAAGCATTTCGTCGTCGTTCATCTTCATATACGGATAGTCATCTTCGCTCCATTCGGGCATTTCGATACGATAACCGGTTCTTTCGGCTAAATCTACTTCATACATGTACATACTGTCGTACACAATCATCCGGTTATACACGGTAGTAAAAATCTCTCCTGCGTCTCTCCATTGGGTTTGACTACTGTCGATTTCGCAGTAGAGTTTTCCGTGATTATCGAACCAGATGCATCGCTTACCGTTAACATCGCCTGTAAGTTCATATTCAATATAACCCGATTTCACCGAGTACTGCGCCAATACACTGCAAGCACATAAGCTGAGTAAGAGCACCAATAATAGCATGTTTCTTTTCATTGTAAATGGGGTTTTAAGATTATTAAATAAATTCTGTTCCACTTGCTATAAGTTGTATGATAAATACAAAAGACTTGTGTCGGTAATGGGCAGCAACCATAAATTACTGTCGTTATCGTTAAGCATTCGCACATTACCAGAGAAGCTGTTGTTTTTTAGTAAATCAGAATACCCATTCGAGCTTAATCTAAAAACCTGTCGGTTTTTTGCATCGTAAACTCGCACCATGCCCTGCAACATGTCGCCGGCTTGCAGGGCTTTAATGTCTTCTGATTCGCTGCGGTTTTCGAAATCGTTACGAAGCACACCGCACAGGTGTTTCAAAGTTTTTGTGCGGTTCACTATTTCGGCCGAAAAAGCATTGGCTTTTGTAAGGCATTCGTCTACATAAAACTCGTTGGTGCGGTAACTTGCCGCAATGTGCAAAAGTTTATCGAACTCCGAATTGAATTGAGAGGCAGGAGCAGTAAGCCCGAATATGGCATACCCGGCACCCAGCCCTGCTTTTTGCTCTCCCATGGCACCGGTGTAAGGAGCCAGATTTATAAGGCACAACATTTCTATTACTTCACTGCCGTTATAATAAACCACACGCAACACCTCCGACTTTCCGCCCAATATGAATGTCTCGGTTTTTTCAGATGTGATAATACTAAAATACCCTGTATTGGGGAAAATTTGGGAATAAGCCAAAGCCCATGGTGTTTGCAGCATGGCCGTTATGTTTGTAAGGAACATCGAAGGCTCGAAAGGTATTACCACCGGCATATCGAACCACGGAATATCGAAACCCAGCGAATGCATGTATTGCAAGTCGTAGCGTTTTTGATCGAAACCCAAATATACCGGCCCCAGCGTTTCCAGTAAAAACACCCGGGTTTCGGGATGCAGTGTGTCATAAGCAGCCCATGCAAAAAAATCACACTCTCCCTGTGTAATCATTGTCCAGTTTCGAGGTATGTCGATGTTGCATTTATCAGTTTCGAAGCGCTGCAAATCATAGGCATTCTGTTGATTGCTTTCATCGGTATTGTAGTGTTTAACCGGCCTGCTACATGAGCTGCCAAGCAATACACAAACCGCTATGATGTATAAACAACGCATTGTTTTTTTGATAAAAATATAAATAATTTTACAACTGTCAACCCATATGCGAATTTGATAGAACATTGCATTGAATGAACACACTGATTCTTAAAACAATTTTATAACGAAAATTCCATAACTTTGTTTTTTCGATTATTTTTACCAAAAATATAAAACTTTTTCATTTATGGCAGCCTTCAGAGTTCTTACATTAAACGAAGTCATCATTCAAAAGCAGTCGGCATTTCCGTATGCAAAAGGCGAGCTTTCGCGATTGCTCAGTCATATTGGGTTGGCGGCAAAAATTGTTCACAAGCAGGTAAACAAAGCCGGATTGGTTAACATTTTGGGTGAGTCGAACAAAATAAACGTACAGGGCGAAAGTCAGCAGAAGCTTGATGTATATGCCGATGATGTATTTCGCAAAGCGCTTCAGGCTTCGGGGATTGTGTGTGGCATTGCTTCGGAAGAAAACGACGACATTGTAATTTTCGACGACGATTTATCGCTTGAAGGAAACTACGTGGTTTGTATCGACCCGCTCGATGGCAGCTCGAACATCGACGTAAACGTATCGATAGGTTCTATTTTCTCTATTTATCGCCGCTTGTCGCCCGTAGGGACAAGGGCCGACATCAACGATTTTCTGCAGCCGGGCATCAAACAGGTTGCTGCCGGATATGTTATTTATGGTTCATCTACCATGCTGGTTTACACTACAGGCTTGGGAACAACAGGCTTTACCTACGATATGTCGATTGGAGAGTTTTGTTTGTCGAACACCTATATGGTAACTCCCAAAAGCGGCAATATATACTCGATTAACGAAGGAAACTACATCAAATTCCCTATGGGCGTGAAGCAGTATATAAAATACTGTCAGGAAGAAGACAAAGACAGCAACCGGCCCTACACCTCACGATATATCGGTTCGCTCGTGGCCGACTTTCATCGCAATTTACTCAAGGGCGGCATTTATATATACCCTACCACAGCCAGTAGCCCTAACGGAAAACTACGCCTGTTGTACGAATGCAATCCCATCGCTTTTTTGGCCGAGCAGGCCGGTGGTTTGGCCACCGACGGCAGGGGCAAACGGATACTCGAAATACAACCAACCAGCATCCATCAGCGAGTTCCGTTCTTTACCGGTTCAAAAAACATGGTAGAAAAAGCCGAGGAACTTATGCGTGAGTATGGTGATTAATGCTAAACACAACAATGCGTAGTTATATAGCTGCATCTCTGTTTTTTTTTACTGTTGTGTGTACCCTGCAGTTACACGCACAATCTCCCACTATTAGAAAACTTACTTTTCTCAGCCCAACAGTACTCGAAACATCGGGCTTGGTATTAATCAACGATACCCTGTATACCCACAACGACTCGGGGGGTGACCCCTGCATATATGCCATAAGTAAAAGCGACACCACAGTGCTAAATACTGTTTGCTTCAACACAATCAGAAATGTCGACTGGGAAGACATTGCCGTTGACGAGCATTATTTATATATTGGCGATTTTGGAAACAACGCCGGAGCCAGAAAAAATCTCTGTATTTATCGCATTCGTATCGATGAGTTGAACTCTAATAATGCGACAATTGATACCATTGCATTTTCGTTTGGTGACCAAACCGACTTTGCACCCAATTTCAGAAAAACCGAATACGATTGTGAAGCTCTTTTTACTGCCGGCGAATACATCTATGTGCTTACCAAAGATTGGTTACACAAAAAAACAAAAATGTATCGCTTACCCAAACAGCCCGGAGCGTATCAAGCAGATCCACTATTGGTTGTTGACACACGCGGAATGGTAACCGGAGCCGATTTTCATCCGGAAAAATCGTTGTTAGCCCTGATCGGTTACGAAAAGAGATATCCATTTCATCCTCTCTTGTTTCTGATACAGTTCGACGAAGACATGCAAAACATCAGGCAGTTTTATCGGCATTCGCTTCATATGAACAGCTTGCAAACCGAAGGCATTGTATGGTCAGACGGATATCGCATGTATGTGTCGAACGAAGACCTACTGAATATGTCGGCAAGGCTTAGCGAGATAGACTTTTCTGATTGCAGGCTCTTTGGATTTATAAGTAATCCGATGCCCGACCCCGAAACATTGTGGGAAACAGGCTATAATGTAAATATGCAAATTGCCGATAGCAGCGGAAACATTGTGTTTGATGGTAAGCTGAAAAAATTTCTGCGCAACGAAGAGTGCATGCAGCACATAGTGTTGCCGGCCACAGTTCACTGGAGCGTAAAAAAAACATCGGGGTGGTTTGTATGGCAATAAGCCGTATTCAGTTTTTTTACCGATATCTTCGAAAAATCAATATTTTTGCCGCGTGAAAAACAAAACCTTCAATGTATTTCATAACGATAGCCGCATTGCGGAGCTTTGTTCTATATCGGAAACAGATAACGAAGCAAAAATTCGTATTACCGGTCTAGCGGGGTCATCGCCGGCCTATGCCATGGCTTCCTTTTTTGAACATACCGGCCGCAGGCTGTGCGTTGTGTTCAACGACAAAGAAATTGCATCGTATTGCCGCGACGACCTGATGGCCATTCTTGGCGAAGATAAGGTGCTGTTTTACCCTTCATCGTATAAGCGTTCGTTGGAGTACGAAAAGACCGATGGTATTAATATTGTGCTGAAAACCGGTGTGCTCGAAAAACTCAGCAACAGCAACAAAGCCTGGATTGTAGTTACCTATGCCGATGCTATTTCGGAGAAAGCAGTTAAAAAAACCGAACTCAAGAATAACACACTGCGCATTGCGCCGGGCGACAAACTTTCGATGGAATTTGTGGCTGAGTTTTTATATGAGTTCGGGTTCACAAAAGAAGAGTTTGTGTATGAGCCCGGAACATTTGCGGTAAGAGGAAGTATTATCGATGTGTTTTCATACAGCAGCGATTGCGGTTACCGCATCGATTTTTTTGGTGATGAGGTAGAAAGCGTTCGCTCTTTTACTCCCGCAACACAACTTAGCGACAATAAACTGCGCAGCATACATATTGTGCCTAACATTCACGAACATTTAAACAACAGCGAACACGTCAGTTTTTTTGAATACCTCGGAGTAAAGTCATCGATATGGGTGCAAAATCTCGAAGCCCTGAATAGCAGAATAGATTCTCTTTTTAAAACGGCTGGCAATACATATACTTCGGCCAACAACGAATTGGCCCCCGACCCCGAAAAAAAATTCTTGTCGCAACAAGAACTGCATAGTCAACTCATACAATCCATAGTAACAGAATTCGACGGAACAGCCTCGTGGTGCAATCAATATCGTTTCAACTTCAACACCTCGGCGCAGCCTGTTTTCGGGAAACAGTTCGATTTACTGATAGATGATTTGCAGCACCGCCACAACCAAGGATACACCACCTGCATTTTATCGGATAACCCGAAACAAATCGAACGCCTTCGCGATATTGTTGCAGCCCGCAAGCACGAAATTCGTTTCGAAGCTCCCGGATATACAATACATCAGGGGTTTATCGATCACGACCACCAAATTTGTTTTTATACCGACCATCAGATATTCGAACGTTACCACCGCTTTAAGGTAAAAGAATCGTTTGTGCGCAAAGATGCCATCAGCGTAAAAGAATTGCAATCGATTAGCCCCGGCGACTATGTGGTGCATGTCGACAGCGGCATTGGGCGATTTGGAGGGCTTACAACCATCGACAACAACGGCAGGTTGCAAGAAGTGGTTACCATTCATTATGCCGAAAGCGATGTGTTGTTTGTGAACATCCACTCGTTGCACCGTATTTCGAAATATCGAGGGAAAGATGATCTGCCTCCACAGATTCAGCGTTTGGGTTCGGGAAACTGGAAGCGGCTTAAAGAAAGAACAAAACAACAGCTGAAAAACATTGCCCGGGAACTTATAGCACTGTATGCAGGGCGTTCGGCGCAACAAGGTTTTTCGTTTTCGCCCGACACCTATTTGCAGCAGGAATTAGAATCGTCGTTTATTTACGAAGATACCCCCGACCAAATAAAAGTAACTCGCGAAGTAAAAGCCGACATGGAAAAACCAATACCCATGGACAGGCTGGTGTGTGGCGATGTGGGATTCGGAAAAACCGAGATTGCCATCAGGGCGGCCTTTAAGGCTGTTTGCGATGGAAAACAGGTAGCCGTATTGGTTCCCACCACCATACTGGCACTTCAGCATTATCAAACTTTTAGCGACCGACTGTCGCAACTTCCTGTGTCGGTTTCCTATATAAGTCGTTTGCGAACAGCCGCACAAATAAAAGCATCGTTAACCGATTTAAAAGAAGGCAAGCTTGATATATTAATTGGGACGCATCGGTTGGTGGCAGCCGATGTGGTGTTTAAAGATCTGGGCTTGCTTATTATTGATGAGGAGCAAAAATTTGGTGTAGCCGTAAAAGAAAAGCTAAAAAAACTAAAGCTGAATGTTGACACACTTACCTTAACTGCAACGCCAATACCCCGCACCCTGCAGTTCTCGTTGATGGGAGCCCGCGATTTATCAGTTATAAGCACGCCGCCTCCGAACCGTCAACCCATTGTTACCGAACTACACACATTTAACACCGCCATTATAAAAGAAGCTATTTATTACGAAGTAAACAGAAACGGACAGGTGTTTTTTGTGAATAACCGCATCGACAATATCAACCAAATACTGACCACCATAAAAAAGGCCTGTCCCGATGTAAGTGCTGTGGTTGCCCATGGTCAAATGGAAGGCCGACAACTCGAAAAAATTATTCTCGACTTTATGCGTGGCGATTTCGATGTGTTGATATCGACTTCGATAATCGAAAACGGAGTAGATATACCCAATGCGAATACGATAATAATTAACAACGCAAACAATTTCGGCCTGAGCGATTTGCATCAACTGCGCGGCAGAGTGGGCCGTTCGAACCGTAAGGCGTTTTGCTATTTGCTGGCGCCGCCTGTTGAGCTTATGAGCAACGATGCACGTCGCCGACTGAAAGCTATTGAAGAATACAACGAATTGGGGAGTGGATTCAATATTGCCTTGCAGGACCTCGATATCAGAGGTGCCGGCGATATTTTTGGAGCCGAGCAGTCGGGCTTTATTGCCAACATCGGATTCGAGACCTACAACCAAATCATAAGCGAAGCCTTAACCGAACTTAAAGAAACCGAGTTTAAGGAACTGTTTGCCGAAAAAACCGGCGGAAAAGAAGTAGAGACCTATCGCTCAACCGACTGCAGCATCGACACCGATTTCGAAATTCTGTTTCCGTCTGATTATATTTCGAGTGTGTCGGAACGCATACATTTGTATCGGGAGCTCGATTCTATGAATAGCGAACAGGACCTCGAACAATTCCGGCTCAATCTTATCGATCGTTTTGGCCCCCTGCCAACACCGGTGATTGAGCTTTTCGACGTGGTACGGCTAAGGCATTTGGCACAGGAGCTGGGTTTTCATAAAATCATCATCAAAAACAATAACCTGGCGGCCTATTTCCCTTCCGATCAACAATCGGAATATTACTCGCAACCATGCTTTGCCGCTGTAATCGCATTTGTTCACCAACACCCAAAACGCTTTGTAATTAAAGAGCATAATGCAAAACTCAGCCTGCGCTTCGATAAAGTGCAATGTGTTGATGATGCGCTGAAAACCATGCAGACATTGTTCGATTTTGTAAATCAACAATGTAAACAAGACATTTCTTTTTAGCAGTAATACTAGCCGGCTTCAATATATCAAAAACCAACCGGCCCAATAGAAATAGTACACGGCTCACAATTTTTTTGGGAATAAGCGAAAATTCTCATTATTTTGCAGTCGTAAAAAATATCATACTATGTCAGGTCACAGTAAATGGTCAACCATTAAGCGAAAAAAAGGAGCTCTCGATGCCAAGCGTTCAAAAATATTTTCGCGTATATCGAAAGAAATAGCCATCGCCATTAAAGATGGCGGCAGCAACGACCCCGAATTTAATCCCCGCCTCAGGGTAGCCGTGCAAAATGCCAAAGGCGCAAACATGCCCAAAGACAATATAGAAAGGGCTATAAACAAAGGCAGCGACAGTGCCAGTTTGGTAGAATCTACATTTGAAGGATACGGGCCCAATGGCATCGCAATATTTGTTGAATGCATGTGCGACAACAACAACCGCGTTGTGTCGAATGTGCGCAGCTATTTCAATAAATTCGGAGGTTCGCTGGGTACCAACGGTTCTCTTAGCTTTTTGTTCGATCGCAAAGGGGTGTTTACCATAGTGCAAAAATCGGATATCGACCCCGAAGAGCTTGAACTGGAACTTATTGACGCCGGTGCGCAGGAAATTGAAGTGGAAGACGAGCAGATAACTGTGTATTGTGCTCTCGAAGATTTTGGCAATTTGAACAAAAAGCTTGAACAGCTCAAAATTGAAGTACAGTCGGCCGAGTTACAACGCATTCCGAACGACACTAAGGTTCTGGATGTTGATAGTGCAAAAAAAGTATTGAAACTGATTGATACGCTTGAAGAAGACGACGACGTTCAGAACGTGTATCATAACATGGAGATGACCGACGAACTGGCCGATGCACTCGACAACTAATCAAGCTTGATTATTTCGCCTCATCAGTTATTGTAAGTGCAATCTTTCGTATGCGTCGGGGAAATGCATGTATGTTGATACACATTCCGGCAGCTATCAACGCAAATATTAATGCGGGCATTTTATAACGGACCAGTGCCCCCAGATTGGGAGTACTTAACCCCGCCAGTGCATACAGTATCAAAACAAACGATAATGAAAACAAGAAAATGCCAAACTCATGTTTTTGTGGTTTACGAAAATAGATTACTGCCAGTATTGCCAAAACCAAAACAAACAGATTTTCGGCAGCTGCCATGAGGCTTAGCGGAGAATTAATTTCTAATGGATGAGGCCGTAAAAATGAATGAAAATAGGCGCGAGGCATGTTTTTTACAAACCCGCCAATATTGGGCTCGATTGCAGGGAGATATACGTTACTACCTCCTTCGGCAAGCTTAACATATTTCACAAAATCGTGCTGCTTTTGCGATATAATGAGTGGCAAATTTGGCCCTCCAAGCCTGTTACTACCAAAAAACAACAGAAGCATCCCCAGCAAAATAGCAGCCATACTCAGGCTCTGCCTTACATAGGATGCTGTGTGAGGCAAGATTAGAAACAACAAGCCGGGCAGCAAGGCAAGCAACACATAGAATTTTACCAGAAACAACAGTGCAGCAAACACAAGCAGCCAAAGCACACTACCCGCACAGGCTTTTTGTTTCAGCCTGAACGCTGCCCAAATTAGACCTCCCATTGTGAATATTACCAAGCCTTCTTTAAGCAATCCCGAAGACCAGAACAACACCGACGGCATCAGAAAAACAGCCAAAAACAATAGTAAGCGATGCTTTTTTAACACAGAGAGCAATGCCGACAACAATAAAATAGATCCTAAAAACGATACAAACACCGAAATTACAAGATTCACATAGAACTTGCCCTGAGATAACAAACACAGCAATGCGTTATAGCGAATCATGGTTCGGTTGTCGTTGTATAATCCGTAATTAAAGTCTTTGTACCAATAATCGGCTGCGTCGTAATACCGGTGCAGGTGCTCGCTGTTTGCCCCAATACCCGAAACCATACTGAAATAATCGGAGGGCGATTCGGGTAAGGCCGAATAAAGAACTCTGCCACCATGAAAATATTTGTACATATCGGCGGTCCAGGGGTCGTAGTAATGTGTATAAAGCACTGTTCCGGCCACCGCAGCCATCATCTTCAACAAAAAAATCAGAACCAGAATATGGCGATTGTGCGTAATTGTTGAGAAGAATCGCAGTTTCAGTATCAGAAATACAAAAACCGCAATCAAAGCAAGCGATAATGTGATTTCGAAGAGCATCAGCACAAAATTATAAGAAATACCATGCCATCAACCCGCATTAATAAAATATGTTAATAAAAAAGCCAAAGTATTGTAGATGCTTCCACACAAAAAAAATCGGAATATGTATATTTGCCTAGTTTTACAGTTTAAGCAAGTATTATGATTGACAAACCGGTTAACATTGACACCGCCCGCGAATTGGGCATAAACGAGTATGAATTTGGATTGATTCAGGAGTATTTGGGCCGTATGCCCAACTTCACCGAACTCAGCATCTATTCGGTAATGTGGTCGGAGCATGCCTCCTACAAGAATTCGATAAAATGGCTAAAAACACTGCCTCGCGATGGTGGCTGCCTGCTTACCGGTGCCGGTGAAGAGAACGCCGGGTTGGTTGATATTGGCAATAATTTGGCATGCGCTTTTAAAATAGAATCGCACAACCATCCCTGTGCCGTGGAACCCTATCAGGGTGCTGCCACAGGTGTGGGAGGCATAAACCGCGATATTTTCACAATGGGGGCGCGTCCTATTGCTCAGCTCAATTCGCTGCGCTTTGGCAATATTAATACCGACCGCACCAAATGGCTGATGAAAGGGGTGGTGAAAGGCATTGGGAACTACGGAAACTCGTTTGGAGTTGCTGTGCTTGGCGGAGAAGTGTTTTTCGACGACAGTTTCAACACCAACCCTCTGGTAAATGCCATGTCGGTTGGCATTATGGAAAAAGGAAAGGTGCTTTCGGCAATTGCCAAAGGAAAGGGCAATCCGGTATTTATTGTTGGATCGTCAACGGGTAAAGATGGTATTCATGGCGCTACCTTTGCATCGGCCGATATTACCGAAGATTCTGCCGACGATATACCATCGATTCAGGTGGGCGACCCGTTTCAGGAAAAGCTGCTGCTTGAGGCCACTCTCGAATTGCGCGACTCGGGTGCCATAGTGGGCATGCAAGACATGGGGGCAGCCGGAATTATTTGCTCAACCAGCGAAATGTCGGCCAAAGGCAACTCGGGAATGCGCATCGACCTGAGTTTGGTTCCATTACGCCAGAAAAACATGGAAGCATGGGAAATATTATTGTCGGAATCGCAGGAACGAATGCTGGTAGTGGTGGAAAAAGGTAAAGAAGATGTGGTTACATCTATTTTCGATAAATGGGATTTAAACTGCCAACAAATAGGCGAGGTAATCGATGAAGATAGTTTGTATTTCTATTATAAAAACGAGTTGGTGGCCAAAGTACCTGCATCTACCCTAGTGCTGGGCGGTGGAGCACCGGTGTATGAGAGAGAATTTATTGCCCCCGATTACTATGTTAACGCACCGGCATTCGATATTAATGCAATAGCCGAGCCCGACGATTTGAAAGAGGTGGCCGATTTTCTTACCACACATCCCAATATCGCTTCGAAACGCTGGGTGTATGAACAATACGACACCATGGTGCGCACCAACAACATGACTACCAATCATCAGGCCGATGCCGGTATTATCAATATAAAGGGAACCAACACTGCTCTTGCGGTGAGCGTTGATTGCAACAGTAGATATGTGAAGGCCGACCCCGAAATAGGCGCCATGATAGCAGTTTCGGAATCGGTGCGCAACGTTGCCTGCTCGGGAGCAAAGCCTCTTGCCATAACCAATTGCCTTAACTTTGGGTCGCCCTATAACCCCGAAGCCTATTGGCAGTTTGTGATGGCCGTTAAAGGCATGGGAAAAGCCTGTCGCAAGTTCAACACACCGGTTACCGGAGGCAATGTGTCGTTCTATAACCAAACCACCATTGCCGGCAAAACCGAACCCGTGTTTCCTACTCCTACCATTGGCATGTTGGGCATACTCGAAGATAAAACCACACAAACCGGACTGGCATTTACGCGAAAGGGCGATGCTATATTTTTAATAGGCAATGTAATGAACGACATTGCTTCTTCGGAATACCTCTACTCCTATCATCAAATAAAAAACAGTCCGCCACCGGCTTTCGATCTCGACACCGAATTCAAATTGCTGCAGGTAATTTCTCAACTTACACAAAGCAGGCTGGTTGAATCGTTGCATGATGTGTCAGACGGAGGACTGTATATTGCCTTGCTTGAATCGGCAATGCCCAATAAGCTGGGATTCGATATAACCACTGCGGCCGAGGTGCGTCGCGATGCCTTTTTGTTTGGCGAGGCACAGGGGCGGGTAATTGCTTCGGTGGCGCCGCAAAATTTTCAGGCGTTTATTGATATGCTTGTTGAAATGGATTTTCCGTTTACTACCCTGGGGCATGTTACCAAGGGCGAAATTCGTATCGACGATTTGCCTTTTGGCTTTGTGAATGATGCCAAAAAACTGTACGACGAGGCTATCGAAAAATTGGTTGAGGCATAGGGGAGAGAGATGAATGATGAATGATGAATGGGGAATGGGGAATGCAGGAGACAGAAGGCAGAATGGGGTGAGTTGGGCGAGTTAGTAGTTCTGTTGCGAGATGGTTCACAAACCTTAGCAGGTGATGCGATGAATCGCGTCTTTACTGAACATACATGCAAGACCACTGCTAGTGACCCGATGGGGAGGGATGCAGCCGACGTGGTGCTTCGGGTGCTTCGGGTGCTTCGAGTGCCTCAGCGGCCTCGGCAACCAAGGCCCACTGCATAGCCTCTTGGTAATTTTACCAATCGTTGTTGTTTTAGTTTGCCATTGCAAGAAAAAATCGTCACTTTTGCAATGCACCAAAATGCTTTTTACAATATGCTTCACAATAAAACTATTGCGGTAGTGGTTCCGGCCTATAACGAAGAAAAACAAATACAGAGGGTAATCGACCACATGCCTTCGTTTGTTGACCGAATTGTAATTGTAAACGATTGCTCGGGCGATGGCACGGCACAGGTGGTGCAGCAATATATCGACAGCGACAGCGGCAATTACTCGATGGAGCAGATTGGGCCAAAGCTGATAGAACCCGATTTTTACAACGAGGCCGAAATACGGTTGCAGGAAATGTTTGCCGACGAAATTCGTTTTTTTATTCCATCGGAAGTGGCAAACAAAAGCGAAGCAAGCAGCCGAATTATTCTTATAAACCTGCTACAGAACGGTGGCGTGGGTGCAGCCATTGCGCGTGGATACAAGTGGTGTAAAGACAACGAAATCGATTGCACTGCAGTGATGGCCGGCGATGGGCAAATGGACCCTTCGGAGCTTCAGAAAATTTGCGAACCGGTAGTTTTAGAGAATATCGATTATGTGAAAGGAAACCGCCTGATGCACAAAAGTGCTCGTTTGGTAATTCCGCGGTCGCGGCGTTTTGGCAATTCGGTGCTTTCTATTTTAACGAAACTGGCCAGCGGCTACTGGCGCATATCCGACACACAAACAGGCTACACCGCCATTTCGCTCAACGCCCTTAAGTCGATTCATTTGTATAAAATATATCCTCGCTATGGCATGCCCAACGATATGCTGGTGAAGCTGAATATTGCTTCGTGCAGCATCAGAGAAATTGAAATAAAACCGGTTTATCGCATTGGCGAGGTGTCGAAAATGAAGATTGGGAAGGTTATTCCGCGCATCTCGCTGCTGTTGCTGAAATCGTTTTTCAGGCGATTGTGGCGTAAGTATTTTCTGCGCGATTTTCATCCCTTGTTTTTGTTTTATATGCTGGGGCTTGTACTGGGTGCCTGCAATTTGCCATTTCTGGTTAGTATTTTGTATAACTGGCTTACACCCGAAGTAACCCCTACCAGCTATCTGATAATATTTATCTTTCTGAGCATTTCGTCGCTGCAATCGCTGTTTTTTGCCATGTGGATGGATATTCAGGACAACGAACGCCTTTATAAATAACGCCGGTGCTGCAAGCTTATGAAAAAATGGTTTAACTGGTTTATTTACATTTCGCTGGCATTTTTGGTGTTTGCGCTGGCCCGGGCCGATTATTTTGTTGCACCTCGTGTTGAAAAAACACTGCCCCTGCTTGCTTCGTTTTTGCTGTTGTTTGCGGGGTTTTTGTTCGACGGACTTGCCTGGAAACAATCGCTTAGGTCATGGGGAATGCATGATGTTCGTTTTTCGCATTGCCTGCAAAGCATTGGCCTGTCGATATTTGGTAAATACATACCGGGTAAAATATGGGTGGTGTTGGGCAAGGCCGGTTTTATTGCGCGAAAATATAATAGGGGCGAAAAAGACCTGCTGGCCATATCGGTAAATACACAGTTTATATCGCTGTGGTGCGCTTTGCTTGTGGGGATAGTGGGATTGCTGTTTGTTGATGCGCAATTGATAATACAATTATCGAGTGTGGGCTTGTTGTTGTTTTTTTCGCTGGTGTTGTTCACTCCGTGGTTTCACAAGCTGTTTATGCAATTGTTCACCCTGATATTTAAGAAAAAGCTGAGCATACCACAGCTATCGTTTCGGTCGGTGGCAGGCATTGTGCCTGCTTATCTTGCGTGCTGGCTAAGCTGGTCGGCGGGTTTTTGGCTATTGGCACACGCACTTAGCGGCGCCGATGTTGCTGTTTTTGGAGGATTAAGTTTTGCGCTGGCGGCCTCGCTGGGCATGATAGCCATTGTGTTGCCCGGTGGTCTTGGACTACGCGAGGCCATGCTGCTTATTTTTTTAATTCCGGCCGGGCTAAGCGAAAACATGGCGGCAACCGTATCGCTAAGCAGCAGGCTATGGTATTTGGCCGGCGAGCTTTTTATTTTTGTTCTTGCTTTGGCGCTGGGCTTTTACGAAAAGCGACGTAATGGGGGATGTCCGGACTGACGCAAGCGTGGACGCTTGCTACATGGGGGATTTAAGATTTATGATTGAAGATTTGGGATTGAAGATTTGGGATTGAAGAGCTTTTGACGCAAGCGTGGACGCTTGCTATATGGACGGGTTGAATAGCCTTGGTGGAGGCAGGAGGCAGATCACAGAAGACAATGCAGAAGACCAGACTGACGCAAGCGTGGACGCTTGCTACATGGGGGATTTAAGATTTATGATTGAAGATTTGGGATTGAAGATTTGGGATTGAAGATTTATGATTGAAGATTTGGGATTGAAGAGCTTTTGACGCAAGCGTGGACGCTTGCTACATGTAGAAAATCTTTTGGACGGTCGGACGAATCTTTTGGGCGTGCGGACGATGTGTGGGGGCGTGCGGACGATGTGTGGGGGCGTGCGGACGATGTGTGGGGTTGTGCGGACGATGTGTGGGGGCGTGCGGACGATGTGTGGGG
>CAZEHA010000001.1:150529-176760 GCA_964511665.1 uncultured Bacteroidales bacterium
ACGATGTGTGGGGGCGTGCGGACGATGTGTGGGGTTGTGCGGACGATGTGTGGGGCGTGCGGACGATGTGTGGGGTTGTGCGGACGATGTGTGGGGGCGTGCTTTGACGCAAGCGAGGACGCTTGCTAATTTGTTTATTTATATATTATGAGTTATTAGCTGGTTATTGTGCTATTTAACAAGTGATTTTAGGAATAAACTTTTGACTTGGCGTGATGCGAGATTTTGAACAAGAGGGGCTTTTGTAGTGGATTATGAATAAAAGATGTATTTGTATGTAGATTACAAACAACATCAGGACGATTATATATTGTTTAAAGATGGTTAATAACGTGTTAATTAATATTATAGAAACAAAGAAAAAGTAAGCAAATAGAAGGATTTGGTGTTTTGAAGCATAAGTTGATATTGTTGATAAATTGGTTTGTTTGGTAGTTTTAAATTAGTTGTTAAACTATTAAATTTAGGATGATAATATTATATATAACCACTAAATTTTAACACCATGACAGATTTACAAGAAAACAAATTGTCGATGCAATTGGCATTGAGAGAGTTTTTAACAGACAATGATGCAATTACAAGCGTTTTGCCGGGTTATCCATCGGTTTTCAGCAGTTTCAGGGCGAATGTGACGGAAATTCAGGAGATAAGGGAACTGCAGGAGATAAACATTAAAGGGGCTCGAGAACGTAAGGAGATTTACAGGAAGGATTTGGAGGCAAAGGCGCTTGGCGTTGCGATAAAAACACAGGTTTATGCTAAAATGAATGATTTGCCGTTGCTGGCGAGTGCAGTGAATTACACAAAATCGAAGATGGCCAAAGCACAAGACACGATAATGCGTGATATTGCTGAGGTTATTTATAATCATGCACAGGCCAATTTGGCAGCGATGGCAGATTATGGAGTAACGGCGGCAATGCTGGTTGACTTGCGAGCGGCCATAGATTTGTATGTTGAAGCTATTCCGGATCCGAGATTGGCGACAACGGAGAAGAAGAAAGCGACTGATAGACTTAAGGTGTTGTTTAGGGAGAATGATGATTATTTGAAGAAGCTTGATTTGCTGATGGAGCTGTTGCGAACAGAGGAGATGTTTTATGGACAGTATAAGAACGTGAGGAAGTTGATAGAGACGAATAAGAAGGTATATTCGGTTATTGGTAAGATTACTGATTTTAAAACAGGCTTGGGAGTGAAAGGTGCGAAAATATCGTTTACACCGAAGAAAGTTAATGAGCTTGCCGGTGTGGCTGCTGAACGTGTTTGTGGGGATCAGGGTGGTTTTATTGTTAAGAGCCTTGCCGAGGGTGAGTATTTGACGCTGATACGTAAAAGTGGGTATATGGAGAAGGTGATGACGGTGTATATTGCCGATGGTGACACTTATAGGCTGAATGTAGCGATTGAGACTGAGGAGGATTATAGGAGGCGGTTGGAGATTGTTTAGTAGGTCGAGGGACAAGCCGAGGGGCGCAAGGGTGGTGCTTCGAGTGCCTCAGCAACCGGTGCTTCGAGAGCGTCAGCAGCCTCAGCAACTAAGCTTGCTGCATGATAATGATTTTGGGAAGAGAGGCGGAAGCCTCTTTTTTTTTGATTGGGGATTTAATGGCGCGAATGATTCGACAAGCTCATCACAGGTGATTTAATAGCCTTTTGACGCAAGCGTGGACGCTTGCTACATGGGGGGGCGATAAATCGTGTTTTTTGAGACGCGATAAATCGCGTTTTTTGAGACGCGATAAATCGCGTCTCTACGGGGTTTGGCTATTTATTTTTTTTGTTTTTTGGGGTTATGAATAGGTTGGCGGTGTATTTTTCGTAGAGGTCGAAGAGGAATTCCATTCGTTTGGCTTCGGTGGTGAAGGGTTGTGGACGGTAGGCGAGATCGACGGCTTTGTCGAGGTCGTGGTGGGCTTTTACCAGCGCGGGAGGCATTGTGAGCGGGTCGTAGAGGTCGGCAAGGGAACTGTTGGGGAATTGCAACCGGACATCTAAGACTTTTTGGGCGGCGGTTTCGATGGCGCTGATTTGCTTTTCGGATGGGCTCTCGGGCCAGGGGTAGTTGTTGTAAACGATGTCTTTTGAGTAACGGTAGTCGCTTTTTAGACGACCACAAATGTGCTTAACCCAAGCCATGTGCATGGTTGACATTAAAACTCCAAAATGATATTGTTTACCATTGGGAATTGTATGACAACTATTATTCGCAATATCATCTTTGCTGAAAAATCCCATTGGGATATATTTTCTGTTTTCTGAGGTTGTACTTGGAATTAAAATGTATGTGTCTGGTTGATTTCTGTCTCGAAATAGAGAAGGTGTAGCTGCAAACTTTTGAGTTGAAGGAGCAATACTGTCAAGCCTAAACTTTTTAACCGCTTCAACACGTTTTATAATTTCTGGTAACCGCTTGAGTTCGTTTGGTTCTGCCTCAACAAGCCATAAACACCAACGTTTTTTACCATTTAAGAACTCATAAGCAGAAAGTAGAGGAAGTACAAATTTTTCAGCTTTCGGTTCTTTTATCAGAAATTCGTTTTTCTCTTCATCAGATAGTATCAAATGGCCGCCATCTAAAGGCATATTGCCAAAACTCATTTTTGGAACATTGCAAATAGGATTTAAACTTTTATTTATCAACAAATCCTTCGCTTCTACTAAATATGGATTAATATTTTTTACTTTCAATTCGTGAGCTTCGCCTTTGATGTCTTCGTAATCGAAAATGAATTTTTCGGTGGTATCGAAATTGGCAAAGCCAATGATGACGCAGTAAACAGCTGCGTTGCCTTTGGCTTCGTTACCCCATTTAAAAGTGCGGTGAGCAAAATGAATTTTTACACCGTACAAATTAAGCAGTACATTCCATAAAATACTAACTTGCTCGCCTTGAACAATTGAATTAGTGGAGACAAATGCCACTTTTGTTTTGGTGTTTTGAATCAATTTTGCTGCCTTTACGTACCATGCCGTTACATAATCTAACACTCCGGCACCCGGAATATTTCCAAATTCCCTTACAACTTCGTCGCGCTGTAGTTGTGACATAATTTTAGAGCCTACAAACGGTGGATTACCTAAGATGTAATCGAATGTATTTTTCACCTCAATACGTTCTTTTAAATTAGGTCTCTCATCAATAATTGTAAGATTATTTGTTTTTATGTTGACTGAGGTATATTGGGATACAGGTTCATTTAAGGTTACAAATGTATTGGTGGCAGTAACTTCGATTTCTTGATTTCTTATCAGGTTGTTCCAGTTGGTTTGCAATGCGTTTCCATGAACGATTTTGGCTGATTTTGTGAGGGGTAAACGGGCGAAGTATTGGCCAAATTCGTTGCTGATGAGCATGTTCATTTGGTGGTCGATGAGCCACATGGCGACTTCGGCGATGCGTGCGGGGAATTCTTCGTATTCGATGCCATAGAACTGGTCGACGTTGAGCCAAAGGATGTTTCCGATGTCGGTGAAGCGTTGACCGGTTTTGTGAAGCTCGCGGAGGATTTCGAGTTCGAGGAGGCGCAACTCGCGGTAGGTGATGACGAGGAAATTGCCGCATCCGCAAGCGGGATCGAGGAATTTGAGGGTGCTGAGTTTTTTGTGGAACTCGGGGAGTTTGTTGTGGTTGTTGCGGATGGATTGGAACTCGCGCCAAAGCTCGTCGAGGAAGAGCGGTTTGATGAGTTTAAGGATGTTTGTTTCGCTGGTGTAGTGGGCACCGAGGTTGCGGCGTTCGACAGGGTTCATTACGCTTTGAAACATTGAACCAAAGATGGCGGGTGAAATTTTGCTCCAGTCGATGTAGCAACATTCGAGCAAGGCCTGACGCATTTTGGTGTCGAAGCTGGCCATTGGCAATATTTCTTCGAAGAGTTTGCCGTTGACGTAGGGGAATTCGGCGAGTTGTTCGTCGAGGTTTTTGAAGCGTTTTTCGTGGGGTGTGTTTAGCACCTGGAAAAGCTCGTGAAGTCGGGCGGCAAGATCGCTGCCGTCGGGGCTTGTGCGTTGCTCGATAAAATCTTGAAACTGCTGTATGTTGAAAATGGTGGTGTCTTCGGCAAAAAGGAGGAAGAGAATGCGGACGAGATAGACTTCGAGGGGATGACCTGTGTAGCCAATTTCTTTGAGGCGGTCGTGGAGTTTGCCCATTAACTCGGCGGCTTTGATGTTGGCAGGGTCTTGCTCTTTGTACACCTTTTTTTGGTATCCGAGGATGTAGCCGAAGTGCTGGACGTTGCTAACGAGTTCGTTTAGTTTGAATTCGATGTGCTTGTCGTCTTCGAGGTCGTAGAGACGGAAGTGTTCGAAGTCGGAAACGAGGATGTATTTTGGTAGCTCGTGTTGTTTTAGTCCGTGGGTGTAGTCGATGGCCTGATGGTAGGCTTTGTCGAGGTTTTTGCCGCGGCTTTTCATTTCGATGAGGATGGTTCCTTTCCAGAGGAGGTCGATGTATCCGTCGGATTCGTCGAGCTTTTTTACTTTGTGTTCGAAGGTGGCGACACGCTTGCTGCTGATTCCGAAGACGTTGAAGAACTCGACGAGGAAGGGCTTAGCGTCGGCATCTTCGTTTGAGGTATAGGCCCATTCTTTTGAGAATTTGAGTGCGCGGTCTTTGATTTCGTTCCAGCTTAAAGCCATAGTTTTAGCGATAGGTTAATGTAAAAGTGATTTTCAAATGTAGGGAAAAGGGGGTGGAATGCAAAATTTATTTTTTAGGAGACAGAGACAGGGGGGAGGTTTTGACGCAAGCGTGGACGCTTGCTGCAGGGGGGGAATATATTTTTGGTTGAAAAGAAAGGTGTTAAACATATTAATCACTATGGGCCTTCTTTTGGTAAACCCTTGTTAAGAACTGTGCTAATTAAGTTGGGAGCGCTTGACTCTTCTTTTGAAAAACCGGAGTTTTGATGTGAAAAAATAATATCCATGGCCTGAGTGAAGATTTTACTTCTATCGGTGTTTTTATAATCGTCACCAACTAGAACACCAGAGGCAACCGTTAAAGACATTGCCTTATGTTTATTAATAACATAATTATGCCGCACAGACCTGTAATTTTTTAATAACCAACTAAAAACATAGAGAAAAACTGATAGAAAAACAGCCTTTGAAAAATAGTAAGCGGCAAGTATGACTGATATGAAAGATTTTAGATCATTTGTTTTAGAATACTCTTCAATTATGGACTTCGCGTGTTGGTCACAATAAATGAAATAGTAAAGAGACCCAATGAAAGCTATAAAGGTTACAGAAGCAGCAATTAGCCAATATTTAGAATGTGTGTTGTTTGTCTCTGCTTCACGAAGGTAGTCGTGAGTTTTTTTAATTAGTTCTATTTTTTCATAGGCCTCATTTGATTTTAGCAGTGACTTATCGATTTGATCTATCTTTTCTTGGAGACCAGTAAAAACGGAAGATCTTTGAGCAATTATATTGTCGATTAGTTCTTTTATTTTTCGTTCTCCAACAACACCTGTTATAATGTCGAAGTTTGAGATGTTTTTACTTGGAGGATTGTCGGTGTCGTTGTCGTGAATTTCGAACTCTACAATGTGAAAGCTTTTGTTTGCAGAATTGTAATGACCCGTAAGTTTTACAAACCTGAAGTATGTGTCGTTGAGAAATCGAAAAATAAACCAACCATTTCCGCCTTCTTCGTCCCTGTTTGAATAAATATCGGTATATGTTATTCCGTCGGAAGAAATGCTTAAGGTAAATTTATATTTTCTTGGATCGACAACAGTTTTATTTTTTCCTAAATTATCCCAGAGTAAAAAACGGATAGATTTTATTTTCTTTTCTGAATCAAGGTCAAGAGTATAGGTACAAGGCCATTCAGCATGAGAATACCCATTCGCTCCATCGTAATTTTTGGCATCGCCATTTGTTGCTATTTCGGACTTTTTCCATGTTTCAATTTCTAAGGGTAGTTTGTTGAGAGCTATATTGGCCATGATTTTATTTATTGGTTTTAATAAAATTTTCTTTGGAAAACAACTGAAAGAGTATAAGATAGGCTCGCTGTATTATTAGGAGAAACAAAATAATAGCAGCGGTTTTTGGTTTTCATGGTTGAAAATTATTTGTTAATAAGAATTATCGCATAAAAATAAATATCAAAAATGACAAGTAATGACAATTTGTAAATATTTTTTTCTTAAAAACATATTTTTTTCTTTTTTTTAGCTTTTCCAAAGTGGGGAACTTTGGAAAAGCGGGGTGGTTATTTTTCGGTGAGGTGGAAGGAGATTGGTAGGTGGTCGGAGAAGCCGTTGAGGTTGGGTTTTTTTTGACCGAAACGGACCGGGGCGTTGTAGCGGCCGGAGGTCATGCCGGGGTAGGTTTCGATGTTTACGGTGTTTTCGTTGAGGGTGTATTTGCCGGATTTTTGGGCGATTCCTTTTGAGACCATGAATTGGTCGATCATGAGGGGGTGTCCGTCGAAAACGTAGCTTGAGATTCGTTTGCCCATGAGTGGCCACATGAGGTTGAAGAAGTAGGGGCTTTTTCCATAGACTACTTTTTCGCGGTTTCGTACACTTAAGGCGTAGTCGGAAAGTGCGCGGTTGAATGGTTCGTCGTTGAAGTCGCCCATTGCAATGATGGCTACATCGGGGCCTTTGATTTTTTGGATTTGCTCGGCGAAGTAGCTGAGTGTTTCGGCGGCAATGAGTTTGCCCATTAACTCGGCGGCTTTGATGTTGGCAGGGTCTTGCTCTTTGTACACCTTTTTTTGGTATCCGAGGATGTAGCCGAAGTGCTGGACGTTGCTAACGAGTTCGTTTAGTTTGAATTCGATGTGCTTGTCGTCTTCGAGGTCGTAGAGACGGAAGTGTTCGAAGTCGGAAACGAGGATGTATTTTGGTAGCTCGTGTTGTTTTAGTCCGTGGGTGTAGTCGATGGCCTGAATATATGCTTTGTCGAGGTTTTTACCGCGGCTTTTCATTTCGATGAGGATGGTTCCTTTCCAGAGGAGGTCGATGTAGCCATCGGATTCGTTGAGCTTTTTTACTTTGTGTTCGAAGGTGGCGACGCGCTTGCTGCTGATGCCGAAGACGTTGAAGAACTCGACGAGGAATGGTTTAGCGTCGGCTTCTTCGTTTGAGGTATCGGCCCATTCTTTTGAGAAATTGAGTGCGCGGTCTTTGATTTCGTTCCAACTTAAAGCCATAGTTTTAGCGATAGGTTAATGTAAAAGTGATTTTCAAATGTAGGGAAAAGGGGGTGGAATGCAAAATTTATTTTTTAGGAGACAGAGACAGGGGGGAGCTTTTGACGCAAGCGTGGACGCTTGCTGCAGGGGGATTTAATGGCCGCGAATGCGCGAATGATTCGATAAACTCATCACAGGTGATTCGACAGGCTTATCAGGACTGGGTGAATGGAGGGAGGGCGCAAGCGTGGACGCTTGCTGCATGTGGGGACCTGCAAACAATTTAGAAGATTAAGTAGGAGGATTTGTTGAAAAAAGCCGAACTAATGTGATTACAAAGGAGCCGATTGATGATATTTTTTCACCAAGTGTTATAATTTTCTCAAAAGTTGACGGCATAGCATTACCTGACTTTATTTCGGTTTCAAGTTGCTGGAAAGATTGTACTGCTTCAGTTTTGTCATCATTGTTAATTGCCGAGTCGTTTTCAAGTGTTTTAATTATTTCTTGGACAAGTTTAATTATTTCGGGGTTGTTGTTGATTGCTGCACCGGGTGAATTAATTATAAGATTAGAATTTGGGCCAAGATTAATGCTATAGTAATTTGAATTTGTAGTTAGTAGTTCTTTGAGATATTTTATGCCTGCAGGAGTTATACTTGCTGAGAATGGAACATATTTTTGCGAATAATTTTCAGGATTATTCTGAACGTCATCAGGAAAGTACATGATTGGCAGCATTCCGTAATTTCCACCCTCAAGCCTGATATAATTCTCGCAAGAAAGTTCCCTTAAAATATTTTCTATTTGGTTGCGTTCGGCATTGGCAAATATGCTTTCGATTTCGTGAACTAAACCATCGCCTTCGAATTGTTTGAGGTGTAAAAGGACCTTGAGATAATAATTGTTTGTATTCATTAGAATAAGGTTTATTAGATTTTGTTTAATCGATTAGAGATCTAATAATTTCATTTTTAACAACCTTGTTATTTTCAACAGTTAAACGCTTTTTTAACTCGGGTTTAAACAAATTGGATAAATCCTTTGACGAAGCAATAGCCTGGACAACTCTAAACCTAACTCTTGAAAGTTTATCGCCTAACCCATTTTGAATTGCATCAGTGATTTTTTCATCTTGGGCAAGATTTGGGAAATTAATTAACTTTGATTTAATACCGATGAATGCACCAACACGTTCGCCAGCCAATGGAGATGATGCAAAAGGGATTATATCATCAATATCAAGGTTTTGTACAAGAGTAAATATTTCGGAAGCAGCTTGATTTCGGACATTGAGTGGTTTTGTGAAAAAATATGAAGAATATATTCTAAACTCATCGATGTAACTTTGCTTTATTTTACTATTAATTGCACTCCTTGTTTCTGAATCAGTGCTTTCGTCAACCAACTTAATCATGTCGTCTCGGAGCTTATCTTTAAATGAAAGTAAAGGAGTGCTTATTTCACCGCTTTGTAAAATTTTATCGAAAAGTGCAATTATTTTTTCCCGGAAAAAAATAATAAGGATAAAAATTATTGATGGCCAAAGCAGGACTTTGATGTATTCAAGTATTAACTCACCATCGGTAGTGCCATTTGGGGCGATAATATCGGTGGTAATTTGCGTTGTTTTGTTTACAACCGTGTCGTTGATTGACTGGATTGTAACGTCAATTGTTTTTTTGATTGTGTCGAATTCTGTTTTCATGTTTTCATGTATGTTTTATATTTTGCCAGTCTCCGGCAGCTTTTCCAAAGTGGGGAACTTTGGAAAAGCGGGCGAGAGGGGGGGCATTTATTCTTATTTAGAATGGTAAATCAGCATCATCATCTGGTTTTTCCTTTATATCAATTGTGACAAAATCGTCAGACCAGTCTGACTTTTTAACAAAAATCAGTTTAGAGTCTTTGTCAAACAATTGTTTATTAACCCCTAAAACATAATTTTTTCGACCTATTATGTTATTCCAAATATAGTATGGTTCGGAGTCGTCAAAGGGTAAATCTTCTGAGGAGATGTCAAATTTGTAACTGCGTGCTTTCAATAACTCATTCAAATCACTAAAACCTTCTATGTAGAAATTATATGGAATACTTAATTCTGTTTTAATCCTTTCAACAAGTGGATGATTTACAGTTAATATTCTATTTATTTCTTCTGCTTGGTCTTTGTTTTCAGCACTTAAAAAGTTGACAAGTTTATTTAATGTTTGTGCAGTTTTCTCCAACCCTTTAATTAAGCTAACTTCTTTAATCCGGGTTTGTTCTTCTAAAAAGCGTTGGAAAAGACCAGCAAATTGTTCTTTTAGATACTTTGTAATATCAGATGCAGTTTCAAAATCTTGAATTATATTGTTTGTACTCAGTGCTTTAATTTCTTCGATAAATTCATAGATTCTTTTATCGTCTACATATCTATAAACTAAATCATTCCCTTTGTTAAGCAAATAAGTTTCATATTCAGATAAGACATTTTTTTCAATAAAAATGTATACCTGTTTTCCCTCATTTAAAGCGGTTTTAAGTTCTAGTTGTGAAATTGAACTATTATTACGCTTTGATTCAGTTCCGAATCTGCCACCTATGATAGAAACTAAAATATCAACTGTTTTTATTTCTTTGTAACAGTATTCTTCTAAAGCATCATCTTTACCATAGGGAATATCACCTTCCTCATTTCGAACAGGTTCATAACCCAGTTGTTCTATAAAAAGGACAATATTAGCTCTTACTTGCCTTAGGTCGTAAAATGTCGAACTAATGAAAATCCTTGGTTTAGCCATATTGTTTGTTTTTTGCTGTTAGGTTCATTTTATATGCTTACCGCTAAAAAGCCTGTATGAATTGGCATTGAGATTAATTTTTGTTCAAATGTAGGGAAATGGGGATGAAAAGCAAAATTTTGGGAGGAATTTTTTGATTGAAGATTTAAGATTTAAGATTTTAGATTGAAGATTGGAGATTTTAGATTGAAGATTTATGATTGAAGATTTATGATTTGGGATTGGAGATTGAAGATTTTAGATTGAAGATTTAAGATTTAAGATTTAAGATTGGAGATTGGAGATTGGAGATTTGGGATTGGAGATTTGATAGCTGCGAATGATTCGACAAGCTCATCACAGGTGATTCGACAAGCTCATCACAGGTGATTCGATAAGCTCATCAGGACTGCGTGAATGATTTGGGATTTCAAATTGATGATTTCAGATTTCAGATTTAAGATTGAAGATTTGGGATTGGAGATTTGATAGCCGCGAATGCGCGAATGAAAGACGGCTTTGGCGGTCACCCTTCGATACTTCGGGAGCCTCAGCATAAATTAGCGCTTCACTTTGTTTCGCTACTCAGGGTGACATCTCGAAACAGTAAAACCACCTCGCCCAACTCACCCCCCTCCTGCCTCCTGCAATCTGTATTCTATTCACCAACCAATACTAAAACTTATTACCTTTGCAGCAGATAAATAAAGCGAACGTGAAATTAGTAAGCATCGAAACAACCCGGTTCCGCGTCGATGGAGGCGCAATGTACGGCGTGGTTCCTAAAACCATGTGGAGCCGCCATAGCACCCCCGACCAAAACAATATGGTTGAGCTCGCATGCCGTTCGCTGCTTATCGATACCGGAAGCCATGTGATACTTATCGACACCGGTCTGGGCAACAAGTCGAACTTCGACGACATGAAACACTACGCCCCCGATACCCGATACTCGCTCGAAGCATCGCTGCAGCAGGCAGGCTACACAAGCGCTTCGGTTACACACGTAATAAACACACACCTGCACTTCGACCATTGCGGCGGCAATACCATTAAAGCCCCAAACGGCACGCTGTTGCCCGCATTCGAAAACGCCAACTACTACCTAAGCAAAGCACAATACCAAAGCGCCACCCACCCCAACCGTCGCGAAAAAGCATCGTTCCTCGTCGAGAACTTTTTGCCTATTGCGCAAGCCGGCCGCCTCACTCTTCTCGAAAACCAGGGAGAGTTTCTCCCCGGCATTTCGCTGCGATTCTTCCACGGGCACACCGCAGGCCTCACAGCAGTGTTTATCACTGTTAATGAAAAAACATTGGTATTCGCCGGCGACATGTTGCCCGCAGCCGCCTTTGTTCCCATGTCGTGGATTTCGGCCTACGATATCGAACCCCTAAAAGTAATGGCCGAAAAAAGCGCCTTTCTCGAAGAAGCCGTAGAAAACAACTACGCCTTGTTCCTGCAACACGATGCACAACACGAATGCGCCTTGCTGCATCGCACCGAAAAAGGAATCAGAGTTCAACGCACACTACAACTAAGCCAATGGTAAAAAAAGCTGCCATAGCAATTGTAAGCCTTGCACTTATGCTGGGCATGGCCTCGTGCTCGGTGTTTGTAAGCAAGCCCGAGCAATACACCCAGCGCCTTATGCGCCACAGTTGGGTGGTAAACACCTATGTAGATAACTCGCTGAACGAGGTGCTCGATATGCCCAACATTGTGTACACTTTCGAAGAAAACGGCGTGCTGAAAAAAACATACGAAAACGGAGAACAGTACACCGCCGAATGGCGTTTTGTAGGCGATGCCGAATATATCGTAATAGGCAACAACACATTCCGCTTAAACACACTCACCAATAAAGTAATGGGGCTAAGCTACGGCGACATCGACATATTTTTTGTCCCCGCACAATAAGCCATAAGGCAATAATTAATGAAAACAAAACAGAGCTTCATGAAAAAACAATTCGCAAACCGCAAACAAAGCGCAAAACCCGAGAGCACCGAACCCGAAACCATAAGACTGAACCGTTACGTATCGAACTCGGGCATTTGTTCGCGCCGCGATGCCGACGAATACATAAAGCAGGGGCATGTTAGTGTAAACGGAACAGTGGTTACCGACATGGGTGTAAAAGTTGCAAGAACCGATGTGGTTTGCTTCAAGGGAAAAGAAATTATGCCCGAGAAAAAAGTATATGTGCTGCTGAACAAACCCAAAAACTTTGTTACCACCCTCGACGATCCGCAGGGGCGCGATATTGTTACCGACCTCATAAAAGATGCCTGCAGCGAGCGCGTTTACCCCGTTGGCCGCCTCGACCGCGACACCACCGGTCTGCTGCTGCTTACCAACGATGGCGATTTGGCCAAAAAGCTGATGCATCCGTCGTATAACAAAAAGAAAATATATCAGGTTACCCTCGATAAAGTATTACACGCAAACGATCTCGACATTATAAGGCTGGGTATGGAACTTGAAGATGGCTTTATTAAAGTGGACAACATTGAATACGTTTCCGACGACAAACGCGAACTCGGCGTTGAACTTCATTCGGGGCGCAACCGCATTGTAAGGCGCATTTTCGAACATCTCGGCTACCGTGTGCGCAAACTCGACAGGGTATATTATGCCGGGCTCACCAAAAAGAACCTTCCCCGCGGCAAATGGCGATTCCTGAACGACAAAGAAATCTCAATGCTTAAAATGGGAAAATACCAATAGGCATGAGGCATATTGTTGCACTGGGCTTACTGCTGCTGCCTCATATAGTTAGCGCACAATATACACTCAGGGGGCAGATTACCGACGAAAACAGCGGCGAAGCACTGGCTTTTGTAAACATCGTATATAACCGGCTACAGCAAGGAACCACTACCGACCTCGACGGCTTTTTCAGTATCAACAGTCGCGAACCCATACAGTTTCTCGTGCTTAGCTACATCGGCTATCAAAAAGACACCATTCAGGCAAGCCGGTTTGCACAAAAAGATTATGTTCAGCTTAGCATGAAACCCCTCGCCCTCACCCTTGCCGAAGCCACAGTGCTTCCGGGCGAAAACCCCGCCCATCGCATCATAGGGCTTGCCATCGAAAACCGAAACCGCAATAACCCCGAAAAATCGTCGGCCTTCAGCTACACCAGCTACAACAAACTTTATTTCACCGTCGATTTTTCGACCCTGCCCATAGTCGATACCATAAGCACCACAACCGACAGTTTGGTGATAAAGCCCGAAGTGGCTGATACACTAGCCGACTCAACCATTAACCGCCTGCAACGCGCCAAACAAATATCCGACAGCCTCTACTTTTTTATAATGGAATCGGTAAGCGATCGCAAGTTTTCGCCTCCCGACAAAAACAACGAAGTGGTTGTAGCCAACCGAATGAGCGGATTGAAAAACCCCATGTTTTTTATGCTCGCAACACAAATGCAGTCGTTTTCGTTCTACACCGACCTCATTACCGTGTACGACAAAAAATACCTGAGCCCCATTAGCCGCGGCAGCCCCGACAAGTATTTGTTTATAATTGAAGACACCCTGTTCAACGAAGCTTTCGACACCGTGTTTGTTATCTCGTTTCGTCCGCGAAAGGGCAAAAACTTCGAAGGTCTCAAGGGCACTCTTCACATTAACTCGCGCTTTTACGCCATACAAAATGTGCAGGCCGAACCCTATCAGCAAGGCAGCATGATGCAGGTAAGCATTCAGCAGAAATACGAGTTGGTGGGCAACAGGCAATGGTTTCCGGTGCAGCTCAACACCAATTTTGTGTTTCCGTCGGCGGCCGTAGCCATCGACAACTACTCGATGCCCCTGCTCGGTATTGGCAAAAGCTATATTTCGAACATAGAAATAGACCCGGTGTTTGCCCCCAAAACCTTCGACCACATAGCCATTGCCACCAGCAGCGATGCACACAAAAAAGATGAGGCATTCTGGATGCAATACCGCCCCGACAGCCTCAGCTTTCGCGAACGCAACACCTATAAGCTGCTCGACAGTGTAGGCCGCGAAATAAAACTCGACGAGAAAATTGCCTTTATCGAAATATTGGCCACCGGGCACATTCCCATAAAATTCATCAGCATCGACCTGAACCGCCTGATGTGGTATAACCATTACGAGGGCTATCGTTTAGGCCTGGGGCTAAAAACCAACGAACGCATGCTGAAATGGGCATCGATAGGGGGCTATGCTGCTTACGGCTTTCGCGATAAATCTTTTAAATACGGGGGGCAACTCGAATTGTACTTACACAAAGCTTCGGAGCTGGTTGCCGGAGTGTATTATTCGCACGATGTCGAAATTGCCGACTACTACCGCTTTGCATGGAGCAACAGCCTGATTAGCTCGGAGGCATACCGCGACCTGCTGGTTACCGAATTCGACCCTGCCGACAGCTATACCGCCGCCATCGAAATGCGCATGTTTCGCTATCTGAAAACACGCTTTTACCTTTCGCATACCGATAAAACAATGGTAAACGACCAACGCTATTTCTGGGGTGGTTTTCCACAGCTGACGTATGGGGTCCCCATTATCGATTTTGTGCCCGAAATACTTAGCTATACCGAAGCCGGAGTATCGGCAAAACTGGCCATAAAAGAAACATTTTTGCAAACCCCCAAAGGGAATAAGCTGAGTATGGGAACAAACTATCCAGTGTTGTGGTTCAACTGCGCGCTTGGCGTTCCAACCCAATACAGCAATAGCGGATCGTATCTGAAATTTCAGGCACGCATTTTCAAAAAGTTTAGCACCACCCACCTGGGCGAAACATTTGTTACTTTCGCCGGAGGCTGGGCCAGTTACCACACACCCTATTCGTTGCTGTATAAAGGTCCCGGCACCGCAGGCTGGCTCGATGTAGCCAATACCTTCAACACTATGGGGGTTAACGAGTTTGTTTCGAATAGCTTTACACACCTGTTTCTGAAGCACGATTTTGGCAGTTTGTTGTTTCGCACCAAAAAGTGGAAGCCCGAAATAGCACTGCTTACCAATATCGGGTGGAGCGACTACAGCATAACAAGCCGCTTTGCCCACGAAAATATATTAAGCGGATATAACAAGATGTATTACGAATCGGGGCTGCAAATAAACTACATTCTGCGAAATATGTTTATAGGCTATGGCGTAGGCGTGTACTACCGCTATGGCCCCTATCACCTGCCCGAAACCATCGACAATTTTGCCTTTAAATTCACCATGAGCTTCAGCCTCGATTAGGCCATGGACGATCGCCTGCTCCATTTGAGTCACTCGCAGAGGACTCGGGTGTAAACGTATTCCCGAATGCCTTAGAAGTAAAAAATATCAGCCCCAAATTAGCTACGAGTTGCGTGGCGGTGGCTTGGAGGGAGCAAAGAAAAATACTGTATGCGAAAATAGAGATTAAAAACTCAAGCTATTTAACTCTTAAAAAATAGTTGCATTATTTATCATTTTATGATGTTTTTAACTATATCTTTGCTAAAGAATCAATCCCGGACAAGAATGAAACCACTAGCAATTTTCGCGCTCATGCTATTATTCAGTTACAGCTCGTTCGCACAGACATTTGAAGTTGATGGTATCTCCTATAATGTTACTTCGGCAGTTGAACCTTTTACAGTGCAAGTAATGCCAATAGCAGCGCCCGGCTATATTGGTGATATAGTAGTTCCTGCTCAGGTAACTCATAATGACACCATTTTTTCTATTACCACATTTGCTGATTACGCTTTCGCGAATAATAACCAATTAACCAGTCTGGATTTTCAGTGCCCTGTTGTATTTTTATCCTACAAGACTTTTAGAGAATCTGAAAATCTTACTCAAATAAAATTTCCTGCAACTCTTGCAGTAATTGAGCCATGTGCCTTTTGGGGGTGCATATCTTTACATGAAATTATAGTCCATCCCGATAATTCAAATTTTGTAAGTGTCGATGGAGTTTTTTATAACAAAACAATGACAATGTTATATAAGTATCCTCCGGCAAGAATTGATGATGATTTTGAGATTCCTGCCACAGTCGATACCATCAGATCGTTTGCTTTTAATTATTGCAACGGATTAGATAGTTTGGTGATTCCCGATCATGTCACGGTTGTTGGAGAGTATTCATTCAGTAATACAAGAAATTTGAAGTATCTTGATTTAGGAAATGGTATTCCATATTTTGGACAGGCTATGATAAATGGTTCGCAAGATTTATTAACAATAAGATTAGGTGATTCATTTTCTGCACTGAATGGGTATGATTTTAGCCATTGTCCGAAATTAATGAATATTTATGTATCGGAAACCAATAGTAATTTGAAAGACATTGATGGGGTTCTTTTTTCAAAAGATGGTTCAGTTCTATTGAGATATCCCGTTTCACGCGAGAATTACAATATCCCTTATGGCGTCAATTCTATTGGTAGGTCAGCGTTTAGTGGATGCAGAAATATGAAATCAGTTAATATTCCGGGTAGTATTATCACGATAAATAATGGGGTATTTAGTGATTGTGATAGCCTTAAGTCTATAGAGATACCCAATTCTGTTAGAAACATCTATTCAAGTGCATTTGCGAGGTGTTACTTACTTGAATCTGCATCGATTGGCAATGGACTCGATAGCATAGGTACTTCCATTTTTTCAGGTTGTAACTCATTAAGAAGCGTATGGTTTTGTGCGGGTATTCCTCCAAAGCATTCCGGTACTAATCTTGGAGGAGCCATTGATACTATTTATGTCATCTCAGGCAGTGTAGAGGCATATCAGGATGACACGTTTTGGGGACAGTATGTTGTTTCAGGTGTCGAAAACTGCTCTGTCCAGTTTATTGCCCCAAGCAACCAAGTCACAACCTCTGTTTACCCAAACCCTGCAGATAGCCAAATCACTATTTATGTATCGGATCGAAGTGAGGTGATTTTTAAAATTTATAATTTAACTGGTAAATGCATTCTATCACAATTAATCCAAAACGAATATACATTGAATGTTGACTGGTTGAATACCGGCTTGTATATTTACACCGTTGAACAAAATAATAGATTCTATTCAGGGAAACTTTTTAAGAATTGATAGAATGATGCGGTAAACTATTATTTTCCTCGCCATCCGCCTCACTCGCAGAGGGCCCGGGTGTAAACGTTTTTTTCAAAATGCCTTTGAAGTAAAAAATATCAGCCCCAAATTAGCTGGGAATTATTTGCTTACTTCTCCATCCGCCTCACTCGCAGAGGACTCGGGTGTAAACGTATTTCCGAATGCCTTTATTCCTGTTCATCAATCCCTGTAACTGTCATCAAAAGAAAATCGAGACATTTAGAATAATCCAAAGCATCATATTCAAGTCCGATTTTTCTGATATTTGAATAATAATCCATGTGCCTTTTGTAATAGTTTTTTTCCAACTGAACCGATGTCGCCTTCGCACCAATTTTCTCAAGCAGGAACCATTTTTCAATCAAGCGTGCAGTTCGTCCATTCCCATCTTGAAATGGGTGAATTTTAACGAAAACCAAATGCAATAACGACGCATAATAAAAAACCTCAAATGGGTCTAAATCGGCCGGATGAAGTATCCCGATATCATAAAATAATTTATCAAGTTCCGATTTAAGTATCTCGGGACTTGCCGCAACATACTCAATTTTATCGTCGCTGTTTATTACAAACATGGGATTATTCCGAATGAATCCTTGTTGACTTTTGGGTAAGAGATTTTTACTTAGAATCGAGTGTGCTTTTTTTACATTCGCAAGTGTCAGTCGGTTATTATCAATAAAGTCATAGGCAGAATATAAATCATCAGCTTTTCGGGTATAATCAGGTTTGAATTTTACTTTTAAAAATTTGTGTTTAAAATAACTGTCAAAATCAATATCCTCTCCCTCAATCTTTGATGAATAAACCGATGAAACAGATTTGTAAAACTGAAAATAATCGACAGGAATTTCAATCTTTTTGCTTTTATCAATTTTATCCAAAGGCGATTCTTTTACAGCTTTTCTGAAATCATCAAGGTACTTATCTGTCAGAATTTTAAAATCCACTAATAATCAATTTTCACAAAGTTAATCTTTTTAGTTCCCGTTTAAAAATAAGACGATATTTTGGTATTGCTGCCAAACGATGTTTTTTTTATGATGAATGAAATCGTTTTTCGGATCATACTGACCCCTCCACAGCTACTATAAGCAATACCGATTGGCTATTATTTGTTGATTCCCCATAGTAGTAATCCGGAGCCTTTAATGTTGCCCGGGCGGGGTGTCGTTCAACATGGCTTCATGTTTGGCAAGCCAAATGAAGGCTATTTAGTTGCGGATGTATCTTTTTCAATCCTATAGAAATCATTCCGTATTTCAGGACGGGTCAATATAACCGCTAACGGTTGGGGGTGTGGCAAGTGCGGGGAGCGAGCATCGATTTCGTCGCCAGACGAAATCGACCCGAACGGGACAACCCGAACCGAATCACCCGAGTAAACCCGCATTGGCTACACCCCTTGTTACCTGCTGGCTTTTTATTTGTAGTCTTTCTTATTTATTCTTTTCCTCTTGGATTCAGGCAAATAATTCTCTTCTGAAACTACACTTTTCCCTGACTTAATTTCAAGTTGTTTCCTAGCATCACCTGCAATTTTTCCTCCCGCTTTCGCTGCTTTTTTGTTTTCAATAAATCCTAGAGGATTTGTATTTACAACAATTTCTTTTGTTGATGCTTCACCTAGCATAGAGAAAATTAATTCAAGGTCAGTCATATGGTCTCTTAAATTCTGACTTTTTAATCCTTTCATCCTTTTATATTCTGAGGGAGTTAAGCCAAACGTTGCTTTTGAAATTTCTGCGGTTAAAATTGAGTATTCAATTTGTTCTTTAATTCCCCTATTTTTCCATTCGTCTGTTAATTCTTCACGAATTGCAATACTACGCATTCGTTTTTCAATCCAATCGTCAGGATATCCTTTCAGTTTATAAATTTCTCGTGTTCTTTGAGTTGCTAATTCTGGATTTTCAATTTCTTCAAGTCTTTCTGAACCAACTTTTGCTAACCATAATTTAAAAGGTTCTGCTTTGGGGGATGGTATAGATTGAATTATTCTTAAAAGTCCTTGTGCATTAGCACAATTAAGTTTTTGTTTTCCACCCGCTGTTTCAACTGAAAGGGGGGTGACAATTTGTCCCCACCCTTGAGAAAGCTGTTCATCTCGCTTCCTCATTTTCTTTATATAATCTGTTGGATTTGGAGTGTCAGTCAATACTTGAACTACATCCGCAACTACAAAATACCATTTTTGGTCGCTGTCATTCCAAACAGTTCTTATTTGCTTGCTTTCAAATAGTTTGATATTACTCATAGTATTTCAGCTATTTTCATACAAAAATAGCTTTTTCATTTTTTATTTCATAATCACGGTACAATTTCAATAAACATATATTATTTGCCTGAATGTCTGTCTGTTTCGTCAAGCTTGAAGGTAACTCGTATATAACCCACCTCCCTTATCCCAATCACCTCATTATCTGTTGTTTTCAAAATTTCCTTCATAATAAAAAGCTTTACATTATTACCGGTTTAAATTGTTTACAAACGAAAGAAATTGCATAGCAGTTTGGCTTTGTGGGTAAATTTATCGATTAGTTTTGGAACTTGGCAGAAAACGGGAAATTTATTTTTCACAGGCGTTTGGCTTTTGTATTTCGGTGTGGTGGGGATGGGGGTTTCGTCTCATCCGGGTCCTCTTGGAGTGCCTGGTATGGGGAATTAGGCTACTGCATATCCACGCCAAAACCTCGAAAAATTAAATATTAAGAATTCTATAACAATGAATTTGATGCTGTTCGGTGCAAACAACCAACTTGAATAAAAAATATTCGTAATTTCACCACAAATTTTAAAGCATTGGAACAATGAAACATTTGATTATCGTATTAATTCTTCTGAGCACTGCCCTAAGTGCCGTATTTGCCGGAGGCTACGAAACCAAAAAGGCAAAAGACAAAAACGGGTACACCTACGAGTATGTTACCAACGACCCGGTGAATGCACGCATTTACACACTAAACAACGGTCTTAAGGTGTATATGGCCGTGAACAAAGACGAGCCACGCATTCAAACCTGCATTGCCGTGAAAGCCGGAGCAAAAAACGACCCGCGCGAAACCACCGGCTTGGCACACTACTTCGAACACATGATGTTTAAAGGCAGCGACGAAATTGGCACTACCGACTGGGCCAAAGAAAGCAAGCTGATTGCCGAAATATCTGATTTGTTCGAGCTGCACGCCAAAGAAACCAACAAAGAGAAAAAGCTCGAAATTTACCGCAAAATCGACAGCGTATCGCAACTGGCCTCGCAATATGCCATTGCCAACGAATACGATAAAATCTGCTCGATGATGGGAGCCACCGGCACCAATGCCTGGACCTCGTACGAAGAAACCGTGTATGTAAACAACATTCCGTCGAACGAAGCCGAACGCTGGGTAATGATGGAAGCCGAGCGCTTTCGCGATATGGTGCTGCGCCTGTTTCACACCGAACTCGAAACTGTGTTCGAAGAGTTTAATATGACACAAGACAACGACGGCCGCAAAGCCCGCTCGAAAATGATGTCGGAATTATTCAAAAATCACCCCTACGGAGTTTCGGTAATAGGCATAGGCGAGCATCTGAAAAATCCATCAATGGTAAACATTATGAATTTCAAAGCAAACTATTATGTTCCCAACAATATAGCCATTTGCCTCAGCGGCGATTTCGACCCCGATGCAATGATAAAAACCATTGATACATATTGGGGAAAAATGAAGCCCAATAAATCGATACCGCAATTTGTGTCGCCCTCGGAAGAACCCATTACCTCGCCCCGCGAATTCAACGTTTACGGCCCCGATCAGGAGTACATAAACATTGCCTATCGTACCAAAGGTGTTCACAGCAACGAAGACATGTATCTTAGCCTGATTGCGCGCATACTGAGCAACGGCAATGCCGGGCTTATCGATTTAAACCTTGTGCAACAACAAAAAGTGCTGAGAGCCGGTGCCGGCGTAAGCAATATGAACGATTACGGAATATTTGTGCTGAATGCATCGCCCCGTAAAGGACAAAGTCTCGAAGAACTCAAAGCCCTGTTGCTTACCGAAATCGGAAAACTGCAAAAAGGCGAATTCGACGAGTGGCTTATGGAAGCTATTATCAACCAACGAAAGTTGAGCCAGATAAAAGCCGCCGAAAACAATACTGCTGCCTACGAATTTATCAATCACTTTATTACAGGCCGCAGCCGCGAACAAATGCTGAGGTACAACGATGAACTGGAAAAAATTACCAAACAGCAACTGGTCGATTTTGCATTGGAATTCTTTAAAAGCAACTATATTGTAATTTACAAACGCAATGGCGAAAACGACAACACCTACCATGTTGAAAAACCGCCTATCACACCGCTTACCATTAACCGCAATGCCGAATCGGCTTATGTAACCAGCCTCAAGCAGATGCCGGTGCAGGCCATTTCGCCCGTATTTATCGATTACAAAGAAAAAATACAGGAAGAAAACATCGGTAATGTGGGCTACACATACATCAAGAACGAAACCAACGAACTGTTTAACCTGTACTATATCCTCGAAATGGGTCGCGAAAACAACACCTGGCTGCCCATTGCAGTGAATTATCTTGAATATCTGGGGACATCGAAACACAGTGCATCCGACTTAAAAAAAGAATGGTATAAACTCGGTCTCAGTTTTGGTGTTTCGTCGGGCGAAGATCGCACCTACGTGTATTTGTCGGGTCTCGACGAAAACCTCGAAAAAGGAATCGAAATACTCGAAAACATTCTAGCCGATGCCGCCGTCGACACCGAAGCCTATACAAATTATATCGATGGCATTATGAAGCGCCGCAACGACGCCAAACTGAATAAAGATGTGATACTGATGAGCCGCATGATGAACTACTCGAAATACGGCAAGCTGAATCCCAGTACCGATATCATCAGCGAAAGCGAGCTCAGGGCAAAAAATCCGGCTGAACTTGTTGACATAATCCATCAACTTCTCAGTTATAAGCACAATATTTTTTATTATGGACCCCGTGCGAAAAACGACGTATCGGAACTTATCAATAAGCATCACACAACCGATAAAAGCCTGAAGGCAATACCGGCACCGGTAGTATATAACGAAAAAGACTATAATCAACCCAAGGTATATTTCATCAACTACGACATGGTGCAAAGCATTGTGGCGCTGGTGAGCAAAGACACAAAATTCGATGCCTCGCAAATGCCCATTATCACTATGTTTAACGAATACTACGGTGGCAGCATGTCGTCGATAGTGTTTCAGGAAATACGCGAAGCCAAAGGCCTCGCCTACCGCTCGTCGGCAGGATATCGTGTTTCATACGACCCCGCCAAATCGAATTATGTGTTTGGTTACCTGAGCACCCAACCCGACAAGCTTAGCGAAGCCCTCGATGCGCTTACCGGATTGCTTACCGATCTGGCCTTGTCGGAGCCCTCTTTTGCCATCAGCAAAGAAGCTATTATAAGCCAGATAAACAGCGAACGTATTATTAAGGCTGATGTGTACTGGCAATGGCAGAGTCTTAAGAAAATGGGTATTGATTACGACTATCGCAAACCTACCTACGAGCAGGTTCAAAAATTCAGCCTCAACGATGCAAAGTCATTTTTCGACAGCCGCGTTAAGGGCAAAAAATATGATATTCTGATAGTAGGGCCTCGCGAAAAAATAAATTTCGAATTGCTGAAAAACTACGGAGAAATTGAAGAATTAAGCCTCGAAGAGGCATTTGGATACTAAGCAAAAAAGGCTGCAATACACAAAAGGCAGCCTTTTTTTTTGGACGCGGGCGGCAACTCCCACCGGTCGTTTCGAACGAAGTGAAGCAATCTGTTATCACAAAGGCGATGCGCTATAGCCCGCCGAAATGCATGTATTGAGCATTGTCGAAGTGCATGTATTGAGCCTGTCGAATTACAGATTGCTTCTTCGCTCTTGGGAGCTCATCGGCAATAACGGGCTAGGTGGTTTTTCATTAAACGGGTAGAGCGGGGAGGCAGCCTCTTTTTTTTGTCGGAATTTTAGTTTTGCAATATTGGGTATTTGCGTAACTTTACAGGCAAACCTTCTAACTAAAAAGACATGAAAAAACTGCTTCATTTTTCGGGCATATTGCTTATGGGCTGTGTGCTTATTTGTGTGTCGGCAGCAAGTAAAGCACAAGGGCTGCACTATGGTGTAATGGCAGGTATGAGCGTTGCCACCATACTCGAAAAAAACGATTTGGCTACCGATGTAAACAAATCGCGTAGGCTGGGTATGCAACTAGGCGTTGCCGTAGAATACGAAATTCTCAGTTTCTTATCGGTAAGTTCATCAATAAGCCTTTTTCAGAAAGGCGATCGCATCAGCGACCAGTTTGCCACCTCAAAAGCCAGCATTGGATACATCGATATTCCCATAACCATTGGCTATAAAATTCCGCTGGGCAATTTTAGCCTTACAGGATTGGTAGGGCCCTATACAAGTGTTGCGGTGGTAGGCAGCCGTAGTTTTACGATGACCGACCCCGATGTGGAACCCTATTTTGAATGGAACTTCGAAGAAAACGGTCACGATGCCTACCTAAACACCGATGCACCCATGTTTGGCGAAGAGTGGAACTCATATAAACGCTTCGACACAGGAATAAGCGTGGGTTTAAAACTGCAGTATGGCAACATTCAGTTGAATACAGCCTACTCGCATGGATTTGTTGACATCCGCCCCAGCGAAACCATCAATGCAAAAAATTCGGTGTTCAATTTCTCTTTGATTTATTTCATTAAATAAAAACACTTAACATGAAAAGACTTATTTACATATCGATACTTTGCCTGATAACAAGTATGCAGGCGCATGCACAGTCGTTTTTACTCAGTTTCTACGGCTCATACGATGCCAGCGGAGTAAGCACTGTTAAAATAACCAACCTTAGCAGCGGCGCTATTGCCGAAATTACGGGATTAGATACCCTGAGGTTAAATGTTGTTACTGCCGCACGTAATCTCAGCCTGAGTAATCAAAATACGCTTATATATCCCAACCCCGCCGACGATGCGTGTAATGTTGAATTTACTGCCCTAAAAAGCGGGAAAGCGCTAATCAGCATTTCGGATGTAAGCGGAAAACGTATTGCGTCCTCCGAAATCTACCTGAGCAAGGCAACACATCGTTTCGAACTGACAGGATTGCCGGCAGGAGTGTTTCATGTAAGAATAAGCAGCGAGCATCAGCTTTGGTCTTCAACACTTGTGGCTACCGGAAGCAAGCAAGCCTGCCCCGAAATTGCCTATCGCGGACAAACCGAAACCACCGGCGATGATTTGGAAATTCATACCAAATCGCTTCAGGATATGGATTATGTGTATGGCGATATCGTTTTGCTTGAGGCGGTTTCCGATTTGGGTCACAAGGCCGTAAGCACAAAGGTGTTTTATGCCGAAGATGCCGTTTATGATGTGAATTTTGTGTATGTGTATTTTTACTTTCTGAATTGCACCGACTACAACAATTACGCATATCGGGTGGTATCGATAAACGACCAGTACTGGATAGCCGAAAACCTGTTAACAACCGTGTTTAACGACGGTACCGCAATTCCCGTTTTAAGCGAAACCAACGAGTGGAATTCAACAAGTAATGCAGCCTACTGCGACTTTAACAACACCGCCAGTAACTCTGAAACAGCCGGCAGGTTGTATAACTGGTATGCGGTAAACGATAGCCGCAAAATATGCCCCGAAGGCTGGCATGTGCCGTTCGAAGAAGAATGGATAGCCCTTGAGCAATATTTGGGCATTGACACCACCGAGCTGAATGCTTTGGGCTGGAGGGGAACCGACCAGGGCTGCAAACTAAAAGAAACGGGCAATGAGTGGCTCAATCCATCGGGCGACGAAAATAACCTTACCGGGTTCTCGGCACGACCTGCCGGAATAAGAGGGCTAACCGGCGATTTCTACTTCTTCGACAGCTATGCCACATGGTGGACGGCCAGCGAAAGCACTCCTGCCCATGCCTGGATAAGAGCACTGAAAAACGACGACTGCAAGATATTTCGCGAAGATGGAAGCAAAACCATGGGCTTCTCGGTGCGCTGCGTTAAAACATTCCTGCCCGAAGTGTACACCAACTACATTAGCGATATGTCGGGCACCACTGCTGTAAGCGGAGGCTACATTTACTGGCAGGGCAGCAATAGCATTGTGGCCAGGGGTGTGGTTTGGGGTCAAACACAAGACCTGTCGCTAGAATCGTGTATGGGCTACACCGACGACGGAACCGGTTTGGGCGAATACGAGAGTACCATTACCGGCCTGCAACCCGGAACTACCTATTTTGTGAGTGCCTATGCCAGCAACCGCAGCGGAACAGCCTATGGGTACCCAATTGAATTTACTACGCCAGAAGAAGGCGAAGTGTTTTGCCCTGAGTTTATTTACGATATCGAAGGAAATGAATATTATATTGTAAAAATAGGGAATCAATGCTGGTTTGCCGAAAACCTGAAAACTACAATGTTCCGCGACTCAACACCCATAAGCAATTTGAGTGGCGATACCGAATGGAGCGAAGCTGCCCTGATGGGAGATGTACCGGGTTATTGTTACTACAACAACGACTACATGTCATTCGGCTCAAGCTATGGGGCATTGTATAACTGGTTTGCCGTATCGAGTTCAAAAGGTTTATGCCCCGAGGGATGGCATGTTCCCAGCGACAACGAATGGTTCGAACTGGAAACATATGTAGATGCCAGCATTACCGACATTAACGCAACCAACTATAGAGGCACCGATGGCGGCACCAAGCTGAAGTCGAGTTGGGGCTGGTCGGGGCCTGTTCCGGGAACCGACGAATACGGTTTCTCGGCATTGCCCGGAGGTCAGCGATATCATGAAGGTTTTTTGTTTGAATTTGTGTCGGAACTCGGTGGTTGGTGGACCTCAACACAACACGACGAAGACTATGCACGATTGCGAATACTTAATTCGGAGCAAACCGGCATTTTCAGAGGGAACTACAGCAAAACCGGAGGTTTTTCGGTTCGCTGTGTAAAAAATTAATTTTTATAATACTATAACGAAACAAGCCCGGTGCGTCATAGCATCGGGCTTGTTTTTTACAATTGCCGGCGGCTTTCAGGCTGCCTGGCGGTTGCGGAACAATACTTCGTCGACTACGATTTCGGTGATGTAACGCTTGTTGCCGTTGGCATCGTCGTAGGTGC
>CAZEHA010000002.1:0-117176 GCA_964511665.1 uncultured Bacteroidales bacterium
TAAAGATTTCAATTAAGATTACAAGAATGTGGTCTAAAGAATGGGGAGTAGTTTAGTGTTTTTGTATCGGCAACTGTATAAAAACCCTGTTGATGCCCCGAATACATATATTGCTCAGCAAGTTGAAGGTTCAACGATTGCAACTGAGCAAAACTTATAAATGGCAAAAACAGCATCATTAGCACAAAATAAAATCGATATTTGTAACTATAAACCATTATTCAGTTAATTACATCAACCATTTATACGGTTATTAACAATAGATTGTTACAAACTTTTTTATTTTAATTTGATTTTTATCATTTAATCAAAAAAAGCCAATAGATTTTTAGGTAAAATCAATAAAACTTCAGCATGGTTCACGCAGAATTTTGATGGGAGAGCGTTAGTAAAAAATAAGCTATTTCGAGGTATCAGGAGTCGGCATCTTAAAATAAAAACGGGTGCCCTTTTCTATTTCTGATGTAAACCAAATACGCCCTCCCAAAATATCGGAATACGCTTTTGCAATAGCCAAACCCAGACCTGAGCCTTCGTGTGAGGTAGCCGGGTAGTTTTCGGCTTTCACAAAGCGTTCGAATATGCGTTGTTGTACATTGGGATGAATTCCCGGTCCTGTGTCGGAAACAGAAAAAACCAGTTCTTGATTTTCGACATAAAAACCAAATTCAACAGAACCTGTATCGGTAAATTTTATTGCATTGCCAATAAGGTTAGTAACTATGCCGTTAAGCATTTCCCTATCGGTCATTACCATTACATCATCGAGATGGGTCGGTGGGGCATATATTAGTTTTAATCCTTTTTCATTGGCCTGTTGCTCAAAAAACCGAAATTGAAACATGAACAATTCGCTGATATTCACAGGCGTCATACGAGGGATGAGCCGTTGCGACTCGATATCGGCTATTTCGATGATGTCGTTTATGGTTTTTAGCAATCGGTTTCCGCTTCGTAAAATAATATCGGCATATTCCCTTCGGCGTTTTTCATCAATTTTAGCTTCGCCCAGCAAGCCTGCAAAGCCAAGGATACCATTAAGCGGCGTTCTTATTTCGTGAGAAATATTTTGCAAAAATATTGTTTTCATCCGATGGCTTTCTTCAGCTTTTTCTTTGGCTACGAGCAAAGCATCATTGCTTTGCCGAAGGGATTTAGTTTGCTCTTTCACTTGATAGCGCAATAAAAACGCAAACAATGTTACAATAATCAACACCAACAATATTAATGCAAATACCCAAATAATATAGCGGGGGATTGACCTTTCGGGTGCTTTATAGAACCATCGCTTCAACGACTCGTAGTATGCCGACTGGGGGTCGTTTTTAAGCAGAGAGATGTTTCTATCGAAAACATCGGCCAATTCGTTGTTGTTTTTTGCAAAAGCAAAATACAGGTCGGTGGGCAAGAAAATAATACCCGTTGGAATAATACTATGATCGCAATACTCGGAGAAATTAAAAAAACGACCTGCGACCAACAAATCTATTTTTCCCGATTTTAAAGCATCCACCGATTGGGAATAGTCGGGATAAACCAACAATTCGAAGCTGTATTGGGGCAACAGTACCTTGCGCAGATAGTCCTCCTGTATAGACGACTTTAAAACTCCAACGGTTTTTCCTTCCATATCAGAAACTGTGCTTAAATTGGCATGTTGTGTGGTAAATATTTCGAGCCATGAATTCATAACCGATAGTTTTCCTAGGGTAAACAACGAATCGCGCTCAACAGAATATGCCATATCGGGGAGAACATCTATTTCGCGCATACGAAGCTTCTCAAGTAAGCTATTCCAATCGCCGTATACATATTCAACCGTGAAACCTTCATTAGCTGCAATGGCATCAGTGATATCGATGAATATTCCAGCCGGTTTACCGTCTTTATCGATAAAAAGCTTTGGCGGGTTATCGTAAACACCCACTTTTATATGCTCAGGCATACTATTAGAGCCAGATGCTGCAGACGAAAAAGCATACACCAACAACAACGAAATAAGAATTGCTTTGCTGAGAATGTGTAGTATGGCTGTCTTCATAAATAGAATTATTATACCTGTATTTATTAACCAATCTCTTCTATTATCAATCAGGATTGACTAACTGACCTATTTCGGCGAACTTGATACACTATAAAAGTTCTTCTATGTTGTACCAACATTGTGAAACTGTAACAAACTTACTATTTCAGGAGTGTAACCACTCCAACATATGGAAGTTCACCATTAAACAGATTGACCACATACAAATAAGAACCGGTTGGAACAAGCTTTCCGTTGTAGGTTCCATCCCAAGGAACATCGGCTCCTTTGGCTTCGTATAACATCTGCCCCCAGCGATTATAAATTTGGGTAACAGCACCCGGAAACATGCTCAGGTTTTCTACAATAAAGCTATCGTTAACTCCATCACCGTTTGGTGTAAATGCATTGGGAATTCGAATGCAATCAACCGGGTTGTCAACAAGACTTATTACAGGAAGGCTGAGTTCGCAACCACGCACATCGGTTATGGTGAACGAATAATCGCCCTCGATAAGCCCTGCAAAATACTCTATAATAGTTTCGCCTCTACTCCACTGATACACATAAGGCTCTGTGCCTCCACTAACTATAAGTTCGATGTAGCCATCGTTGTACCCGATACAACTTGGTCCCTGACTTTCGTAATCGACCTGTATTGCAAGTGGTTCGCCAATAACAACAGTAGTATCCGATTCACAATTATTAGCATCGGTAACCGTGAGGTAATATATCCCTCCGTACAATCCAGAAATATGTTGCAACGACGATTCGAAGCCATTGACAAACCATCGGTATGTATATGGACTTGTTCCGCCTGTGATGTTAAGATTAACACTGCCGTCGCGCGACCCATAGCACGATACGTCGTTAGCTGAAATTACGGTATGCAGAGGCATTGCCGGTTGATTAATAAGCTGCGAACCTGTAACCTGGCATGAATTGGCATCGGAAACCACCACAAAATAGCTACCTGCCTGAAGGTTCTGAAGATTTGCTGTTGTTGCACCCGAAGACCATGAATAGGAATAATTACCGGTGCCACCTTCTACCTGAGCTTGTATCCGTCCGTCGCTATAGCCGTAACAACTCACATGCTGCCCGATAAGGCTAAGAATAAGTGGTTCGGGTTGGGTGACAGTAATCGATTGTGTGCCGCTGCACCCCCAGGCATCGTTCACAGTAAGGCCATAGGTTCCGGCGGGCATATTTACCAGTGTCGATTGAGTGGCTCCGGTTGACCACTGATAAGAAAACGGAGACATACCACCATCCATACTACCCGAAATAACAGCATTGGCATCGCCATGGCACAATATGGGTGATAGTTGCGAAAGGGTCACGGTGCTAACCCCACTCATCCCAACCAAAACAGTATCGATAATAGAACACGAATTGGCATCGGTAAGGGTAATGGAATAACTACCGGGAGCTATGGGTTGCACCGAAGGCATGGGAGAACCATTGCTCCACAGATACTGATAAGGGGGCGTACCCCCGCTTACAGTGGTAGAAACACTTCCCTGACTTTGACCACAGATTAATGGTTCAGAATTAACAACAAGGCTTAATACCTCAGGTTGTACTATTTCGATACTGGCAACTGCCTGACAACCGGCTATGTCGATAGCTGTAACCTGCCAATTGCCTGCCGCCAGATGAGAATTTACGGCTTGCTGTGTAGGTGGAGAGTCGCTCCAAACATACGAAAAACCACCATTTCCACCACTAGCTATTGCTGTTGCCATTCCATTATTATAACCGTAACAGCTTACATGTTGATTTACAGTAAGCAATATGGTTACTTCCTGAGGTTCTGTAAGGTTGGCAGCCACTGTGCTACTGCATCCATATGCGTCGGAAACAGTGATTGAATAGTTGCCGGCTCCCATACCTGTGGTAGAGGGTCCGCTTGCACCCGGAGGATTACTCCAAATATACGAATAAGGAGAAGTACCTCCGCTTACAGCAAGCGTTAAGTTTCCATTATTGTAGCCATAGCAGGTGGGATTGGCAAAGCTATGCACCGAAGCCACAGGGTTACCGGTGACTATTGTTTGTACAGTTGTAGTAGCAGCACAACCATTTCCGTCGTTGTAAGCATATTGAATACTATGAGTTCCCAAACCGGCAACAGAGGGGTCAAATTGATTTGCGGATATCCCCGGACCACTGAAAACACCACCTGCAGGTGTTCCTGTTACAGTAACAGCATCGGCACCAAAACAGTACTGATTCGATAGTCCACTGATTTGAACAACTGGTATGGCAAAAACTTCCACTTGCTGAGATGTAGAATTTGAACACATGTTCCCATCGGTATAGGAATACTCCATAGTATGAACACCAATACCGGCCACAGCCGGATTAAAGGTATATCCCGAAACACCGGGCCCCGAAAGCACACCCCCTACAGGGCTTACCCCAATACTTACAGGAGAAGCATCATCGCAGTAGCCGGCAAGCAAACCGGAAATACTGACAACAGGAAGGGGATTTACCACAATAGGCTCTGTATCGCTATCGCTACACTGGCCATTGGCAATACTATAGGTAATAATATGGCTGCCCTGACCTGCAGCGTTTGGACTAAAGGTTCCATTTGTAGCATTGGTGATACCTGTACCACTCCAAACACCTCCGCCTGATACAGCCGAAAGATTTACCGGAGATGAGTTCACACAGAAAGGGCCTGCCGGCGTAATTGAAGCATTCACACCGGCATCAACATGCACAACCAAAGATGAGGAACTTGTGCAAACACCATTGCTCACCGTGTAAGAAATATTATGGTTACCGGCACCCGCCAGTGCCGGCGAAAACAAACCTGTAGAGGCATTTACACCCGGGCCCGACCAAGTCCCTCCAGGGGTAGCTGCGTTCAGATTAACCGGCGCATCAGTAATGCAAAAAGGACCTGCCACAGCAACTGAAGCATCGGGTCGGGTTTGTATTACCACATTGGTAGATGCTGTTGCGGTGCAACCAAAGCTATTACTAACAGTTACTGCGTAATTACCGGCCATTGAAACAGTTGCATTCGAACGACTGGGATTTTGTGTATTAGCAGTCCACGACGCAGGCCCCGACCATGAATAGCCGGTACCACCACTGCTGTTCAAATTCAGGGTTTCGCCCTCACAAATAGGGCTATTACTTGATGCAGAAGGCGTTGGAACAGGATTAACTGTAACAGTAGCTGTGGCAGTACCCGTTCCGCCTGCAGGTGATGTTCCTGTAACCGTGTAGGTGGTGGTGGAGCCGGGAGAGACAGTAATGCTTGAACCTGTGGCTCCATTGCTCCATACATAAGTGGTTCCCGCAATTGAACTGCTTGCAGTGAGGGTAGCCGACTGACCGGGGCAAATACTGGCATTGTTTACGGTAATTACAGGATTCACGTTGCTAATCATAATCGACACATCATCAACAAAATAGCGGGTCTGTGTTTTTGAACCCCCAACATTGGTAGTGGTTGTTTGATTGTCGTAGTAAAAATTACCTATTGTAAAATACTGAAAAGCAGCTGTAGCCGTAAAATTCATCGAAATAAGAGTCCAGCCTGTTTTATCGGTTATTATACCGGTGTAATTCACGTGTGGTGTAACACTATACACACACATACTGCTGTTGTAGAACGAACTGGTAGTAAAATACACGCCAATATTGTTGCAAGCGTACTGACTATAGTCGGCCAACGAAACATAAAATTCGATGGTATATTGCTGCCCTACCACCAAAGGCGACGATAAGCGCCCCTGCAGATATTCCCTATATGGCGTACAGCCACCTGCTCCATATACAAAAATTGCACTCATTGCATTGCCTGTGCGTGGCGCTTGTTGGCCTACCGCACTGCCATGGGTTGACCAGGGACTACAGAAACAACTGGTAGCCAACGACGAGTGAAAAATATCGGTAGAGCCACCGGTAGGCATAGTCCAGTTGTTTATTGCAGAATTAAATTCACTAGCCGAAACATACCAACTACACAACACATTACCCATGTTTACACTTTCGAAACTGGGATTCATTACCAAATTTTGGGCGAATGTATTCAGGTTGATTGTGACTATAGAAATGCAGATTAGTAAAACTCTTACCATGTGTTCTATTTTAAATTTGTGTTAAATTAATCAAAAAACAATTACAGCCAAAACTATATATACGTTTTTTAAAATAATTAAATTAGGCTCCCCACATGCAATTCCTTACATTAGAACATCATATATAAACATTCATGTTTTTTATATATGATTATTTGCCTATATTACATTTCATTAACATGAAGCATACCTTTATTTTTACAAGCTTTATTTTCGAGAACAATAACGGGATTGCTACATAACACAACAATAGTTGCCAAAGAATTAATTGTATATATTTGCATGAAAAAACATTCGAACTGCCCATATAACTATGACAAAGAACTTCATCAATCGCGAAATCAGCTGGCTTTCTTTCAACAATCGCGTTTTGCAAGAAGCAGCCTGCGAAGAAGTACCACTTCACGAACGGATTAAGTTTCTTGGGATTTTCTCGAACAATCTCGATGAATTTTATCGGGTGAGAGTTGCAACACTGCGCCGTTTGATAAAGGTAAACGAGAAAGATTTTCCCGAAAAATCGAATACATATGCCACTATTGTAAATGAAATCAATCGTATAACTGCCGATGGTCACAAGCAGGTTAGTATTATTTTGCAGGGTATTCAGAAAAAATTACAGGAAGAAAACGTATTTCTGATCAGCGAAAAGGATTTAAGCAACGGGCAAGGCGAATTTATCAGGGAGTTTTTCAGAACACAGGTAAGGCCCAATTTGTTTCCGGTAATTTTAAAACAACTTTCTCGTCCCGATTTACTCAAAGACAGCTCAATTTATCTTGGTATTATACTCAAGAAACAAGGTAATCGGCAAAAAACCATCTATGCCGCCATCGAAATTCCTGTCGATCAGGTAGATAGGTTTATTGTGCTTCCACCTGTCGACAACAAACATTTCATTATAAGAGTAGATGATATTATCAGGTATTGCCTCGATGATATTTTTGCCGTGTTCGGTTTTAGTCATTTTGAAGCCTACACATTTAAACTGACTAGAGATGCAGAACTCGACATAGACGAAGACATTTCGAAAAGTTTTGTTGAACTGATTTCCGACAGCATTAAGGCACGCGACACCGGTAGCCCTGTGCGGTTTATTTACGATAAAAACATGCCTCCGGCACTGCTCAATGCCATTACCAAAGTTCTTAAGATACGCAAACGCGACACAGTGATACAGGGGGGAAGGTACCACAACACCAAAGACTTTATGCACTTTCCGAATACTGTGGGGAAAGGCCTATCGTATGAAAGCCTGCCGCCATTACCCAACAGCAAAATTCAAAATGGCCGAAAGCTTACCTCGTCGATACGCGACAACGACATCATGCTGCATTACCCCTATCAGCCCTATCAATACTTTATCGATTTATTACGAGAAGCTTCCATCGACCCGAGAGTACGATCGATAAAAATGACACTGTACAGACTGGCCAATCCATCGAAAGTGGTAAATGCTCTTATAAATGCCTGTACCAATGGCAAAAAGGTTACGGTGTTCATGGAGTTTCAGGCACGTTTCGATGAGTCGAATAACATTTACTGGTCAACAAAACTTCAGGAGGCCGGTGCCCGTATTATAAAAACCATTCCGGGATTTAAGGTTCACTGCAAGCTGGTACTAATAAAACGCATCGAGAATGAACAGGAAAAACGCTATGCAGCCATTAGCACCGGCAATTTCAACGAAACAACCTCGCGCATATATGCCGACGACACTTTATTTACAGCAAACGAAGAGATTACCGCTGATGTAGAAAAAGTATTTGAACTTTTCGAAAGACCTTACAAACCTATTAAATTTCAGCATCTCATCTTAAGCCCATTCCGTACACGAAACTTCTTTTTGGGTTTACTCAACATAGAAATACGAAATGCAAAAGCCGGTAAAGAAGCCTGGGCAATGATAAAACTAAACAGTTTATCGGACGATTTGCTTGCAAGAAAACTGCTTCAGGCTGCAGAATGTGGGGTAAAACTAAAATTAATAGTGCGTGGCATTTGCATAATGCACTCTGATATGCACCCCAATTTAGAAATCATTAGCATTGTCGACAGATTTCTTGAACATTCGCGCAACATGGTGTTTTGCAACGATGGCAACCCGCGTTTTTTCATCAGCTCGGCCGATTGGATGATTCGTAACCTCGACAATAGAATTGAAGTTACTACACCTATTTACGACCCCGACCTGAAACAAGAAATGATAGATATGCTTAACATTCAATGGGCCGACAACACCAAAGCCCGTATTGTACGCAATTCGCTCGAAAGTGCAATTAAATCAAACAATGCTGCACCAGCAAGAGCTCAATACGATACGTATAATTACCTAAGAACCAAACAATAGTTATGATATTTGCCACTATCGACATAGGCTCAAATGCAGGACGACTGCTTATTTCGCATGTTTACGAAAAATTCGGCTCGGCACTTACCAGTAAAATTGCTTTGGTGCGCGTTCCATTGCGTTTGGGAATGGATGTGTTCGAAAAAGGCTATATCAGTTCCGAAAAAGCCGACGACTTGATAAAAGCACTGAAGGCTTACCAATTAATTATGGATATTTATAAACCTGTTGCATTCGATGCATGCACCACCTCGGCCATGCGCGAAGCCTCGAATCGCAAAGAGGTACTCGACCGCGTAAAACACGAAACAGGTATTGCACTCAGGGTGGTTGATGGTATTGAAGAGGCAAAAATCATCAGCAAGGTAAACAACATTTATATTAACCGTATTTACGACGACACACTGTATGTTGACGTTGGGGGTGGTAGCACCGAATGCTCGCTGTTTTCGCACGATAAATTCATCACATCGCGCTCGTTCAATATTGGCACCATACGATTGCTTTACGACAAAGTGTACTCGGCCGAATGGACAGCCATGCAACATTGGCTCGAAGAATTGCCCACCCACGACGAAAAAGTAAACTGCATTTGCACGGGGGGTAATATCAGTGCGCTTACCAAGTTGTTTGGCAATGGCGATTATACCATTAATCGTGCTCAAATAAAATTTGCTTGCGGCGAACTCGAAAAATACAGCTTCGAAGAGCGCATCGAAAAATTTTCGCTACGACCCGACCGTGCCGATGTGATTATACCGGCTGCAAAAATTTTCAACAGCATACTAAAATGGGGCAATATCGACACGGTGATTGCGCCGCAACTTGGCTTGGCCGACGGATTGGCCGTGGATTTGTACCGAAAATACAGCAAAAAAATAAGAGTGTAGTTTGGCCTGCAAAGGCAGCAAGCAGGCAACATTTGATTATGCAGCAAGCGTGGTGCTTCGAGAGCCTCAGCAACCAACGCTTGCTGCATTTGTTTTAGGTGGACGCTTGCTGCATTTGGTCCACTTATGCCGCAAGCGTCCACGCTTGCGGCACGTATTAAAAATGAAACAGCCAACAGCGTTATTTTCTGATAACACCCCGAAGTACAAAAGCCTTTCCCTGATGCAACAGCCCCTCGTTCAAATCAACCTCATATTCGAGTACATGCTGCATACACTTTATGCCGCAAGCGTCCACGCTTGCGGCACGTATTAAAAATGAAACAGCCAACAGCGTTATTTTCTGATAACACCCCGAAGCACAAAAGCCTTTCCCCGATGCAACAGCCCCTCGTTCAAATCAACCTCATATTCGAGTACATGCTGCATTTCGGCCTCAGCAAAATCGATTTCAATTTCGTTGACCTCGTACAGCAGCGATTCATTCTTAGGGCCACCCGAAGTAAGAGGCAACTGTTTTTTTGTGAATGCTTCAATAAGCAACAGCCCATTCGGTTTCAGCAATCGGAGCAGTTCGCGGTGATAAGTGCGCCTGATACCGCTGCTGAAGTGCGCATATATAAGCGCGATAGCATCGAAACTGTTTTCGGAATAGCAGCCGGATAGTTCGGCAACATCGAGAATTTCGTAATTCAGATTCACCTTATGTTTAGCGGCCAGTTGTAGCGCTTTATCGCGGGCTATTTCGCTGATATCGAAAGCAAACACATCGAAACCCAGGCCGGCGGCAAACACTGCATTGCGCCCTTCGCCTTCGGCCGGAAACAGAATGCGGCAAGGCGGCATGCCCAGCAATTGAGACTTCAGCCATTCGTTAGGTTCTTCTCCATACACATAGGCTTCGGCCGAATAGCGTTCATTCCATTGATCTTTCATGCGAGGGGCATCAGGTTCGACAAATAATACATGGCTATGCCGGCACTCACGCTCACGTTGAGCGAATGCTTGGTGCCATATTGCGGAATTTCGAGGCATAGGTCGCACAAGTCGAGCACCTGTTGCTGCACGCCCCGCACTTCGTGGCCAATCACCAGCGCATATTTCTGATTGGGCAGCGGGGTAAAATCACCGAGAATTACACTCCCTTCGGCTTGCTCAAGAGCCAATATGCAATAGTTGTTGCGCTTTAAATGTACGATGATTTCGATAGTGTTTTCGGCATATTCCCATTCAACCGACTCGGTTGCGCCCAGCGCTGTTTTGTGAATATCGCGGTGAGGTGGTGTGCCTGTAATTCCGCACAAATAGAGCTTTTCGAGCCTGAAAGCATCGGCAGTGCGAAACACAGCCCCTGTGTTGTGATGGCTGCGAATGTTGTCGAGTACCACCGCCAGCGGGCGCTTTGCCTGCGTTTTGTAGCTTTCGGTATCGAGCCTCAACATTTCTTCGATTCGTAGTTTTCGCATAATAATTATTCTAATTATAAGCCATTTGCAATATTACTGTTTTCTATTGGTCAATTTGTTGATACTAACTAAAAATATTTGCATTGATAAAAAAGAAAACCCGCATAAGCGGGCTTTCTTGCATGATGTTTTGACTCTATTTCTTTACAAATTTATTAACTTGTGCCTCTTTATTACTTGTAAACATAAGGGTATAAATGCCAGGCTCCAAGCTGCTAACGTCAATCCCCTTAGATGTGTATTCTGCAATAAGAACAGAACTGCCCGTTACATTAAAAATTTCAACCGGAATGCCTGTTTTTACTCCTGCAATAAAAATTTGATTGCTACAAGGATTCGGGTAAATACAGTGTTTTGGTTCCAATGTGGCTGGAATATACGAAAACACATTCTGGTTTTCGATGGCCCCCATATCTATTCTATTGCCAAACACGCGGGGTTGACAGTTGTAGTCGGTTTCCGGAAGACATAATCCGAGAATATCTGGAATACCTCTGTTAACACAAGGAGATGCATCCTGAAGTGAGAAATCGAAATCCTGCATCTCAAATGAATCGATTGGCATTTCGGTAATTGCCAGTTGTTCAAAATAATTAAACCAAATATTATAATCGGGCGGAGGAAATGGATTTACAAATTCAGGAAACACATCGATTACTCCAGAATTTTGACTAAAAAAGTCATCCTGTATCATACAATACCTAACATCAGCAATGCCATAAAAAAAGGAAATAGGCATCCATTCAAGTACATTCCAGCTGCCAATACAATTTGAAACAATATTATTATAAAATTTCAATTGCGGGTTAGCACTAAAAACACTTTCGCCATAATTTCCACTAAATGTATTATTAACCACCTTTTGAGTGCCAATTGACATACCATTCATGTACCCATCAAGATTATTTATTACCAGATTGTTAGCCACTAAAATGTTGTAGCACGACTCATAAATTGGGTTCTGAACATTTGCCCAGAAGATATTACTAATTATCGATGGCATGTAATTAGGACTGTAATCAGTGCTTACATAAATACCGGAACCTTGTCCAAATATTACAGCAACACCTCCATCTATTTCGTAATTAAAAGCAACATTTTAAAAAAAACGACAACCACTAACAACTGGTTCAATGTTGGCAGCCTCAAAGCTTACTCCTCCTCCATGATGATAGCTCCTATTTGACATAAAAAGGCTATTAAAAATGTCGTTTGAACTGTTTGAATATATTGCTCCACCCGATTGGAGACAAAGATTGTTTACAAAACTGCAATTGAAAAAAGAAACATTATTCCGATTATTAATTAGAAACATGCCCCCTTTAAGATTATCGGGTGAAACCGCTTTCCCAAAACTGAACCGACAATACGAAAACTCTGAGGAGCTACTTGACGTTGATGGATAAAAATGAATTCCGTCCCAGCCTCCTTCTTCATACAAGGCGGTGTCAGAAAAATTCATTGGGTTCTCAACTGTGAACACTATGCTGTCAGAAATATTTCCTATAGCCATAATATTGCCGTAAACATCGATTCTGTAATATCCTTTTGAAACTATATGCGTGCCGGGAGCAATACCCAAAACACTGTTTTCCGAAATAACCACATTGCCTGTTAGCCAAACTGTATCGAAATCCCAGTACGTATTGGTTTCAATATTACCGGAAAATTCAATATTTTGAGAAATTATCCAATTGCTGTAAATGCATAATAATCCCAGGAAATATAGTCTCATTGTTGTAAAAATTTAAGTTATTGTGCGAATATAATAGAATTGATGTTCTAAAGCAAAATCTATTAGCAACGAAGTACCTCATATTTGTAAAATAATCTGAAAATATTGCATTTTATGTGAGAAATTAGGAAAATGTTTATTAAAAAGGAAAAACAGAAAGTATAAAATAATGATGTCAAGCTTTTCTTAAAATATCGAGAATAACCAAGAGAGTCAATATGTTTTCAGATTTTTATGCATATTTGTAACTAATTGAAAACACTGAAGGTTGTAATAAATATTTTATAAATCCTAATATGAAAAAAACACACTTATTTTTGCTGTTATTTGCCATTACTACAGTGGCTGTTGCACAAAAAATCGATTACAAACCCGTTGATGTTGAAGTATATCAACTTAAAAACGGTCTTACAGTCATTTTAAACGAAGACCATAATGTGCCTCAGGTTTTTGGTGGCATTGTGGTGCGGGCCGGCGGGAAAGACGACCCCAAAGATGCAACAGGCATGGCACACTACATGGAGCACATGCTTTTTAAAGGCACACAGGAATTGGGCACCACCGACTACAAAGCCGAAAAAGAACATATCGACCGCATTTTTGCCCTTTACGATGAACTGGGAGCCACAACCGACCCCGCTCAACGAGCCGAAATTCAGAAAAGAATAAATCAGGAATCGGTAAAAGCCAACGAATATGCCATTCCAAACGAACTCGACAGAATAATTAAAAGCATGGGAGGCACCGACCTGAATGCAGGTACAGGGCCCGATATCACTGTGTATTACAATGCCTTTCCGCCAAACCAAATCGAAAAATGGATCGACCTTTACAGCCACCGTTTTATGAATCCTGTGTTTCGTTCGTTTCAGGCTGAGCTTGAGGTGGTTTACGAAGAAAAAAATATGTACTCCGACATGTTTATTTTTCCGATGCTCGAAGAATTCAATAAGAACTTTTTCAAAAATCACCCTTACGGGCAGCAAACACTTATTGGCACTATCGAGGATTTGAAGAACCCTTCGCTCACCAAAATGTTTGAATTTTTCAGAACATGGTATGTGCCCAACAATATGGCTTTGATAATTACGGGTGATTTCGATACCGAGCGTATAAAACCCATGATTGAAGAAAAATTTGGTCGTTTAAAAAACCGCTCTTTACCCGAACGCCCCAAATACGAAGAAAAAGCCTTTAACGGCCGCGAGTTTGTTCAGGTAAAAATGAGTCCGGTTAAACTGGCTCTGCTGGGTTTCAGAACACCTCCCGAAGGGCACCCCGACGAAATTAAAATCGAAATTTTCAATGCACTGCTGTCGAACCAAAACCAAACAGGCTTGCTCGACAAACTAATGCTCGACAACAAAATCATGGCAGCTCAACCCATTTATATGCCTTACAACGACTATGGCTCGTGCATAATACTGGTGGTTCCCAAAATTGTGGGTCAAAAGCTGATTGATGCCGAAAATTTGGTAATTGCAGAACTCGAAAAACTTCGTCAGGGCGAATTCGACGAACAATTGGTAGAATCGATAAAACTAGAGTTGTACCGCAATTTTCAAACAAGCATGGAGGCAAACGATTACAAGCTGTACATGTTTGCCTCGGCATTTGGCCGTAACCAGAAAATCGAAGAATTTCTAAGCTATCCGAAAGAGTTGATGGCGGTTACCAAAGACGATATTGTTGCCGTTGCCAATAAATATTTTGGTAGCAACTACCTGGCATTTCATTCAAACATGGGTTTCCCCAAAAAAGAAAAAATTGACAAGCCCGGGTTTACGCCGGTAACCAAAAACACCGATGCTGAATCGGAATATGCACGGCATCTCGACAAAATTGCAACTACAAAAACAGAACCCCGATTTATCAGTTTCGAAAAAGATGTTGAAATGCTTACCGTGAAACACGGCATGGAGCTGTACTGGGTGCCAAACCCTGCCAACGATATTTTCAAACTGAAAATTAAATTCAAGATTGGTCACCAAACCGAGCCCGACCTGAAATACGCAGCCGATATGATGAACTTTGCATCGCCCGAGGGTATTGAATTCAACGAGTTTCGGAAGAAAATGGCCTCGATGGGCTGCAGTTTTAGTTTTTCCGGCGACGAATGCTATACCGTGGTTGAGCTTACCGGTATAGAATCGGGTTTTGCCAATGCAATGAAATTGCTGGCCTTGCTTATTGAGCACCCTGTATTGGAACAGTCGAAAATAGACATATTGTACGAAGGAGAAAAAACCAATCGTAAAATGGAACGCAGCGAACCCGATAATGTAGCCGATGCATTGTTTGAATATGTGCGCTTCGGGTATAAATCGAGTTATTTAAACCGCCGTAGCCTGAAAGAAATAAAATCGATGAATGCGCAACAATTGTCAACCACTTTTATAATGGCATACCAGTACGAATCGGAAATTCACTACACCGGCACACTTCCGGCAAAAGAAGTAGCCGGTATTGTTGAAGCCACACTTTCGTTTACGGGTAAAGAAAAAACGCAAACACCGGTGGTGCGCAAACTGAACCAATATACCGAAAACACCGTGTTTTTTGTTGACAAGAAAAAAGCCACACAGAGTAAGGTTTTCTATTTTGTAAACGGTTTTGCCTTCGAGCCCAAAATTAATGCCAGCATCGATGCCTTTAATCTGTATTTCGGTGGCGATTTTTCGGGATTGGTATTGCAAGAAATTCGCGAATACCGTTCGATGGCCTACAGTGCCGGAGCCAGATTCAGAGTTCCAATACTCAAGGGCGAAGAGGCCTCGTTTATGGGATATGTTGGCACACAAGCCGACAAAACCATTGAAGCCATGCAGGTGTTCGACAGCCTGATTCATCAGATGCCTGTGAAAAAGGAACGAATAGAAATAATTAGGCCGTATCTGCTGCAATCGTCGCTGGCCGAGCGTCCGCATTTCAGAAACCTGAGCGAACAGGTGGTGCATTGGAAACATCAGGGCTTTGAAACCGACCCTGCCAAGGTAAAACGCGAGCAATACGAAAAAATGACATTCGAGACTATTCTCGAATTCTACAAAGAGCATTTGGCCAACAAACCGGTGGTGGTATGCATTGTGGGCAACAAAAAACGCATCGACACCAAAGCACTTGCAAAATACGGAAAAGTGGTTTATGTAAAAGAAGATCAGTTGTTCAGCAAGTAAAGGCAGTGTGAAAAGTACTATGTGTTGCACTAATTTGTTCTTGCAAAACACTTTTATTTTCAACAGAAACGGGGAAAAATACAATGAAGGCTTTATTATATAACTTTACGAGAAAGCGTAAACTTCAATTTATAAAACTATTGTATCAGCTCAATCCGTTCAGCTACATTTTCTGGTTCAGTGGAAACTTGAATACATTGAAAAGAAAAATGAAGCTGTATTTTTCGCTATTCCCCACCAAAAAGAAGAAATATGAGGCAGAGCTTAGTTTCGTACTGAATCATTCGAACAGCAATCAATTACATTCATACGTTTTTCCGTATTCTTTTGTATCGGCCTATAAGCACGAAAACATACCTGTTTTTAAAGATACAGGAAATGGTCTTTTTTATGTGATACACCAAAACAAAAAGCTATACTACAGCCGCGATTATACTACAGAATCTTCGGTACGCGAAAACTACAACTGCATTCTGATTGAACAGGATGAGAGGTCGCCTCATCGTTATACTACTGCCAACTTCGATGTAGAAGCAAACGATATAGTAGTTGACATTGGAGCTGCCGAAGGCAACTTCTCGCTTGAAATAGTAGAGAGAGTAGGTTCATTATATATATTTGAGACAAACCAAAACTGGGTTGAAGCATTACAAGCCACATTTGCCCCATGGCAGCATAAGGTAACAATATCGAACAAATTTGTTTCTGATATCGATAGCGATACTTGCATTTCGTTGAAAAGCTTTTTAAATGGCCATATTCAGGCAAATTTCATTAAGATGGATGTGGAAGGAAGCGAGGTAAAAATACTGCGAAATGCCAAAGACATGCTGAAAACTATGAGCAAACTTAAACTTGCTGTATGCACATACCACAACAGCAACGATGCAAAACAAGTTGAACAGATAATGAAGCAATGCAATTACACCTATTGTTTCTCGAGTGGTTATATGCTTTTCATACACAGCAAGCTACTTCCGCCCTACTTCCGGCGTGGATTAATCAGAGCACAAAACCAATAAACCTACAACTGAAACTTAGGTTGTATATGCGCTTATCAGAAATTAGTTACAAAGCAGCATAGTGATTTGCGATCAGGCTTTGCCGTTGCTGCCAAGCACATTCACAATTTTGTGCATATACAGTTTTTTCAATTCTTCGCGGGCAGGGCCCAGATATTGACGCGGATCGAATTTCTCGGGGTTTTCGGCGAAGAATTTGCGAATGGTAGCAGTCATGGCAAGCCTTCCGTCGGAATCGATATTAATTTTGCAAACCGCCGATTTTGTGGCTCTGCGCAGTTGATCTTCGGGAATACCTATTGCATCTTTCATGTGGCCACCATTGTGGTTTATGGTATGAACATACTCCTGAGGCACCGACGATGAGCCATGCAACACAATGGGAAAGCCGGGTATTTGTTGTTCTATTTCGCTCAGAATGTCGAAACGCAAGGGTGGCGGCACCAGCATTCCATTTTCGTCGCGGGTGCATTGGTCGGGAGTAAATTTATTGGCACCATGCGACGTTCCTATTGAAATAGCCAGCGAATCGACACCGGTACGTTTCACAAAATCGACTACTTCTTCGGGGCGGGTATAGGTGTGATGCTCGGCTACCACATCGTCTTCGATGCCGGCCAACACCCCAAGTTCACCTTCGACACTAACATTGTGGGCATGAGCATATTCGACCACTTTTTTGGTAAGCGCAATATTGTCTTCGTAGGGCAAATGCGAGCCATCGATCATTACCGACGAAAAACCCGAATTGATACAGCTTATGCAAAGTTCGAGACTATCGCCATGGTCGAGGTGCAGGCAAATCTGAGGTTTTTCCCAACCCAGTTCTTTGGCGTATTCCACGGCCCCCTGTGCCAGGAAGCGCAGCAGTGTTTGGTTGGCGTATTTGCGGGCACCACTCGACACCTGCAAAATTACCGGAGAACGGGCTTCGGCACACGCCGACACTATTGCCTGCATCTGCTCCAGATTGTTGAAATTGAAAGCCGGAATGGCATAGCCACCTTCGAAGGCTTTGCGAAACATCTCGCTGGTATTTACCAGACCTAATTCCTTATAACTTACAGCCATTGCATCATGTGTTTTTAATAAAACTAACGAAAATGAATATTGTTTACTTATTCTGTGCTAAATTACAAAATTGCAAGAGCTAAAGCAATTAATTTTCAAAACAATTCACATATTAGTAAACATATTGTAGAGGGGAGCATTCTACCGGATATGGCCACTGTTCAAAAAAAAAAAAACCGATACTAGCTTCTGTCGAGGTCGCGCTGAATGTCTTTTTTCTTAATGCTTTCGCGTTTGTCGAATTGCTTTTTGCCCCGTGCAAGCGCAATTTCGAGCTTTGCTTTGCCATTTTCATCAATAAACAGCGATACGGGAATTATTGTGAAGCCCTTTTCGTTGACCTTGCGCAGCCATTGGCGAATTTCGCGTTTGTTGAGCAACAATTTACGGTCGCGCTTGGGTTCGTGATTGTTGCAGGTGCCCAGCACATATTCGGCAATATGTAAGCCTTTCACCCACATTTCGCCATTGCTTATCTGACAATATGCATCGGTAAAACTGACTTTACCATCACGTATCGATTTAATCTCGGTTCCTTTCAATTGAATACCGGCAACAAGCACTTCGTGCAACTCGTACTGAAAATAGGCCTTCTTGTTTTTATATTTAGTTTGTGAACCGGCCATATCAGAACAATCTTAAAACAGCAACATTCAACACATAAAACAAAATTAAATGCAGACCGATAATGATGAGCAACGAAACAAGAAGAAAACCAGTAAAATTCTCTCTTGGAATATTAAACATTTGCCTGGCTCCAAATGAATAGAGAAACAATGAATATACAGGTACTATTGCAAGGAACAACAAACTCGGGAAAAGAAAGATGGCCGACATGGCCAAATAATACAAGGTTAGCGAATAGAAAACCAAATTTCCGGCAAGGAACATCTCCGATTTACCACCATAGTTGGGCACAATATAATTAACTACATACACCGCCAAATAGAAAGCCAGGATATGAACTACAAAGAACAATACCGAATCGGCCAGAATAAAAAGCAAGGGAGAGGTGCTAACCATAGAAAGCGATTGACCTATGAACTGACAAACACACATTGCTAAAATAATAAGGCTAACGCGACTGAGCAACAGGTTTTTGAAGCTACCGGTTTTCTTTTTAATAGCCCTCCATGCTTTAGGCGGATTAATAAGAAGTAGTTTAATATGTAACCAAAAATCGCTCATTATAAAGTGTTACTGTTTATGCAAATGCAAAAGTAATCGAATTTTCATAAATTTACAGTCAAAATATCAACATTAGCGTGAACACACTCATTTGTATTATTGGGCATACCGCAGGCGGAAAGACCGGCCTGGCAACTCAACTTTGCCACGCAATCGGTGGTGAAATTATAAGTGCCGATAGCCGACAGGTATACCGTGGCATGGACATTGGCACAGGCAAAGATATTGAAGAATACACCGTGAACGGTGTCGAAATTCCCTATCATCTTATCGATATACGCATACCCGGCGACAAATACAATGTATTTGAGTTTTGCAACGATGCAAAAAAAGTGTTATCAGAAATACGTCAACGCAAACGGCAGGCAGTTTTATGTGGTGGCACAGGATTGTACATAGAAGCCCTGCTAAAGAACTACAGCATGCTGAATGTTCCCATAAACGAAGCACTTCGCCAACGACTACAGCATAAAACCCTCGATGAACTCAGCATCATACTGGCACAATACCGCAAATTGCACAACCACACCGACACCGACACAGTGAAACGTGCAATAAGAGCTATTGAAATAGCCGATTATCAAATGCATCATGGCGAACCTGCCGGTGAAGCGCCCACTGCCGATGCCCTGATTTTCGGGATTGCTTACCCGCGCGACGAACGTCGCCGACGCATTACCGAACGACTCGATTACAGGCTGAACAATGGCATGATTGAAGAAGCCGAGCGACTGCTTCGCAACGGACTAAGCCACGAAGACATGGAGTATTACGGACTCGAATACAAATACCTGTCGCTGTTTTTGTCGAAAAAAATTAACCGCAACCAACTTTTCGAACAATTAAATACTGCCATTCATCAGTTTGCAAAACGACAAATGACATGGTTCAGGAAGATGGAACGAAGTGGCTTCAACATTCACTGGCTTGATTATACAATGAGCCATTCCGACACAATCGACAGTATGTTAGCCGAAATAAAAAAACTGCCCGACGCTACTTAGCACCGGGCAGTTAATCAATAACTATAGTCTGGTTTATTGATCGTTGTTTTCTTCTTTGGGAGGACGAGGCAATAAGGCTTTACGACTTAATCGCATTTTTCCGGTTTTCTCATCGATTTCGAGAAGCTTTACTTCAACAATTTGTCCTTCTTTGAGCACTTCGTCAACTGTGCGCAAGCGACGCCAATCGATTTCGGATATGTGCAGCAAGCCTTCGTGACCGGGCATAATTTCTACAAATGCGCCATAAGCCTGAATAGATTTAACCTTACCCTGATACACTTCGTTAACCTCGGGAATTGCAACAATAGCCCTTACTCGTGCCAAGGCGGCATTGAGGCCTTCTTCGTTTTCGGCACTAATTTCGACAACACCTTTGTTGCCTACTTCTTCGATACTAATAACGGTATCGGTATCAGCCTGAATTCCCTGTATAATTTTTCCTCCCGGGCCAATTACCGAGCCGATCTGATCTTTGTTAATTAGCATGGTGAATATGCGAGGAGCATGTGGTTTGTAGTTATCGCGGGGTTCGGGAAGCGTTTCGAGCATTTTACCTAATATGTGCAAACGGCCAACACGGGCTTGTTCCAATGCGTTCGACAATATTTCGTACGACAGTCCGTCGACCTTTATGTCCATTTGTGTAGCTGTAATACCGTTTTTGGTTCCGGTAACTTTAAAGTCCATATCGCCAAGGTGGTCTTCGTCGCCGAGAATATCGCTAAGAACAGCATATTTACCGGTTTTACTATCGGATATCAGCCCCATGGCAATTCCTGATACCGGTTTTTTCATTTTCACGCCGGCATCCATCAGTGCCAGGGTGGCTGCACAAACCGTAGCCATCGACGAAGAACCGTTCGACTCGAGGATATCGGATACTACTCTTAATGTGTATGGGAAATCGGGTCCCTTTGCGGGAATCATACGCTTCAGTGCCCTGTGAGCAAGGTTGCCGTGCCCAATTTCGCGACGCCCTACCCCTCGGTATGGGCGTGCATCTCCGGTTGAAAACGAAGGAAAATTATAGTGTAAAATGAATTTTTCGAAACCTTCGACCATGGCTCCGTCAATCATTTGTTCGTCGAGTTTATTACCCAGGGTAATTGCCGTAAGCGACTGTGTTTCACCACGCGTAAACAAGGCAGATCCATGAGTTGATGGTAAGAAATCGACTTCTGACCAAATCGGCCTGATTTCATCGTTTTTGCGACCATCGAGACGAATGTGATTGTCTAAAATCATCCTGCGTACCGCTTCTTTATGTACATCGTGATAATAGCGTTTCACCAAAGGTTTTACTGTTTCGAGTTCCTCTTCGGGGTACTGTGCTAAAAATTCATCTTGAATGGCATTGAATGCAGCTATTCGCTCGCTTTTTACCTGAATAAGTTGCCTGGCAATTTCGTAAGTTTTTTCATAGGTTTCGTCCCATACCTTTTTACGCAGGTCTTCATCGTTTCTTTCGTGGCAATAAACGCGTTTAATGGTTTTACCCGCTAGTTCAGCCAGTTCATTCTGAGCAACACATTGAACCTTAATGGCTTCGTGAGCAAACATAATGGCCTCTATCATTTCTGCTTCCGAAACCTCGCTCATTTCACCTTCAACCATCATAATGTTTTCGTAGGTTGCAGCCACAATCATATCGATATCGGCATCGGCCAGCGATTTAATATCGGGGTTAATCACCATTTTACCATCGATTCGTGCTACGCGAACTTCTGAAATGGGACCGTGAAAAGGAATGTCGGAAACGCTGAGTGCTGCTGAAGCCGCCAGACCTGCAAGTGCATCGGGCATATCGTCTTTATCGGCCGAAACCAAAGTAATATTTACAAATGTTTCAGCATGATAGTCATCGGGAAACAAGGGTCTTAAGGCTCTGTCGACCAAACGCGAAACCAGTATTTCGTAATCGGAAGGCCTTCCTTCACGTTTTAAAAAGCCACCCGGGAATCGCCCCACTGCAGCATATTTCTCGCGGTACTCAACCGACAGAGGCATAAAATCAACGTCTTCGCGTGCCTCTTCGGCCGAAACTACAGTTGCCAACAACATGGTTTTACCCATCTTCACCACAACCGAACCATGCGCCTGCTTGGCCAGTTTTCCGGTGGAAATTTCAATCTCACGCCCATCGTTCAGCGTGATGATTTTTTTAATCTCATTATACATATACATTCAGGTTAAATTAAAATTCATATAAAAAAGAAAGGCAAATTGCATTGCCTTTCTTTCGGGTCCTTTTAGCGACGGAGTTTCAATTCTGCAATTATCGCCCTGTATCTTTCGATATCGTTATCATGCAGATAATCGAGCAGACGCCTTCTTTTCCCTACCAAACCTATCAATGCCCTCTGGGTACTGAAATCTTTCTTATTCGATTTCAGGTGCTCGGTAAGGTGATTGATACGGTGGGAAAATAATGCAATCTGGCTCTCGGGTGAACCTGTGTCATTATTAGACTTTCCGTACTTCGAAAAGATCTCTTGTTTCTTTTCTGCGTCTAAATAGCTTCTCATTACAAATTATATTTAGTTGTTTAAAAATAGCCAGCAAAGTTAGTATTAATTTTCAATATGTCAACAGCATTATCAACTTTCTGCCACAATACGGCGAAAAGCATGAAAAATGAACATGAGCATACCCAGCGCATATACACCAAGAGCAGGATAATAAAGCCAAATCATATACGATTTCACGTATTCAATTTTTGCAGCCGATGGCAATAGCACTCCCACCGACAAATAAAACATCACCAGCATTAAACCACCAAAGGTGATAAACAGGCTCGACAAAGCTTTCTGTCGTTGCGAAATAGGTAATCGTATGAGAATTAGAACCGACACCAAACCTGTAATACCAAGCAATATGGCATTTTCCTGAGATTTCACGAAATACCCATAAGCCGTATCGCATACCTTTACAGCCGACGACATATTGTTTTCGTATTTTGAAGCCAGTACCTGAGTGGCTTTATCGCGAAGATTACGGTTAATTTTTTCTTTGTTCATTTCGAGAAACAAACTCATCACCACACCATACAGCAGCAAGATAAGTGCAAACATCACACTGATGCGCAGCGATTTGATTTTAGTAATTGTTCTTTGTTGATCCATAGGTTTATATTGTTTTTGTTATTGCATACATGGCAATGTTATAGGAGTTCAGGCCAAATCCCGACACCATCCCTTGGCACACTTCCGACATCAGCGAATGCTTTCTGAAATACTCTCTGCTGAAGATGTTGCTGATATGAACCTCGATTACGGGTATCGAAATTGCTGCAATAGCATCGCGAATGGCTACCGAAGTATGCGAAAACCCACCTGCATTCAACAAAACTCCATCGCAATGCCTTTCCGCATCATGCAATGCTTCAACAATTTCCGATTCGGCATTGGTTTGAATGCAAGTTATTTGCACATCATTAAAATTTTGTTTAAGCATCTCAACATATGAATCAAAACTTGTATTGCCATACACTTCAGGCTCTCTGCCACCCAATAGGTTCAGGTTTGCACCGTTTATAATGGCAATGTTTTTCATTCAGCAGATTTTTGAAGAAGCAAATATAAACGATTTTTATTAATTTGGCTGCTGCATGATGTGGGATATTTACATAAAGCAATTCCGCGATTTTCTGATACTCGAAAAGTCGCTGGCGGGCAACTCGGTTGATGCTTATATTTCGGATATCGAAAAGCTGAAACAGTATTGCACATGGGAAGACCCTAGTACTGAACCTACTGTTGTTGACTTAAAAAAACTTAAGGCTTTTATAGAATGGCTCAACGAACTGGGTCTGTGTGCACGCAGTCAGGCACGCATTGTATCGGGCATAAAATCGTTCTATAAGTTTCTCGAAACCGAAGGGGTAATTGGTGCTGATCCATCGGTGTTGCTGAGCACTCCCAAAATTGGCTTTAAACTGCCTGTGGTTCTTGGCATCGAAGAGATTGATGCCATACTAAAATCTGTTGATGTAAGTAAACCTCTGGGGCATCGCAACAGGGCAATGGTTGAAACACTCTACAGTTGCGGATTGCGTGTAAGTGAACTTATCGACCTTAAAATATCGAATTGCTATTTTGCCGAAGATTTTATCAGAGTTACCGGCAAAGGCAGCAAAGAACGATTAATACCCATCAGTGCGAAGGCCAAAAACGAAATTCTATACTATTTTCAACAATTCCGCAACCATATGTCTCCTGCAAAGGGGCACGAAGACTATGTTTTCTTAAATCGCAGGGGTAAAAAACTTACCCGCGTGATGGTTTTTACCATTATCAAAGAATTGGCCGAATTGGCAGGTATCACCAAAAACATCAGTCCTCACACATTCAGGCATTCGTTTGCCACCCACCTTATCGAAGGCGGTGCCGACCTTAGGGCAGTGCAAGAAATGCTGGGGCACGAGTCGATACTTACCACCGAAATTTACACCCATATCGACAGGGAATACCTGCGCGAAGCGATTATTCAATATCATCCGCGTTCTTAAAAAATGTTTTCGAAAACTGTGCATTGTAACCAATCCGATAATACTCAACAAAACAATAACCAAAGCAAATACAGCATTATTTACTATAGCCCACACATTGAGTTAAAATAATTTTTTGATGTTCGGTGAGATTCAGTGCTTTGGCAGCATTGTTGCGCGACACCATGCCAATTACCACAGTGGCAAGGCCTTCGGATGCACAGAACAGATACACATTCTGGCTCACAAAGCCCACATCGGTGGCAGCATAAAAGTTTTTGTCTTCTTTCGACATAAGTTTGCTCATACGTTTATAGTCGGCAACATAAACCAGCACAATGGGTGCATCTTTCACAAATCCCTGAACGCCCATTTTTGCTCTCACATCGTTACTGTGAATTGGCAGTAAACAATGTTTCACATGGTCGTAGAGGTAGGCGCCTTCGGTTGTTGCCACATACACATCAATTTCCTGATCGTTCATAGCAGTGGGAGCTGTGCGTTTACCCGAATCGGGGCGATTAATACCATTGGCAGCCCAAAGCAGGTTCGACAGGGTTTGCAACGACAAAGGCCGGTCGGAATAATTTCGTTGCGAGCATCTCTGATTGAAAACCGACATCAGGGGTTTTCCGCCACTTGTATCGGGGGCAGGCAACTGCACAACACCGGTTTCCTGGGCCATTACAATTGCAATAGAGCTAAACCAGATAATTAGGGCAAAAAGCAAAGATTTCGTTTGTTTCATAAAAGCTTTATTTTTTTTTAATTCATTCATTTGTAAGTACCACCAATTTCGGGAGGGCAAGTATGCGTAAAATTTTGGACTCGGGTTAAATTCATTTAAACAAAAACCGGCACAATTGGGGACAAATCAAACAATTGAACCGGTTTTCATTATACTCTCAAAATAATGCTACCTGATGAGCCTCACCATACCCGAAGCCTCGTGTTTAATACCTATAATGTCTTTAAACTCGGCATACCAGTAATACATAGCATTGGGCAGGTATGGGTCGCCTTCGTAGCGAGAACCACGAGTACCGTCCCAACTGTCGGCAGCACACGAATTACATGCAGCATCGGGTACATAGCGATTGGTTTCAAACACGCGCTGGCCCCATCTATCGTAAATTTGAATACGGAATGAATACGGATCTATCATACTTCCGCAAAGTCTGAAACAATCGTTCACACCATCACCATTGGGCGTAAATGCTTCGGGGGCATACAGGGTAACTTCGCCCACCACATACACGGTTCTCCACACAGTATCGGCACAACCGTGAATATTCTTTGCAATCAGTTTCACCTCAAATTCGCCCGTAGCCTCATAAAAATGCTGCGGATGGGTAATGTAAATGGTTGAATCGCCATCGCCATAATACCAGAAATAATAGCTTGCGCCCTCGCTGAAATTGGTAAACGAAATAAGCGGATTTGTGATAGAAGCCTCTTCGGGTTCCGCAATAAAACTGGCCGAAGGCACGGGGAATATCTCAATAAGATTGTTGCGAACCACAGTGTTTTCGCACCCATACTGATTGGTAACGGTTAAACTCACCGAATACACACCGGGATCGCGGAATACGTGATACGGATTCCGGATAGTAGCAAAACCTCCGTCGCCAAAGTTCCAGAAATAGGTTTGCCCCTCTACCTCGGCCGGTTCGTTGAAAGCCACTGCAGAACCGGCACATCCGTGTGTTCCGTCGAAACCAAAATTATTAGTAGGTGTAGGCATCACATAAATAGTTATTGAGTCGGTAACATTGGGCGATTCGCAGTCGTCGTCGAGAGTGATGTAGTAGGTAGTGGTAACAATTGGGAATACTTTGAACGGTGATGGCACAATGTTTCCGTTTTGCAAAGTAAGTGTATAGGGTCCTCCGTTTCCTCCTATTGAGTTCACATAAATTAAGGTTGAGTCGCCCACACACAGCGTATCGTGGTTGCAGGTGATGCTTTCGATTTGTAAATCGGGAAGCACATTTACCCGCACACTGCCACCAGCAGTGCAGCCATTTTCATCGGTAACGGTAAGCATATAATCGGTAGTTTGCAGCGGGCTTACATGAAACAAATGAACATTGTAGGCTAAGCCATCGCTAGACTGCCAGGCAAAGTTGGTATAACCGGTTCCTCCGGCCGACTGGGCACTCACTGTGGTTGTTCCGCCCTTACAAATGGTTCGGTCGGGAATAGTGGTAACCACCAATGCAGGAGGCGCAGTAATGGTCGAGCTCACTTCAACGCGACAATTATGAGCATCGGTAACCGTAACAATATAACTACCCGAGCCATTTTGCATAGTGGTTCCGGTAGAATTATCGGGCCATAAATAGGTGTAAGGCATGGTTCCACCCCAAGCCTGAACAGTGGCTGTTCCATCGTTGCTGTTTCCGCACTGGGCCGGAGTTGAAGTGGTAACCGCAGCCAATTGTGCCGGCTCGTTAATTATAAAATGAGTTTGAAAATTACAGCCAATGGCATCGGTTACCGTAAGCGTGTATAATCCGGCACACAAATCGTTGAATATATGCAACGGAGAATCCCACGAATAGCTGAATGGGGGAATTCCTCCTTCGATACTAATCTCGGCACGTCCGTCGCAATTCCCTTTGCACAACACATGCTCGAGTGCCATAGAATGCGTCATGGTAGGACTTACCACGATATTGAATTGCTGCACATCGGTTTGACAATTGTGGGCATCGGTAATATATACTTCGTATGTAACATCTTCGTGAGGCGTAATCAGTGAACTGGAAGGACCGGGAGAAAAGCCATTACCACTATTCCAATGGAACACATAAGGCTGTGTCCCTCCAATCTGTTGCGCAGAAATCATAATCGATGTGTTTTCGCAAATTGATAAACTGGGCGACACAGCAAGTTGCAGCAATCCCGGCTGTGTAATGTTAAACAATTCGAATAGCGAGCAACCATTGCTATCGGAAATGGTAACGGTATACATACCGGCAGCCATACCCGTATGGGTGCCTCCATTGTACATATCGTTCCACACATAATTATAGGGAGGAGTACCTCCACTTGCTGTAACCTGAGCCCATGCCGTTTGATTACCAAAGCAATCAACATTTTGATATGCAGTGTCGAACACAAGAGGTGTTGGTTCATCGATCACAAAAATATGACTGAACGAGCATCCGTTTTGGTCGGTAACAGTGATAATATATTGCCCCAAACACAAATTATTCATCATGTTGGTTGAACTGCCCCAGGCATAATTGTAGGGTGGCACACCACCTGTTACATCTACCTGAGCCCATCCGTTACACGACTGATAGCAGGGATCGTCGGAATAATCGAAAGTGTAGTCGAGCACAGGAGGGATGTAGATTTGAATTGTGGTGTCAACGGTAACATTAATTTCGGTAAGATACAAGCTAACATCGTGATATCCGGGTTCATCCCAACGCACCTGATAAGGGCCCCATCCTGCACCGCTAATAACAGTGCCTCCATCAAAATCCCAAACATAGGTACCCCATTCAAAGCCATCACCTGTGTAGGTTATCACTGCTGTGTCGCCGAAACACATGGTTGGTGTTACATAAAAATCGGGGGTGGGGATGTGAAAATAAGTAATATTGATATCATCGCTGCTCACACAATTGGGAGCCAAACTGGTTTCTGTCCATACATAAGTATAAGTACCAAATTCACTCACAGTTGCATTGGTGTTGGGGTTGGTTGGAGCCCCAATGGTAGCTGTTCCTGGTCCACTGCCATCAACATACGACCACACACCTGTATTTCCGGGAGGCATATCCACATTCAAGGGGGCGGTAAAGCCGGTAAATTCAAAATCATCGCCAAGGTCAACCACCGGTGGATCGATTACTGTAACAGTAGTGGTTGCATAAACGGTATCGCAAGGATAAATAATTGTTGCTGTATAGGTTGTTGTAAACAGTGGATTTACAGTAACAGTAGTAACATTGGTATGACCTGAACTCCAAATAATTTCAACTTCGCTGGTTTCGCCCGATTGATTCAATGTCAATTCGAGAGTTGCAGCATCGCCTACACATACCGGACCATTGTTGGTAATTGAAGGACTAATACTAAACTGATCGTGAATATAGATAGTTTGGGTTGAAGTACTGGTGCTGCATGGGCAACCATTGGTAAAAGTAAAGGTAATAGTCTCAACTCCTTCGGCAACATCATCAATAAAAGCATCGATATAATAGGTGTAAGTTTGCTGCCCTGCAGGGATTTCGAGGTTAGCAGGTATGGCTTGGTAGTCGACTCCTGGAGTGGCTGTTCCTCCAATTGTCATTTCAATAGGAACAGGTTGGTTTATATCTGTATTATCGGTCCTGGAGAACACCAGATAATTACTGCAACCTTCATAAAAATTAATGGCATTTCCCCATGCATTATAAGCCTGCATGGTATAACTTTCACCTGAAGTAAAACTACCTGCTTTCAGGAATACGGCCGAGTCGTAGGAACTGTCGCCACAATCGCCAACGGCCAGTTTGATATGATAGGTGGCACATTGCACCACATTGGCTGTGGCGGTAAGGGTAACAGTATATCCATCGTATTCGAGATGCACTCCGCCGGTATTGTTAACATAATACTGGCTGTTTGTTGTAGCGTTAACATTGTCGATAGTTACAGGGATGCTGGTGCCCGGCACCAAAGCAATATTCACATTATTGTAGTTCCCTCCTCCCGGATTGGGCCCCGACAAGAAGAATGCAAACACATCATTAAAACTGGAGTTTACAAATTCAGGATATTCTTCGGAACCGAATACATATTGAAACTCAAGGGTATTTGACGCCGGAATAAAATCAAACTGCAAAACCGTTGCATCGTTGATTGTGTAACCCGGCATCAAGGCCTGTAATTGAGGGTCGGATCCACTGCTGTTAATGGTTGAAGTACTACCTGACGAATTGGGTCCCGGGGCATCGTGTACGTTACCGGTACTCATAATAATACCTTCTGCAAAATCGAGGCCGGGAAGTCCGTTGGTAAAGTATCCGATAGCATTGGCACCACCCTGAAATGTAACATTCATGGCTTGCAGACATCCGGTAATTAACACATCGGTAACAAGCTGAGAAACAGTATAAGTGGTGGTGTTAATTGTAATTTTGGGAGCACTAACATAATCGGTCATTTCATAAATGTTAACGTCCACCTGATTCTGCTCATTGTTTTCAATAATCCACATGCGAACAAGCACTTCCTGATTTTCTACATCATCGAAAGGGTAAATGTAAATTGCGCCTTGGTTGGTTCTAAAAAAATCGCATCTGATTTCTTCGAAAATGCCATCATTCATACTATAAGCTGCCAATCCGAAAACCATATCGGCAGCAAACCGGAAGTCGACGGCAGCAGAACCCGATTCGGGAACAATAAATTTAAGATAATAATTGTTGTTGAAATAATACCGTTCGCACGATGGTATCGAGAATTCATTAGATATCCCTGAAGCCAATTGTAATGTTTGATAATCATTTTCAAATGACAAGTCCATTAAGCTTGGCTCATTGTAGTTTCTGCTAAGTAGCTGAGAAAACGACATTTGCGCAAATAGCAGTAGCAATACTATAAATCCGATTCTCATATTATAATCATTTTATTAAAAATTCTCTATAATGACGCATAAAACACCTATTCGTTGCTTTTTAATAGGGTAAAGATATATATTTTTTTCAATTAAAATAAGCCAACCAATAAAACGAATAAGCTGGTAGCACAAAACCATTGTTATTTTGCTTAATCACACGACCAAGCATATCATGATGTTGCAGCAATTCAGTGCAATAATCGATGTTAACTTCGGCACTGCTAAGATTGTGAACAAAAAGAATTCGGCTGTGTTCATTATATCTTTCGTATGACAAAACATTACCGTTACTGTTTATAAATCGGATTGAACCATTTACAAAAAGCTTGTTGGCGTGCCTTAACATTAACATATTTCTCAAACTATCGAAAATCTGTTTTTCGGAAGAGGATGACTGCTTCAGTTTATGCTCAACAACAGGCCAGTCGATAGGTCCTCTCACCAGATTACGGCTATCACGATATCCCGTAGCAATGCTGCGTTGTTCAAAATAATCGTTGTCGTTTTGTCGGCCAAATTCATCGCCATAATATATCAGTGGAACACCGGGCAAGCTGAGCATAATGCTAAACGCCATAACGATGAGTTGAGTATCGCCGTTGAGCAGATTCGACAACCGGGCCGATATACCCTGCCCAAGTCTGAAATCCCACTCGGGACGACGGCAATAATAATTGTGCAGCAATAAGCGGTCTTCTTCATTCACATACACTTTTTCGAGACTCAATTCATCGTGAACTCGTAAAAAAATAAACCATACACAATCGTCGGGTAACCGAGGAGTGTTTTCGACATCAAGAATATTTACTACATGTTGTGCTTCGCCGGTAGCCAACGATTTGAATATTTGTGGCATCAGCGGAAAGTGATATCCCGCATGGCACTCGTCGCCGTTTCCCATGTACTTTACCACTTCTTTTGGAGACTGACAAGCCTCGGCCAATAACAGTGTTGCAGGCGACACAGCATCGATTGCAGCCCTGAAGAACTTCACTATAGCATGTGTTTCGCGAAGGTTTTCGCAATCGGTCCCTTCGGTTTTCCATAGATATGGGATGGCATCGAGACGAAACCCATCGATTCCGCGCTGAACCCAATACCAAAGAATTTTGACCATTTCGCACAGTACCTTGGGATTTTTGTAATTCAAATCGGGTTGAAATTCAAAAAAACGATGAAAGTAGAAGCTGTCGCCACAAGGCTCCCAATTACTATGACACATGCCTTCGAACAATAAACGGCACGAACTGTATTCCGATGCATCCTTACTCCAGATATAATAATTGCGGTAGCTGTTATTTTCTGATTTTGATGCTTCCGTAAACCAATAGTGTTGATTAGATGTATGATTCACTGGCACATCAAAAATGATTCTGATACCGCGACTATGTGCCTCAACAATAAAATTATCGAAATCGTTGAAGCTATTTTCGATTGAAACCAGTTCATGCCTTATTTTTCGATAATCAGACACATCGAAGCCGCCATCTTTCATAGGCGATTCCAGCACAGGCAGCAACCACAAGCAATTCACTCCCAAATTTTCGAAGTAGGCCAGTTTTTCGATTAGTCCAGCTATGGTGCCGGCAAAAAAATCTACATATAAAGCATATACCACAGCCTGTTTGTACCAGCCGTGTTCACAACCGTAGCGTATGCTGTTGCAATGCTTTTGCAAGTATGGAATATCATAAATCAACTCATCAAAAATCGCCACAGAAGTGTGTCCATACAATTCAAGCCACAGTTTACGCATCGATGTTACATGTGTGTTCGATTCGGCACGCATATTGATATTTTTTAGTAAAAATAGTGAATATTAACCAAGAATTGAGTTTTTTGGCTATCAATAGAAAATATTGTCAAATTGAAAACGTTATTTATACAAGCATAAAACAAACACAGGTTATGAAAATCGTTTTTCTATCGTGTTGCCTAATGGCGGCAATGTACACATCAATAGTTGCACAAACCGGTTCGATGTTAAGTGCAGCAGATGCCGAGGCTACAGTTCGCGAGCATAATGTAAGCCGCAGCGAAGTGGGTGTTCCCCAGTTAAAATGGTCGAACTCTTTGGCAAAAGAATCGCAGGCCTGGGCAGAGGCTCTGGTGGGCATGAACTGTGCTTTTGAGCACAGCGACACCGAAAACGGAGAAAACATTTACTATCGCTACGGAGAAGGGCCTGTTACCGAAGCCGTGAAATCGTGGGCCGATGAAAAATCGCTGTACAAAGGAGGTAAGTACACAATGAACAGCAGTGCATATGGTCATTACACCCAAATTGTGTGGCGCGATACACGAGAGGTTGGTTGTGGCATGGCCAGCTGCCCGAATGGGCGACAGATTTGGGTATGTCAGTATTATCCGGCCGGCAACTGGGTGGGTGAATTCCCCTATTGATTTTCGAGTAATCTGATTGCCAGATAGGCCATTGTTGCTGCACTATGCAACAGTGCCGAATCGTGATGGTCGAAATCGGGGTTGTGCAAATTGGTTATACCCTTGTTGTCGGCTGCAATTCCCATACGATAAAACACTGCGGGAACCTCTTGAGCATAGTAAGCAAAATCTTCGGCAGTAAGACGATAAGGTAGTAAAACCACTGAATTTCCACCTCCTATCTCACTCGCAAACCGCATAAGTAAATGTGTAGTTTCGGCATGATTTATCAGTGCCGGATAGCCGTCGACAATGTTCAGAGATGGTTCACACGAATGAAGCGAGGCTATTGTTGTACTCATATGGGCTAGCATGTCTTTGGCCGATTGACGAAGTTTTTCATCGAAACAACGAAGTGTGCCTTCGGCTCTTACCGTACCAGGGATAATGTTTGTGGCACCCTTTGCCTCGAGCAAACCAAAACGAAGCAAGGCCGGCATATCTGAGTTCCTTGCCAACTTCGAGAATTCATCTTGCACAGTTGTAACAAATTGAGCGAGTGCCAACACAGTATTATTTGTAACATCTGGAGTTGCAGCATGTCCTCCCCTACCCGAAAACTGAATATAAATTTCGTCGGTAGAAGCCATGTATGCTCCCGGACAGAATCCGAAACTGCCTACGGGCAGTCCGGGTTCTACATGTTGACCAAGCACAGCAAATGGTTTATAGGTACTGAGCAATCCATTTTTTATCAGCAAACGGGCACCCCCCGGTAACTTTTCTTCGGCAGGCTGAAATATTAATAACACATTGCCGGTAAGCAGGTGCCGATGTTTCATAAGAATTGCAGCCGTGCCCAATAGCGATGCGGTATGAATATCGTGACCACAAGCATGCATTATTCCATCATTCTGTGAGCACACTTCATGACCGGGATTTTCAGTTATGGGTAATGCATCGATATCGGCTCTTAAAGCCAGTGTAGCGTTCTTACTGCCGACACTTGCACCGGCTTCGATAAGTGCCACAACCGAATTGGGAGCAAACGTGTCAAGCGTATGTAGCCCCATTTCGCGTAGTGTTTTATGGATAAATGCAGCCGTTTGCACTTCGCAAAACGAAAGCTCGGGGTTTTGGTGCAAATGGCGTTGCCAGGCAACTAGATTGCTATAAATGGAATTGGCTGTGCTGTTAATCAGTTCAATCATACCGCGTTATGTTGAATTACTTACCGAAAAGCATTTTGATGCCTACCAAAATAATAAAAATGCTGAAGATTTTTCGCATGGTATCGGCAGGGAGATTTACCGCCCATTTTGAACCGAAATAGCTCCCCACCGTAAAAGTTATCGCCAGAATTATTGCAAATTTCCAGTTTACATATCCGGCTCGTGCATAATTAATCACTGCAAAAATACCAATAGGTAGTAATAGAAAAGCCAGACTGGTTCCTTGTGCATTGTGTTGCGAAAAACCAAAAATATAAATCAGCACCGGTATTACCACAATGCCTCCTCCCACTCCCAGCACTCCTCCAGCCAAGCCGGCAATAAAACCGGCTAATATCAATAATGCAATTGTTGATAGCTCCATAACTTAGAAATCGAGATTTAACGAAAGATAAAAAACGCCGGGCAGCAAGGTATTATTTTCGATACCCCATGCCCAGTCGGCACGAACAAAATATCCGAACAATTTACTACGTATGCCGAAGCCATAGCCGGCAACAATCGGATAATTGTTGTTATCGATAATTACAGTTACCGGATATTGATTGTACACATCTTTGTCGAAGGCATTGTCACCGCTAAAAGGGTCCCATCCGCTCCAGGCGCTTCCCAAATCGAAGAAACCGATTAACTGTAAATTTTCGAGGAAGGCAGAATTCAACGGACGATTCAAGATATATGACACAACAGGCCATCGCAGTTCGGCATTAACAACCGCAAAATTGCTCCCATTTCTGATATTCTGCGAAAAACCACGCATATTGGTGGCTACTGCCTGATACACATAATTGGCATCAGGGTCGATTCGTACCGTGTTGTCGAATGTGGGTGTATTTGAGGAGAAGTTAATCCAGTTGTCGATACCTCCCAGATAGTATATCAACTTACTTCGGCCAAAAGATCCGCTGGCCGCAACACGGGCGGCTACAATTAAATTACGGTGAATGGGTAGATAATACCTGAAATCGCCGCCAAACACCACCAAATCCGACTGTTTTCTGTCGATTTGCCGGTAATATTCGCCAAAAAATTTAAAGCGAGAGCCATAATAAATATTCAACTGCTTCTGACGCGTATTATCGAAAATATATTCTCCCTTACCACCAAGCCAATAATTGTATTGAGGTGTTGATGTAAGGCTTGTGTAATCGAGCGACAACAGTGTTTGTCTGTCGGTACGTGTGCTTAGGGTAAATTGCATTGCCGAAACCTGATTGAACGGATAGCGTGTAATATACATCAGCTCGTGTGTATGCGATTTCATCAGGTTGTATCCATCAGAAGTGTTGAGTACCAAACGATGAAACACATATTGTCTGTTCCACCGTCGTTTTAAATCTTCGAAGCTAATGAGATATTCGTTGCTGTCGAAATTGCCCGAAAATCGCACTCCTCCAGTAATACGATAATCTTCGAAAAGATCTTTGGCTCCAAGCTTGAACAAAATATTGAAACCCGGATTAAAATAAAACGCACTGCCGGTGAACGGCTGGTACGATGAACTAAGAAAACCAAAGTCGATTTGATTGACCACATAGTTGGTATAGAATGTGGTAAAATATTTGTTCCTCCTTTTTTCGTAAGGGAATCCCAAACTGTCGAATTCGCTCACTTCAATATCTTTCTGTTTTAGTGCTTCCGTTGAAAACACATAATTGTTGATGTCGACCCTGTCTGATTCCGGTTCAATCGGCTCTACCACATCAAATTTGGGTTTTTCAGGTATTTTCTGATTCAAACTTTCGAGTTGAACCTTGCGAAAACGGGTATTGTTATTGTTCTTTTCAGTGCCGACATTTCTATAATCGTTCAGCATAATATGCCAGCGTTTATTCAAAAAAAGCACTTCCGCTGCAATATCGGCATTGCGAGCTGCATCAAAATATGCAATATTTCTATTGTAGTTGGTCTGTGCTGCACTTCGCGTAAAGTACCGATAATGAGTAATGGTATCGATATAACTTATTGCACTGTCGAAGTTGGCTTTGTATCGGTTAACTACACCATTTTCGTTAGAAAGATAGTAGAATTCATTTTTCTGTCCCCCCATGGGCAATGTTTCGTCGGTATGAGGCGTATTGGTTACCCGAAGCAGTATGTTGTTTTTACCTTCGGCATCCATCACAAATACATCGCGAAACTGTTGGGTAGCAATATCGAAGTCTTTTCCTGTAAGCAATGTATCGGTAGCTCGGTTGCTACAAAAAATGATTTGTTTCGAATTGTTAATATATCGTGGGTTATAATCATCGGCAATGTCGGCAGTAAGATTCATCAGGGTATTTGCCAAAATATTAAACACAAATATATCGCTCATTCCGTTCACATGTCCTGCCATAAGCAATTTGAGTCCATCGCCAGAATAATCAATAGACAATACCTTGCTTACGCCCGCTATTTCGCGTTCCTGAGTTTGTCGTGTTTCCAGGTTATAGGCACAATAGAATATCTTGCCGTGCTTCTCGATAACATAACCCAACAACTTCCCACTGGGATGCCAGCTCAGAACCGGGTAAGAATAATCGACAATTTGTTCGAGTTTATGTTCTGCAACAAGGAGTTTTTTACGTTTATTACGATTGATATCGTAAATATATATTTTGTATTTGCCCAGGTTTTTAATGGCATAGGCAACTTTGGTTCCGTTGTTACTCACCACGGCTTGCTGTGTCTGCCAATTACGGTGCCTCCCTTGCACAATATTTGTTCCTGCAGCATTTACGGTAGTTTGCTCGTGAGGCTTATACAGGTTTTCGAAATAACCCAACCAGTCGTACGATAACATTTTGAGCCCTGAACCCAAGACATACTGGAAGCCGTTTTCCACATTTTTGGTAACCCTTGTAAGGTATATTATTGTTGATATCACTTGTTCTCCGTATGTACTCGCCACATAATACCAAATAGAATGCCCTGCATACAAGGCTTCATCGCCCGTTAAATGGTTGAATTGCTCGAACCTGCCCGATAAAATACCATCGCGCACCCTATTGTCGATTTCATAATTCCAACGTTCCGAGCAATACGAAATGAGACCGTAGAAAAACCAGTCGGGCAGAGCAATCAGGGTATTGTTGGCAATTTTATTGGTTAACCCCACACCATAAAGCATTTCGTTGAGCACTACTTCGGCAATGGCTGCCCGCACCTGCTTCTCCAGCTGCTTTCGGTCGGCTTCTACATACAAAAAAACAATGTTATCAACAATGCGTGTTACCCCGCCAATGTTATAGGCTTCGTCGCCGGTGTTCAACCCAATATTACTTTGCCTGAAATCGGAAAGCCTGTTGTAGATAACAAAAATAAGACGTTGCTCAATTTTATGGTCGAAAAATCTTTCTATTTCGGGTATAGCTTTATTCGCCATATATGCCACCTGAAGTGCATTTTCGTTTCCGCCCAAATAAAAATAGGTATCGAATTGCTTATACCTGTAATACAGCCATTCGAACTCGGTATATTGAACCCTGTTTTTTCCAAAATTCATCTGATGACCATTGTAAAACTGAGCACTCAACAGGCAGGGCATGCTTAGCAGAAGAATTGCCAGCATACATTTCACCGGTTTAAAAATGAGGCCCAATCTAAGCATCATAATGTGTGTTTTATCAATTGTTTTTAACTTTGCAAAATAGCAATTTATTACGCACATCACAAAATAATAACATGTTTCCCAAATATATTATTTCAGGAGGACAAACAGGAGCCGACAGGGCAGCCCTCGATTTTGCACTTTCGCACAACATTGGCTGTGGGGGATACTGCCCTAAAGGAAGGTATGCCGAAGACGGACGAATCGACAAGAAATATCCGCTGAAAGAAACTGCAGGAACTTACTATCAGGAACGCACACGGCTCAACGTAAGTGAATCAGACGGAACCTTAATATTTATTTGCGGTGGTATTCTCGGCAAAGGCACTCACTATACCAGAAGCACCTGTATTCAAATGAACAAACCTTTTTTGGTTATTGATTTATTTAACGACGCAGGCAACAATATCGAACAATGCAGGCAATGGATTCAACAAGAGAGTATCGAAGTTATAAACATTGCCGGAAACAGAGAAAGTACCTCACTGGGAATTTACAGGTTGTGTTCTTCGTTTTTATCGGATCTGTTTGCCGGATACCCAATACACCGTTTGTCGGAATTTGATGCATGATACATTGCAAATAAAAACCTGGTTTACACTGTTACCCATTGAATATTGAATTTACGGTTGCATATAAATGAGATAAAATACATAGCTTCAATAATTATTATTAATTTTGTAGGTTTATTACATTTAAATTCAATATTTCATGGCATTATCGGGATTTCTAACCAAACTATTCGGGTCGAAAGCAGAACGCGATCTCAAAGAAATTCAACCTGTAGTTGACAGCATACTTGATGTTGAACCGGAAATCGCTAAACTCAATAACGATGAGCTTAGGGAGCGTACCTTTTCTATCCGCAAACAAATTCAGGAACACATTAAAAGTGAGCAGGCACAAATTGCAGCGCTAAAAGAAAAGGTTGAAACCCTCGAGATAGATGAGAGGGAAGAAGTATTTGAAGAAATTGATAAAGTTGAAAAAATAATCACCGATAAAATTGAGGAAGTGCTTTTCGAGGTCTTGCCACAAGTTTTTTGCATTGTAAAAGAAACTGCCCGCAGGTTTACCGAAAATGAATTCGTAAAAGCCCGTGCGCTTGATTACGACCGACAATTGGCCACCTCCGTCGATTTTGTTAATATTGAAGGCGACACCGCTATTTGGAACAACTCCTGGATAGCCGGCGGAAACCTTACCAAGTGGGAAATGATACATTACGACGTGCAATTGTTTGGTGGCGTGGTGCTGCATCGTGGAGCCATTGCCGAAATGGCCACCGGTGAAGGAAAAACCCTGGTAGCTACCCTACCCGTTTTCTTAAACGCCTTGCCCGGACGCGGTGTTCATGTGGTTACCGTGAACGACTATCTGGCCAAGCGCGATGCCGAGTGGATGGGACCTATTTTTCAGTTCCATGGGTTAAGCATCGACTGCATCGACAAACACGAACCCAACAGCGAATCGCGCCGTCAAGCCTATTTAAGCGATATTACTTATGGCACCAACAACGAATTTGGATTCGATTATTTGCGCGACAACATGGCCATCAGCATGAGCGATTTGGTGCAGCGCGGCCATAATTACGCCATTGTCGATGAGGTCGATTCGGTATTAATTGACGATGCACGTACTCCTCTCATTATTTCGGGGCCAACACCACGCGGCAACGATCAGTTGTTCGAAAGTTTCAAAGGACAGGTATTCAAACTGTACTCAACGCAGCGTGACCTGGTTAACCAAATATTGGTTGATGCCAAACGACTAATTAAAGAAGGAGATAAAGAAAAAGGCGGCTATAAGCTGTTGCAGGCATACAAAGGTCTTCCGAAAAACAAGCCACTTATTAAATTCCTCAGCGAAGAAGGGATGAGAGTGCTGCTTCAGAAAACCGAGAACTTTTACATGCAAGACAACTCGAAACATATGCACAAAGTTACAGAAGAGTTGTTTTTTATAATCGACGAAAAGCAGAACACCATTGAACTTACCGATAAAGGCATCGATTTGTTGTCGCAAAGCAACGAAGACTCGTCATTTTTTATTTTGCCCGACATTGGTTCCGAAATTGCCAGTATCGAGAAATCGGGATTGAACGACAACGATAAACTCACACGAAAAGACGAAATGCTTCGCGATTACGCAATAAAATCGGAAAGGGTCCACACAGTAAATCAACTACTGAAGGCATACACACTATTCGAAAAAGATGTGGAATATGTGGTTATCGACAATAAAGTAAAAATTGTTGATGAGCAAACCGGACGTATTATGGAAGGTCGCCGCTATTCCGACGGATTGCATCAGGCTATAGAAGCCAAAGAGAACGTAAAGGTGGAAGCTGCCACACAAACCTATGCCACCATTACACTGCAGAATTACTTTAGAATGTACAACAAACTGGCCGGTATGACAGGGACTGCCGAAACCGAAGCCGGTGAACTATGGGACATATACAAACTTGATGTGGTGGTGATTCCAACCAATCGACCCATTACACGTAAAGACTATGAAGATTTGGTTTATAAAACCAAACGCGAAAAATACAATGCAGTAATTGGCGAAATTGCCGATCTCACACGAGCCGGAAGACCGGTGCTGGTAGGTACTACTTCAGTTGAAATATCGGAGTTATTGTCGCGTATGCTCAAGCTGAAAGGCATACATCACAACGTATTGAATGCAAAACTGCATAAAAGGGAAGCCGACATTGTGGCCGAAGCCGGTTGGTCGAAAACAGTTACTATTGCTACCAATATGGCAGGTCGTGGTACCGACATCAAGCTAAGCAAAGAGGTAAAAGAAGCGGGTGGATTAGCAATTATTGGCACCGAAAGACATGAATCGCGGCGCGTCGACCGACAGTTACGTGGTCGTGCCGGACGACAGGGAGACCCGGGCTCATCACAATTTTTCGTTTCTCTCGAAGACGACCTCATGCGGCTGTTCGGGTCTGAACGAATTGCAGGTCTCATGGACAGAATGGGACTCAAAGAAGGTGAAGTAATTCAGCACTCGATGATATCTAAATCGATTGAAAGGGCACAAAAAAAGGTAGAAGAAAATAACTTTGGTATTCGTAAGCGATTGCTCGAATACGACGATGTGATGAACTCGCAACGTACTGTAATTTATAAGAAACGACGCAATGCTCTCGATGGAGAACGATTGAGTGTTGATATATCGAATATGATGTACGACCTGTGCGTGAGCCTTACCGAAACACTGCACGAAAATGGCGATTACGAAGAATTTAAGTTCGAACTGTTGCGCTTCTTATCGATTGATGCTCCTGTTACTGAAAGAGAATTTGGTAATTTGGGCGTACAAGAGCTTATCGAAAAGGTGTATACACGAGTTCTCGATACTCACAAACGTAAATCGAAAGCCATTGCCGATCAGGCATATCCTGTAATTAAAAGCGTATTCGAAACTCAAGGCGACCGATATCACAATATTATTGTTCCGGTTACCGATGGCAACAACACATATAAAGTTGTGGTTAACCTCGAAAAAGCCTACAATACCGTTGGAAAAGAAATAGTTACTGCCTACGAAAAAACAGTGGTGTTAAGCACTATTGATGATTCCTGGAAAGAGCATCTACGCGAAATGGACGATTTACGTCAATCGGTGCAGGCGGCTTCTTATGAACAAAAAGACCCTCTATTGATTTACAAACTTGAATCGTACAACCTGTTTAAAGCGCTTATCGATAAAATCAACAAATCGGTTCTTTCTACCTTGATGAAAGGGCATATCCCTATGCAAGAAGGCGACGAAGTAGCCGAAGCACGACAGCAGAGACGCCTCGACACCAGTAGAATGACCACCGGCAGAGCCGATCCGGGATACAACGACCCAAGCAAAGGAAAAGCGTCGAACCAACCGGTAAAAGTGGAGAAAAAAGTGGGAAGAAACGACCCCTGCCCTTGTGGTAGCGGCAAAAAATTCAAACATTGTCACGGTACCAATGCAGTGTAACATGAAGCATTTGTTTAGTTTTTATTATATTTGCATTTGAAATCAACTGATAACCAAGCATTTCGACTTATGAAAAAAATACTGGCAACTATTCTATTCAGCCTTGCCCTGCAAGCGACGCTGTTTTCGCAAACCGACTTAAAAGATTCGGTTGCAGTGTATATTGATACAACTCAGGTTATCATTCCTATTAAAATTGGAATCGATTCTATCGCTGCAGTATCCGATACAAGTTCCACATTGATTGTTGCCGAGAATCAGGAAGCATTTCTTGCATACAACGATGGTGTTGAACTGTTTCGTAATGGCGATTTTCAAACAGCTGCCTATAAGTTTACAATAGCCATACAGTTTAATCCATCTTTCGAAAAAGCGTATTTCAACCGGGGAAGTTCTTACCTTCAACAACAGGAATTAGATCTGGCTTACAACGACTTCGATTCGTGCCGTATTCTTTATCCCGACAAAGCCAGTGTTTATTATTATTTGGGATATATCAGCTTTTACCAACAAAAACCCGAAAAGGCAGAGGAATATTTCAACACGGCGATAGCCAAAGGCTTTATCGATGCAAATTTGTACTACCTCAAAGGCATTCTCGAATTCAACAAAAACAACTTCACTGCAGCTATCGAAAATTTCGACAACAGTATTGCAAACGACGATAAGAACTTTTTAGCATACCACGACAGGGGTTCTGCATTCCGCATGTCCGATAAACCTGAGGAGGCCATTGCCGATTACACAAAATCGCTTGAAATCAACCCTAAGATGCATCAGGCTTATAACAACCGAGGCTCGGTGTATCGCAAACAAAAGCAATACGACAAAGCCATCGACGACTATAATGAGGCCATAAAATTAAAAGAGAATTATTATATTGCCTACAATAACAGGGGAATTGCCAAATACGAAACGGGCAAATACAAAGAAGCCGTTGAGGACTTCGACGACGCCATTCGCTATAAGAAAGATTATGCCTATGCATATAACAATAAGGGCTTGGCATTGTATCGGCTGATGAAATACGACGATGCTGTTGATGCTTTTTCAAAAGCCATTGCAATAAACCCGAACTATGGACACGCCTATTTGCACCGTGGCAGTTCATACGAAATGCAGCGAAAATTTACTGAATCGTGCCAGGACTGGATGATGGCTCTTAAACTGGGAGTTGAAGAAGCCAAAGAATATACGGTAATTTGTAACGAATAAACCAAAGCATCATGAATATAAGAATAATTATAGTTATAATGCTGTTTACCATAGCGGCATTTCATTCACGCGCCCAAGAGAATGTAGAAATCGTAAAAAAAGAGTTTCAAACCGGGAAAGATGGTTTTAAGGATGCATGGGATGCCATAAAACAAGCCGACAAATTGTATGCCTTCGGCGAAGGGGGCTATCGGAACGCCCTCTATCTATATCTGTTTGCATATCAGTATAACAAGAAAAACGCCGAGTTGAATTATAAAATCGGAGTTTGCTACCTTCATTCCATCGAAAAGACAAAAGCCGTGGAGCATTTGAAAGATGCAGCCATACTAAAACCCAATGTAGCTAAAGACATCGACTTCTTTTTAGGCAGGGCATATCATTTGAGTTATCAGTTCGACACTGCCATCTATTACCTCGAAAAATTCAAGACAAAGGCTGCTGCCGCAGGAATGAATATTGCCGACAAGGATATTAACAAGCGAATTGAAGAATGCAAATGGGCAAAACAATATGTGGCCAATCCGGTAAGAGTATTTATCGACAATGTTGGCTCTAGTATTAATTCAGCCTATCCCGACTATGCTCCGGTAATTACTGCCGACGAGTCGATGATGGTGTTTTGCTCGAGGAGGCCGGGAGGAGTAGGTGACGAAGTTGACCCGAACGACCTGCAGTATTACGAAGACTTGTATATCTCATATTACGATAAAAAGCGCGGCTGGAGTCCGGCTGCTAACATGAAATCGCTCAACACCGAGTTCCACGACGCTTCTGTGGGCATATCGCCCGACGGACAGTTGCTGTTTACGTATAAAGGTGTACCCGACGGAACCTTGTATCAGAGTAAGCTGGTTGGCAGCACCTGGGGAAAACCTAAAGAATTGCCAAAAACCATTAACACCAAATACGATGAATCGGATGCCAGTTTAACCTACAACAACAAGCAACTGTATTTTGTAAGCAACAGGCCCGAAGATGCATTTAAGTTTCCAAGTTTTGGAGGCAAAGACATCTTTATTTCAGAGCTCGACAAAAAAGGCGACTGGGGTCCGGCTAAAAACATTGGAGGAGTTATTAACACCCAATACGATGAACGTGGAGCCTTTATGCACCCCGATGGCAGAACCATGTATTTCAGTTCTCAGGGGCACAGTTCCATGGGAGGATTCGACATATTCTATTCCGAAAAAGACAGTTTAGGAAACTGGGGGCCACCTGTCAATCTTGGCTATCCTGTAAACACACCCGACGATGACGTGTTTTTTGTTGCTGCCGGAAATGCTCGTTACGGATACTACAGTTCGGCTCGCGAAGGAGGATTGGGGTTTCAGGATATTTACAAAATTACATTTCTGGGTCCCGAAAAATTAATGGTGTGTGGTTCCGAAGACAATCTGCTGGCAAGCAGCGAAGTTACAGTTCAACAGAAAGTTGAAGTAAGCCAAACCGTTCAGGTTCGAAAGGTAAGATTAACTATATTGAAGGGTACTATAACCGATTATATTTCGGAGGAGCCGGTAGAAGCTGAAATAGAAATAGTTGATAACGAAAAAGACGAAGTTATATCGGTTATGTCGTCAAATAGCCTTACCGGTAAGTATTTAGTAAGTCTGCCTTCGGGTAAGAACTATGGTATTGCAGTAAAAGCACCCGACTATTTGTTCTACAGCGAAAACATCGACATACCTGAATCGCAAGACTATCAGGAAGTGACCAAAGACATCGTATTAAGTAAAGTGTCGGTTGGCTCAAAAATTATTCTGAAAAATATTTTCTTCGACTACGACAAAGCAAGCCTGCGTTCCGAATCAATGCCTGAATTGAACCGTTTGGTTACCTTGCTCAATGCGTATCCCAAAATGCGTATCGAAATCGGTGGGCACACCGATAGTCACGGAAGCCTGCAATACAACACCAAGCTATCGAACGACAGGGCCAAATCGGTGGTCGACTTCCTTATCGAAAAAGGAATTAAAGCCGACAGACTCGAATATAAAGGATATGCCTTCACTGAACCTATTGCAACCAACGACACCGACGAAGGACGTCAGCAAAACCGAAGGGTTGAATTCAAAGTGCTGAGTATAAAATAAACGCTGCAAAAAGCTTATTCACCAATCAATTGTGAATAACTCGTAATAATACTTTCTTGCAGTTTCAGAGAAAATCATGAAATTTGTCTCTTGGCATAATTTTTATGTCATGCTAAACCAAAAGCTGCAAATGGCAAACAAATTACAACACAACCATAGCTTTATGAATGTATCGTTGATAAAAAAAACCTGGTCGCTTATCATTATTTTGATATTAGGTGCTAATGTAATGGCACAGAAAGACGTAAAGTTTAAAAGCAATAATTTTCCGAAAGACCCCAAGGGTTTTCAAAAGGCAATGTCGAACCTGAAAACCGGAGATAATCTGGTGAACGACAAGCGCAATTTTAGAGAGGCATTAAACTATTACTTACCGGCACACGATTTTAACCCGAATAATGCCGAATTGAACTTCAAAATCGGGGTGTGCTATTTTTATTCGGAAAAAAAACATCTTTGCCTTCCCTACCTCGAAAAAGCTTATGAACTCGATCCAAAAGTCAATAAGGATATTTGCTATTTTTTGGGGCGCGGATGCCACATTAATTACGAATTCGACAAGGCAATTCAATTCTTTGAATTGTTTAAAAACCAAAGGGGCGTCAATTCCGAGTACCTGAAAAGCACTCCCCGTCATATTGAAGAATGCCTGAATGGTAAAGTTTTGGTGCAAGACACATTGTTTGTAGATATATTAAATCTGGGGGCCAACATCAACACCGAATATTCGGAATATAACCCGTTGATTACTGCCGACGGTGAAGAACTTATTTTTATTAGCCGCCGCAAAGGTACAACAGGCAATAAAGTGGATACTAACGACGGAATGTTCAACGAAGACGTTTACACTACAAGCCTTGTTGATGGCAAGTGGACCGTAGCGCGCAATATTGGCAAGCCTATTAACACGCCCCGACACGATGCGGTGCTGGGTCTTTCTCCTGATGGACAGCAATTGCTGGTTTATCTCGATATCAACGAGGGCGACATTGGAGTTTCGTACCTCTCGGGTACAAGATGGACAAAACCGGTTCCTCTGGGGCAAAATATCAATTCACAGTTTCATGAATCGAAAGCTTGCTTGTCGCCTGATGGAAAAACCCTATACTTTATCAGCAACAATCCGAAAAATTCTTTAGGAGGACGCGACATATTTGTATCGAAGGCCGATAAAGACGGCGACTGGAGCCCTGCCGAAAACATCGGCAAAACTATTAATACGAAATATAATGAGGAAGGTGTTTTTATGCACCCCGACGGTAGAACATTATACTTCAGTTCTCAGGGGCATAACTCGATGGGTGGCTACGACATATTTAAAACTGTAATGGACAGTACCGGAGAATGGACAACGCCTGTAAATGTTGGGTTCCCCATTAACACACCCGGCGATGATGTTTTTTACACAGTATGCGCCAGCGGCAAGAAAGCGTATTTTGCTTCTTACCGCGAAGACGGATATGGCATGTACGATATCTACGAAATCAGGTTTAAAGAGAAAACTACCGAGAATATTGCTGATATAAAAACCGAGAAAGTGCTGGTAACCATTCTTAAAGGAACAGTGAAAGACTCGAAAACTCATGTACCCATTGAAGCAAAAATCGAGATAATTGATAACGTAAAAAACGAGGTTATCGCCACCTTTAACAGTAACAGTGCTACCGGAAGATATTTGGTATCGCTGCCCTCGGGTCGCAACTACGGTATTAACGTAAATCACAATGCATACCTGTTTCACTCTGAAAATTTCGACATTGCCGACACCACCGATTATCAGGAAATAGTGAAAGACATATATCTTCAGAAAATTGAAGTAGGAACCAAGGTGGTACTTCGCAATATTTTCTTCGACTACAACAAGGCTACCCTCAGGGCAGAGTCGACTGCAGAACTCGACAAGCTGGTTGGCGTGCTTAAGAAAGAGTCGATGTTGCGAATCGAAATATCGGGCCACACCGATAATATTGGGAACTACGAATACAACAAAAAGCTTTCGGAAGACCGTGCCAAGTCAGTGGTTGATTATCTCGTAAAACAAGGCATCGATAAAACACGTCTCGAATATGCCGGATATGCTTTCGACCAGCCCATTTCTGATAACGATTCCGAAGAAGGTCGACAATTAAACCGCAGGGTTGAGTTTAAGGTACTGAGCCACTAAATAAACCTATAGCTTGTTAACTGTTAATATTTGTTAAAGCTTTACTCCGGCGCATATAAACTGACGCAAAATGAGTAATTTGCAAAAAATTTTATTCATGCGTTCGCTCCAGGTTGTAACCGAAAACTTTAGAATTGCATTGGTTTCGATGCGATCGAACGTGCTCAGAACTATCCTCACTATTCTGATTATAGCAATTGGTATCATGGCTCTTGTGGGAATACTCACTGCCGTTGATGCAATTAAGAATACTATCAGTAGCGAGTTTTCGAACATGGGTGCCAGCACTTTTACCATAGCAAAAAAACGAACCAACGTCAGGGGAGGCGATCAGGGCATGCGAAAAACTGCCATCCGCGACATCAGCTACGAAGATGCCAGGAGATTTAAGAACACGTTCAATTTCCCCGCAAGGGTCTCGGTTTATGTCGAAGCCAGTTGGAATGCCACAGTAAGATACGAGAGTGAGAAAACAAATCCCAACGTAATGGTAATTGGCTCCGACGAAGACTATTTCATGAATTCGGGTTACGAAATAGGGCTTGGGAGAAGTTTCTCACCATCAGAAGTGCAAGGAGGAGCTCATGTGGCCATATTGGGAAGTGCCCTTGCCACAAAGCTTTTTAAAAGTCAGATTTCGCCCATCGACAAATATATCAGCATAGGTAACGGCAAATATCTGGTAATTGGCATTATCAACGAGAAAGGGACCAGCTTCGGCGGTAGCGGTGATAATTTTTGTGTGCTACCATTGAATAATGTACGACAATATTTTTCCACCTACCCCCTGTCCTACCTTATCAGCGTTCAAGCCAACGACCCTGCAAAAATTGATGAGGCCGTAGGCGAAGCCGAAGGCTTATTCAGAAACATCCGTAAGCTTACGGTATATGATGAGAGCGATTTTGTGATACGCAAAAGCGACAGCCTTGCCAACATGCTTATCGACAACATTGCTGTGGTTACAATTGGGGCCACTATTATTGGACTTATAACACTAATTGGTGCCACCATAGGACTCATGAACATCATGTTGGTATCGGTAAGCGAAAGAACCCGCGAAATAGGCATTCGCAAAGCCATGGGAGCTCCGGCAACAATTATCAAACAACAATTCTTGTTCGAATCGGTGATAATAGGTCAGGCAGGTGGTTTACTCGGTATAATACTGGGCATTATTGCAGGCAATCTGGTAACTATGGCAACAGGTGGGCAGTTTATAATACCCTGGGCATGGATTTTTATGGGCGTTATGCTCTGTTTTATTGTTGGAATTGTTTCGGGGTATTTTCCTGCAGTGAAAGCTTCGCGCCTCGACCCAATTGTTGCCCTTCACAACGAATAAGTCGTATATTTGATTTCGCAGTTTAAAAATTTCGGCATCAATATTGTTATTCAATTGTTTTTTAAAATTCAAATACTACTTTTGTCGTTCTAATATTTTAAAGTATGATGTTTCTTGAAGATATCTTGTCAGTTTCGGGTCAACCGGGTTTATACAAAAAAGTGTCGCAAGCTAAAAACAGCCTCATCGTTGAATCGATTGATACCGGTAAACGGATGCCGGTTTTCTCAGCCTCAAAAATTTCATCGTTAAAAGATGTGGCTATTTACACCTCCGACAAAGAACAAGCACTTTCCGAAATTCTTATCAATGCTTTTTCTATTTCCGAAAAATACAGCAGTTTGCATCATAAATCGACCGACGCTGAACTGAAAACATGGTTCCAGGAAATACTGCCTGAATATGATCGCGAAAGAGTGTATGTATCGGATATGCGCAAGGTGAAACTTTGGTTCGACCTGCTCAAAAAAGCAGGCATACTAACTCAGGAGGCAATAGATGCTTATCGAGTAGAGCAAGTGAATGCTCAGCCGGAAGAAACCGAAAAACCGGCCGAATAGTTTTTATAGCAGCGAAGCAGGAGAATAACAACCTGTTTTCTCAGATTATTCAATAAATTTTCGATTATAGTTTTATTTTTGCGATACAAAATGTGTCATCATAATTTGCTTTTCTTATGATTAAACAAGTATTGCTTTTGAGTGTTATACTAATAGTTGCAGTGCCTGTAAAGCTGTTTTCTCAATCACCCGACATTACCATAGGTACCGGATACACCAACCGAACTATCAATATTGGCGACAGCATTTCGATTTGGTGGAGTGTGAAAAATGCAAAAAAATTCTATTGCAACGAATTGGGCGGCACCACCTTACCCATGGAAGGATCGGTGTATGTAAGCCCAAAAACATCGACCAACTATTTGTTTATTGCCGAAAAAGGTAAGCAAAGTCAAAAAAAACGCATTAGTATCGATGTGGTGCATCCCAAAATACTGTCGTTTACTATTCCGGCACGAATAAGCGACGAAGCTACATACTCATATAACTGGGCAGCAGAAAATTGTGCATACGTTAAAATACAAGGTCTCGACGAAGAGTTTGAACCAGAAGGAAAGATGATATTAAAATCGGACCACGATACAACAATAGTTATTACGGCCTTTAACAAGGCAGGATATTCGGTAAGCGAATCGCGCAGAGTTCGGGTCGATTATGTTGAAAAACTCGAATATCCCAAAAAAGTAAAAATAGGCAGTATGGCACATATTCAGTGGAAGTACAAAAACACCGAGTATGTTATCATCAGAGGTATTAACGACACTTTTCCGGCAGTGGGCGAAGCTTACGTACCGGTAACAGGCACACAACACTATCGAATTGGTGCGTATCGAGACAATAATAGCATCGATTACACCGATTTTTCGATAGAAGCCTATCGGTCGAAAATAAAAACATTTACCGGCAACACCCGCATTTTTTCGGGCGAAGAGGTAGTTTTGGTATGGGAAGTTGAAGATGCCGATTCGGTGAAACTGTCGTTGACAGGTAACGAAAATCAGAATTTAAAAGGCATGTTTTCGTTTAAGCCCGAAACCGATACTAGCGTTGTTTTGTACTCGTGGTTGAATGGATTCGAAGACAGCAGGGAGCTGAACATAGAAACCATAAAACGACAATTAATCACAGGGTTTACCGATTATTCTCAAATCGAAAAAGGCGTTCGCCTCGATTACGAAGTATTTGCTGTAGATTTAAATGATTTTCCCGATATGGTACACTTATATGTATTGGTTGTTGACACGGCAGGTAATTTTGTTCATGGACTTGCTCCACCCACAATATCCAATGCCGATGCACGTAAGTTCTTTATTGGATTAACCGAAACCTTCACCGACGGAGGAAGAAAAGAAGTAGCCGACTTCGTGGTAAGCGAAGTGCGCAAAAGCGTTACCAATCCGCGAAATATTTCGATGGTTCTCGACTATAGCGGCTCGATGGATGGAAGCATAGAAGCTGTTGAAGCAGCGGCAAAATCGTTTATCGAAAACAAACGCGAAATTGATTCTCTAAGTGTGGTGAAGTTCGATGACAAAGTGGTAACCGAATGTCCGCTCACAAATAATAAAAACGAAATATTGAGCAGGGTGCGTTTCGACGGATTAAAACGCTACGGCGGATGCACTGCCCTGTATGCCGCCATTGGCGACGGAATAATAAATGCTCGAAACGATCAACTAACCAATGAGGTTATTGTTTTTACCGATGGATATGAAAACTCATCGGGTTATTATTTCGGCTCGAAAGCTGTGAGCGCACAGCAGGTTGCCAATATGGCAATTGAGTCGCAAACACGCATTCACATAATATCATTTGGTAAAGGTGTTAATGCCAATCTGCTTGAAGTATTGGCAGGTTTTACGGGGGGCAACTACTATAATGTGAGTAGCGATACAGAAATAAACGGTGTGTGGGCAGAACTGCCATTTTTGGCAGCAAACTACTATCGCATTAGTTTTCGCACAGCAAGTATTTCGAAGCTTAATGGAATTCGCCTGGTGTATAATACCAATACCGGACCGCGAAACACGGCTGTGCGTAAATTGTACATGAACGACACTGTAAACTTTTTTGGTTACGAAGGCGATAGCACTTCGTACTGGTTGCTCCACTCACACCAGTTCAACGGCATGAATCCGGTTACAACACCACAGGTGGTAGCACTTTACAGTTTCAATGGAGCCATTCTCGATACCGGATACTACAGCAAAATCGACAATATTGTAGAGTTTATGAACGATGACCCCGACTTGCACATTGTACTTTTTGGCCACACCGACCTGATAGCTTCCGACGAGTACAACCAGCAACTATCGGAACGCCGCTGCCAGTCGGTCGAAAAATTCATTACCGACAAAGGCATTGCCAAAGAGCGAATCATTAAAATTCCGTTAGGAGAGAAATTTCCGGTTTGGCACGAAGAAGATGCCAAGTGGAAAGCCAACGAAAACCGTAGGGTAGAAGTTATGTTTGTGAAAAAATAGGCTGTTGGTGTATAGCACTTCTTAACCTATAAAATCTACTCCATTTTCAAAAATCGTTTCGATACAATTCCCATGTTGGTATTAAGTTGAATAATGTAAGCGCCGGGGGCCAACACATCTATGTTTACAGAATTAGACTCAGCTTGACGGCTTAACAATAACTCTCCCTGTAAGTTAAACACACTATATCCTATAATCGAAATATTTTCGGGCAGGCTGAAATTTATTGTATGTGTAGCCGGATTCGGATAAATCGAAATAGCATTAGAAATCGAAAAAGTTTTTTGCCAAACAAATTCTCCGTCTTGATTGAGTTTTGCGATATATACGTCTCTTATATTACCCTGACCACTTGCATAATCAAATCTGTTGCCCACCAACAAACAACCGCCATCGTTACATGCCAACACCCTATAGAGGTTATAATATGCATCGCCTCCTATTGCTTTGTGCCATATTGTGTTTAGTTGTTCATCAAATTTTAACACATGAATATGTGAAGTATCGTGACTAAAATAAAAGTTATTGATATTCACATTTGATGTATAGCCTGAATAAATATTATTCCCGTTTACACTATTTCCGTAAGTATTGGCCCACTGTATTCTGTTGTCATTTTCAATAAATGCAGTTGCCATTATTGAATCATTATCGGTAACAGTAAATGCGAAGTGGGTTTCGTTAATGTAATATCTACCGCTGAGCATAATAGAACCATCGCTTAAACGAACCGGTGATGCATGAGTTGCTGTATGCAATACATTGTCAATTGCAAATATTTCAGAAGAAAGATTAACCACAGATACTTCTTCTAAAGCTTTGTTAAATAACACTTTACTACAAAGGGAATTATTATTATAACTTCTAATAAATGCAAAATATCCTGTGCTATCAAAATTTTCAATTATACCATGAGGTATTTTTTGAAAGTTCTCGTTAAAAAATATGCAGTTTAGAGAATCGCCTGACATGGATATTTTATACAAAAAACCTTCAATTCCAATTACTTCACCATTTGTGTCTAAATCATTTAATCCTCCACACATTACTAAGTTTTCGTCAGAATCAATTATTGAATTTACTAGTCCAATTTGTTTATTCCCGGGCAATACACTTGTTTTAACATCAAATATCTCAAGGTCTGTATTGAGTCTGAATAATCCGAGAGTAAAATTAGTATCTGTATTTTCTTTTAGTGCTGCAATTACATAAAGTTCGTTGTTGTAAAAATGAATATTATGCAACATGCAATAAGCGTATTCATTAAGATATATACTATCGGTAACAACACCGTTCTCATTTATTTTAATCAAATAACCATGAAATATATCTACTTGGTTTGGGTCTTTATAAAATCCGGTTAAGACATAACTTCCATCTGGCAATTCGCAAACGTCTAAAATTACTTCATCGAGATTGTTTTCAACCAGTAACTCGAAAGTATTCTGTGCATTTACACTGAGGGTAAAAATAAGCAATATGCCAAGTATAAGTCCTGTTTTTTTTATGTTTCTCATTGTTTTAATGTTTTATGTTAAAAAAGTATGGCATAACATTTAAATATTACCTGTTCCTCGTTACAACCCGAAAAAAATATTATTACAGATAGCAAAATTAAGGAAACAACACTACTACTTCCAAAATATTTTATTTTCATGACTTTTCAATTTGAATTTTAAACATTAAAAAAGAACTTTGGGCAACTTTGGTTCATTTCCCAAACAAATCTACTCCATTTTCAAAAAACGTTTCGATACAATTCCCATGTTGGTAGTAAGTTGAATAATGTAAGCACCGGGGGCTAACACATCTATGTTTACAGAATTAGACTCGGCTTTACGGCTTAACAATAATTCTCCCTGTAAGTTAAACACACTATATCTTATAATCGAAATATTTTCGGGCAGGCTGAAATTTATTGTATGTGTAGCCGGATTCGGATAAATCGAAATAGCATTAGAAATCGAAAAAGTTTTTTGCCAAACAAATTCTCCGTCTTGATTGAGTTTTGCGATATATACGTCTCTTATATTACCCTGACCACTTGCATAATCAAATCTGTTGCCCACCAACAAACAACCGCCATCGTTACATGCCAACACCCTATAGAGGTTATAATATGCATCGCCTCCTATTGCTTTGTGCCATATTGTGTTAAGTTGTTCGTCAAATTTTAAAATATGGATATGCGAAGTATCTTGACTATAATAAAAGTTCGAAATATTTACATTTGAAGTATAACCCGAATAAATATTATTCCCATTTACACTATTCCCATAAGTATTGGCCCACTGTATTCTGTTGTCATTTTCAATAAATGCAGTTGATATAATAGAATCATTATCAGTAACAGTAAATGCGAAGTGGGTTTCGTTAGTGTAATATCTGCCGCTAAGCAAAATAGTACTGTCGTTTATACGAACAGGGGATGCATGAGTTGCTAAATGTAATGCACTGTTAAGTGCATATATTTCAGAAGAAAGATTAACTACCGACACTTCTTCTAAACCTTTGTTTAAAAGCATTTTACTACAAACGGAATTATTGTTATAGCGTTTAATAAATACATGATATCCTGTGCTATCAATATTTTCAATTATACCATAAGGGATTTTACGAAGATGCTCATTAAAGAAAATGCTACTTATAGAGTCTCCTGTTATTGATATTTTGTATAAAAAACCCTCAGTCCTAATATCTTCTGGTTCATTATAGTTAGCTACAATACCACCCATTACTAAATTTGAGTCAGAATCAATTATCGAATTCACAAAACCAATATGTCTAATACCGGGTAGTGTGTTTGTTTTAACATCCAATATTTCAAGGTCTGTATTTAGCCTAAATAGCCCGAGAGTATAATTACTATCAGTATTTTCTATTAGTGATGCAATTACATAAAGTTCGTTGTTGAATAAATGAATATTGTGCAGCATGCAATATGAATATTCATTAAGATATAAACTATCAATAATAGTACCTTCTTCGTTAAGTTTAATTAAATAGCCATAACTTTTTTCAGCTTGACTTGGGTCTTTATAAAAACCGCTTGTAATAAAATTACCATCTGGTAATTCAATTACGTCTAATAAAACTTCATCTAAAGTATTTTCAACAAGTAACTCGAAAGTATTCTGTGAATTTACACCGAGAGTAAAAATAAGCAATATGCCAAGTATAAGTCCTGATTTTTTTATGTTTCTCATTGTTTTAATGTTTTATGTTAAAAAGTATGGCGTAATATAGTATTATCTTACGCCATACTTTGAATCCATTATTAGAAACTTATTCCATATCTTAATATTCCATATTCTATTCTACACAGATGTAAACCATGTGTGCTTTTCTCAGTCCATGGATAAAAGTCATCCCAAAATTCTCGATAAATAAGTTGTTTCCCCGTTGGGCAGTTATTAGTTGTATATGTATTAACTATACCAATGTAATCAGTAATTTCTTGCACAGTAAGACAAGGGTCTGACGTGCCAGTAAATTCAAACAAACCATCATCTTCGCCTTCCATTAGTTTAAATTCAACATCTGTCCAAAAAGCACCTACAGGTGGAATTGTTAACACATAATTAAGGATATTATGTATTACGTCAGCAGCATCGGTACCAATACCTCCAAACTCGTCACATTTCCCCAAGTCCATTCCCCAATACCAATCGTTTAATACCTGAGGATACGTTTTGAGGCTTTTTACAGCACCAATAGTCATTGACAACGAAACATTCGTATTTTCTGTTTCGCTAACAAACACATCGGCAATAAATATAAAGTCGATGTTTCCTTCTCTGCTTACAATATTACAAATGTATGATTGAAACAAATCGTATGTTGTTTGTATATCACCCATATTTATCATACCCTGTGTATGTTCAATATTTTGCTTAACAGTAAACGTACTTATTTCAACATCTGAGCTTGTAATAGGCTCGGTAGATACATAATTGATTGCAGCCTCAATATACCAAACTGCACTATCAATCTCCATAAACACATGACTCTTTAATGAAGAGCTTTGTCTTTCGAGTTCTAGCTTATTAAGAAAATTCGATATTCGTGCAACCACAAGTTGGTCATTTGTTTCAACTGGTGCATTATTAAATATTACCTGTTCCTCGTTACAACCCGAAAAAAATATTATTACAGATAGTAAAATTAAGGAAACAACACTACTACTTCCAAAATATTTTATTTTCATGACTTTTCAATTTGAATTTTGTATTATTTATTTATTACTCTTAATACCTTCTATTGCAATAACGAGAGCGCAACAGAAGGAACAAAAACGAACCTATTTATGGAATTTATTAAAGCTTTGTATAGATAGATAGATAACTTAAACTCGAATATTGAGTTGCTTCTACTGTATAATTTGTTCTTTTTCATAACTTGTCGTTTGAAATTTCTATAAAAAAGCCTACTGCCGCTAGGCTGTAACACATAGTTATAGTTACATTTTTATAAATATCAACAACTCAAACAAAGATACAAAAAAAACCACTATTGTCCGATAAAAATATGAAATAAATTTTAATTATTGCTAAGATATTGAAATACAGCAAAATATTCTACAAAAATCTCATAATTTAAAAGGAAGCCCCCCTAAAACAGTGAAAGTTGGTGCAATTTAACCACTTATTTTTGCCAATCTTTATCGGGATTTTTACAAAAACTTACCAGATTCGAAAAAGCCCATGACCTTTTCAACATTTTTTGCACTACTGTCATTAGCAGATTTGCAATTAGCACACAGTAAATTTGTATCTTGATGGCATTCTCGTTATCGCCCAAGAAGTACTTTAGGGGAAAATTCCGCTTTAACTGTTTAAACAAAAGCTCTATCTGCCAACGAAGCTTGTAAATTGCAGCTACTAAATCAGCACGCATATTGCAAACAAATCCATAAAAAACGAAGAAGCCAGACTTATACGCCGGCTTCTTTAAAAAGCTTTGTCATACAACAGTGTTTCGAAATTGTAACCGAAGGTAATTCAGGAAATATAATGAATTGTCAGGCTGATTTCACACTCAGCAAACGGTGAAAATACATGGCAAACGACCGGTACAAAAAGTGTGTCCATTTACCAAAGGGAACAATGATGAGTGCCCATTGTGCCAGTACTATGAGGTGGAACAAATACAGCCACAGGTTGCTCTCGATAAGCCCCAGGTCGATGAACAGACGTACAGCAAAGGCGGTAAAACCCATCAGGAAGAGCCAGATTACGAAGAACCAATCGGATGGTTGTGAGTGTTTGCTCAGTTCTTTCTTTTTGCGGATACGTGCATTTACAAACAAAAAGGTAATGGTAAATACGGTTATACTCACCGCATATCCAAAAATATTCACCAGCAAATATTCGGTGCCAAACCAGTCGAGAAATACTGTGGTCATGAGCAGTGCCATATAGCCCAACACCAGAATGAAGTGCATGAACCAGCGGCCTTTGTTATCGTCGCAACCTAACGCGCGTTTTTGGGTAAACATGTGCAGGAAAAAGTCACCCAGCGATTGCAGGTAAATTTTAAAAGGAATTTTCTTACCGGGTTTTATCACTGTGAAGTACCACATTCTGATCATGTTGGGCATAAGAATCACCAGCAACACGCCACCAATGGCAAACATTTCGAAGTAATGACCAAAGTGCATTATGCTTTCGGTGTCGAAGCCCTGCGTGGCCGCAAAGCCAATAACGCCGGCCAGCACAACTATCATGGCAATAATGGTAGCTGCTGCCGAACGATAGAAAATGCCTGCAAGGCCCGTCCAGTCGTATTTTCCCATCAGCCAGCGGCGCAACGACATCATGAGTTCGCCCGGGTTGGCGGTTTGTGGACAGTGCTCGGAGCATTCGCCACAATAATAACACAGCCAGGGTTTCAGTGAGGCCGAAATTTCGTCGGCATTACCAACGGCGCTGCTGCGCACCATGCTGCGCGGGAAAGCATCTTTTTCGTCGGCTAATGAACAAACTGCTGTACAAGTGCCGCAATTGTAGCATTTATTATAATCGAATGCTCCGTAACTTTTCAGTTGTTTTCCGAATTTGGGGTCTATCTTACTCATTGTTCTTCAGTTTGTAATAGTAGTATTCGTCCATATCATCAACCCTCGACATTTGCACAAAGCCATACTTCAGTAAGGTCATCAGCAGAAACACCATATCGTCTTTTTTCATTTGCGTGGCAGTACACAGTTCGGCGATGCTTTTTTCGCCCTCTTTCAACTGGTCGAGAATTTGTTTTTTGTCGCGGGTAAATTGTTTCTGATTGTCTTTTACCTTGTCGGAAACCTTGTGTGTTTCGCGGAGTATTTTATAGGTTTGTTTGTTTTCGGTGCTCATAGCTGTTTCGGTTTATTGTGCTAATACATCAATCATGCTTTCCATTTCTTTGTTGGTAAACGATATCAACTCGATGGAGTCGGAAGGGCAAACGGGTAAACACATGCCACAACCCTTGCAGGTGCTCTTGCTTATTTCGGCTACTTTTTTACCCTTGAAGTCAATCGGGCTTATCGCACTGAACGGACAGGCATCGGTGCAGGCATTGCACCAGTTGCAGGTTTCTTTATCGACATAAGCCACAATGGGTTCCAGTTGCAATTCGCCTTTGGCAATAATGGAGTGCGCTTTGGTGGCGGCTGCAATGGCCGAGTTCACCGATTCGGCAACATTTTTGGGTCCCTGACAAGCTCCGGCAATGGTAACACCGTCGATTACGGTTTCAACCGGACGCAGTTTCATGTGTATTTCGTTAAAGAAATGGTCGCGGCCTTTGGGTAATTTAAAAATATTGCCGATGGTTTCGTCCTTATCGGGAACCATACCCGTAACCAGCACCACGAGGTCAACTTCGGCTTCGTGTTCACGTTTTTCGAGCAATAAATCAACCGCTTTCACGCTGAGTTTATCGCCGGAAGCTTCCACCACAGGCGGTTTCTTATCGGGAAACTGAACGTAGATGTCGCCTTTATCGTTGGTAGCTTTGTAAATAAGCTCTTGCTTGCCGTAACTTCGTGTGCCTCTTGTGAAGTGATAGCATTGCAGGTGACTGAATTTATCCGATGCATCGAGCGAGGTTTGCATGGCAGCGGTGCAGCAAAAACGCGAACAATGTTTGTTGTCGCCTTTCACCTGACGACTGCCCACGCAATAGATAAATGCTACCGAATTAATTTCTTTTTCGTTTACCACGAGGTGTTTTCCACTACTGTTTTGCACGATTGCTTTAAACTCAGGCAATGTAATTACGTTGGAATGGCTTAGAAAGCCAAATTCTCCTTCTTCGGGCGTGTAGGTGTCGAAACCTGTGGCCAGCAAAACAGAACCTACCGTAACTTCGCGATTTCCGGCAGGTGTGTTCAGTTTCAGTGTGAAATTACCAATGCTGCCACTGCTTTCGGTAAGTATGGTTTCGGTAAATAGTTCAATGCGGCTGTTGTTGGCTATTTCAGCTTCGAGTTGTTTCAGTAAGTCGCTGCCCGATTGTTTTTCGGGGCTGATAACGTCCATAGTTTTTAGTTTACCGCCAATTTCTTTCGATTTTTCGATGAGGTACACGTTGTCGTTCATGCCGGCAAGGCTAAGCGCAGCTTTCATTCCGGCAACACCGGCACCCACTACGGCCACCGAGCGTTCCGATTTTATTGTAATGGGGTTGAGGGCTTCGGCGAGACGTGCTTTGGCAATGGCGGCCTTCACTATCTGAATGGCTTTTTCGGTAGCCCCTGTTTTGTCGTCGCTGTGTGCCCACGAAGCTTGTTCCCTGATGTTGGCATGCACGTAGGTGTAGGGGTTAAGTCCGGCGCGTTCGCTTACGTTACGAAAAGTAGTAAGATGCAGCTTGGGCGAACACGAAGCCACTACCACACCGCTCAAGTCGTTGGCCTTAATGTCGGCATCCATGTCTTTTTGGTTGGTATCGCCACAGGCAAACATGGTGGTTTTGGCCAGAATAACCGCATCTTCGTCTTTAATGGCTTCTTTAACCTTCTCGATATCAACATAGTCGGAAATATTTCCGCCACATGCACATATATATATACCTAGTTTCTTCTTCATTGTTTCGTGTTGCATATTACTGGTTTAAATAGCTTATGGCTTCGCCGGCGGCAGCTCCGGCCGACAGAATGGAATCGGGAATGTCTTTGGGGCCGGTGGCTGTTCCGGCAACAAACACGCCTTCGATGTTTGTTTTCGATGGACTAAGCAATGGGCTGGGTTGTGCCACATAGTTGAGCACGTCGAGTTCAAGTTTTTTACCTTCGAAAAGATTTCCGGCTTCAGCATTGGCGGTTACACCTACCGAAAGCACTACCATATCGTGATCGGCTTCCTTGAGTTTGCCTGTGGCAATGTCTTCGTAGCGCAACGAAAGGTTTCCGTTGGGTTTTTCGGTGATTTTGCCAATTTTTCCTTTTACAAAACGAACGCCCATGCTTACAGCCTGCTCGTAAAACTCGTCGTAACCCTTACCAAAGGCACGAATATCGATGTAATAAATCGTAATATCGGCCATGGGCAACGCACCCATCAGCAACTGAGCCTGCTTGATGCTGTACATGCAGCATATTTGCGAACAAATGGGGTTGCCCACCGAATCGTCGCGCGAACCGGCACAAAGCACATAGGCCAGTTTGTCGGGCATTTTACCGTCGCCGGGGCGCAATATGGTGTGGAACGGACGCGTGGGAGCCAGTTGTCGTTCCATTTGCATCGAGGTAATCACATTTTTTGCACTTCCATACGAGTAACGCGAAATTTTCAGCGGGTCGAACAATTTGAAACCGGTTGCCACAATGGTTGTTTTTGCTTTCAGCACATACTCGCGGGGTTTCTGCGTGAAGTCGATACAGCCCGGAGGACACACTTTTTCGCAGGCACCGCAAAGCGTGCAATTATCAATGTCGATGGCAGCAACCTTGGGGCTGCAAATGCTGAACGGGATAAAAGCGGCTTTACGACCCACCAGATTGTACTGGTATTCGTCGCGCACCACTACCGGGCAGGCTTCTTCGCACAACTGGCAAGCCGTGCAATCGGCCTCGACTACGTATCGCGGACGACGGGTTACCCGTGCTTCGAAATTCTTTTCACCCAGTTTTTCGATGGAGTGCACATCGGTTTCGGTAAAAATGCTGATGTTGGGGTGCCTCGATATTTCCGACACCTTGGGGGTAGTGATACATGCAGCACAGTCGAGTGTGGGAAACACCTTGCTGAGCAAAATCATTTTACCGCCAATCGACAATTCCTTTTCGACCAGAGCAACCTTGTAGCCATTGTTGGCCAGATTGAGCGCGGTTTCGCCGCCGGCAATACCGCCGCCAACCACCAGTGCATCGAAACTCAGGATTTCAGGCTCTTTTTGCATAACTTATTCCTGCGATTTTAATAAATACTCGTTAAAACTTTTCACCTGTTTCACGAACGATTCGCTGCACACCGAGCAAATGGCTGCCATGCGCAGGCGTGCCGGGTCGATACTTCGCTCTTTCATCAGGTTGTGGGTTTGCTCTACCAGATGTCCGGTTTTTTCGGTGCAACTTTCGCCATAGGCACAGTCGCTGCCATCGGCAGCAATAAACACACCGTCGAAACCTTTGTCGAAAGCCCGCAATATCCACTTTGGCTTAATGCTGCTCGAGCAACGCATTGCTATGGTATAAACCTGTGGCGGATAATGCAGTTTAAGCAGACCCGCCATGTCGATGGCAGGGTCTGATATTTTTTCGGTAGAGAAAACCAGGATTTTCGCGCTTTTTTTAGCCATGTTCCGTGGTGTTAGATTTCGTTTTTACGCATGTAAATTTTGTAGTAACCGTTTTCTTCAACAGTACCCAAATAATCGTGTCCCTGTTTGTTGCACCATTTGGGGATATCAACACGGGTTCCTTCGTCAGCCGAAAGTATTTCCATGATTTCGCCTTCTTCGATTGTTCCAAGTGCTTTTTTTGCTTCGAGTAGTGGCCCGGGGCAGGCAGTTCCGCGTGCGTCAACCGATTTTGCTACCACTAAGTTTTTCAATTCTTCGTTTGTCATTGTTTTAGAGTTTTATGGTTAAAAATTTTGTGTGTTAATAATTCAATTATTGAAACCGGCACCTCAACTCCACCTCGTCTCCGCTCGGTGACCGGCTCGGTGTTCGGTAAATTAAATAAACAACTGCGCTGCACTTTCGCCGGCATCGGTTACAAATGTGGCAGCACCGGCATAGCTCAGATGCGGATAATCGATGAATTCTTCTTTCTTGAACCCCATCAGGCCCATCGACATTTCGCAAACGATGATTTCGATGCCCAATTCGCCGGCTTGCTTAAACATATCGTCGAGCGACATCACATTGTGTTTTTTCATCAGATATTTAATCATCATGGGCCCCATACCGGCCATGTTCATGTTCGACAGCTTGAGCTTGTTCTTGCCTTTAGGCAGCATAATGCCAAACATTTTCGAGATGAAATCTTTACCCTTGGCCGATTTATTCTTGTCGCGCAAGGCTGATAATGCCCAAAACGAGAAGAAAATTTTCACCTTGGTGTCCATGGCTGCGGCTGCGAGCGAAATAATCATTCCGGCCATTACTTTATCAAGGTCGCCCGAAACAATGGCAATCGAAAGTTGGTCTTTGCGGTTGTTTTCGAGTTTAGCAAGTTTTTTGCCCATTTTATCGAGCTGAGCCTGCATCTGGCTGATTTGTTGCTGAAGTTCTTCGTTCATATTTTTGTTGTTATTGGTTTCACAATATTTATCAGAACAAAGAAAGCAGCTTTTAAAATATAAAACCTGAAATGTGTTATGATGTGTGCTTCAGATAAATGTGATATAGGTCACAAAACAACTAAACACCGTATATTTTAGCATTTTAATTACATCATTGTTTTTTCTGAATTGTTTTTTCTGAATTGCTTTTTCAGTAATGAAAGTAACAGCACCTGAGCTTGTTATACGATTCTTGATGAATATTGAATGTCCGGTTTGTATTTATGCATAATAAAAACTATATTTACATGTTAATTTTTTTACAACTAAAGCAAACTTTCTACCTATGAAGAAGCTATTATTCATTATTTGTTTGTTAAGTGTGGTTTTCAATTTGTATGCACAAAAAACTTTAAGCAAAACAGAAACGGGCTATGTTAACGAAGCCAAATCGAATTTACAAGTTGCATTAACTAAGCCCGATATGTCAGATGCAGAGCGAGTGGCATTGATAAAACGCTCGGCCATTACGCTAAAGGAATATGGGCAAGCATCTATTTGGCCCACAGGTGATATTCCATTGCAAGTATTTATGGATCAACAATTTGAGCAATGCAAAGACGAAATAGCTGCCATGTCAGACTGGGTATTAAAAATGGAGAATCAAAGTTTAGATCAAAAAATAAAGCTAATAAATTCAATGCAGATTGAAGTCATTGAAAACCAGATTCAGATGCTAATACCGGGTAGCACTCCCGTGCAGTTGTCGGCCGATGTTGTAAGCTCGGTTTTTGGCATCAATATCGTTCAAGGCGTTACCGGAGGAAAACGGCAAGATGCAAAAGATTTGGTTGAAAAGTTTAAACTTTTGGCCGAACGCAGAGAACTTGTGAATCACATCAATGTGTTAATCGACCACCATCGTGAATCGCTTCGTTTGATAGATGCCGACAGAGATATGCTTCGACAGAAAGTACCAGGCTGGAAAAAAGCATTTGTTGATGCTTACAACGGGGCTTTTACATTTAAAGGATATGAAGGAGCATTGCTGGCCGGCGATACCCCTGTGGTAAAATCAAATTCAATAGAGGGAGTCTGGAAGTTCGGATATGAGCATACCGGTTATTTTTATTGGACATTTACATCGAATGGTGAATTTGTTTTCGAAGACAAAATGAACGATGGCGACACCGAAACCGGAACATATTCGGTAAGTGGGAATACATTAAGATTGGTTGGTCCGGTGGGCCAATGCGAAAAAATTGAAGGTACATACACTTTTGTAATTGAGGGAAACGAGTTGGAGTTTAAAAAAATAGAAGACCCGTGCATGAGCCGACGAATGACATTAAATCATATCTGGGAAAGAAGATAAGCTCCCCCCCCTATTGAATCAGTGCTGATAAACCATTTTTTCACATTAATAAACAAATTATGAAATCAACACACAACATTCTGAGAATCGCACTATTTGCATGTATAGTTTTTTCGATGCTTGCAATAAGTGGATGTAAAAAAGAAAGCTATATGGTGAAGTATGAAGTAGTATGTTCACCCGATGGCTTTATTGTAAGCTATATGAATTCACTGGGCAGTTTGGCTCAGGCAGAAATTGGAACCGGCACCTGGTCAACTACTTTTGAGGCCGAACCCGAAACTTATGTTCAGCTAACAGCAATGGCCGACAACGAAAATGCTACCATTACCGTTAATATTTATCACGACGAGGTGTTGTTCAAAACACTAAGCAGCACAGGCGATTTTGCTGTAGTAAGTGTGTCGGGGTTTTTACCATAATCGCAGTGCCGACGTTGGGCTGTAATCAATACGTTTTGCTTATTCAAAATTTACAAAACTACCGATAGCTAATAATTAACTCTTTAATCGCAAGCACTTAAAGAAAAAGTCGTTATGTTTCGATTATTGTTTGTATTTTGTGGCATCAAACTATTACTATGAATTATAACTGTAGTTTTTGCGAATATAAATCAACAGCAGCAAGTAAGCTAGAGAAACATGAAATTGAAAAGCTTGGTGCAAATTGCCTTAGCGTGAAGTTCAAAAAGGGCGACACAATTATCCGTCAGGGAACCTACTCAACCAATGTTGCATATTTAAAAAAAGGAGTAGTAAAAATTCACATCGAAGGGCCTTACCACACACAGGTGGTGCGCATTGTTAAACCCCGCAATTATCTGGGCTTACCCACCACCTTCGGCGATAAAATAAACCAATACTCGGTGAGCGCTATCGAAGAATCGGAAGTTTGTTTTATCGACATCACAGTGTTTAGAGCTTTGCTACACAGCAATCCCGATTTCAGCAATCAAATATTAATTGAGCTTTGTCGTGGAGAACTTGAATCGTACCAAAAATGTGTAAACCGCACGCAAAAGCAGGTACGCGGAAAAGTTGCCGATGTGATTCTCGATTTTGCCGATAATATTTATCAAAGCGACAGTTTTCTGCTTAATATCACACAAGAAGATATTGGAAATTTGGTGGATGCCACTCGTGAGAGCGTTTCGCGAGTGTGGGCAGAATTTATTAAAGACGAAATTATTAGCGTTGACGGGAAGCAAGTAAGCATTGTAAACAAAGAAGCACTTCGGAATATGAGTCGATTGGGATAAGGTATTACACAAAATGATAAAACCTGCCTCGTTGCTAATGATAAAACTGCAAGCGTTTGCAGTACAACATAAAATATGGCTTCTTGTCATATTCATGGGGGCTGTCTTAATTCGATTTGCGTATCTGAATTTTATTAACTGGGATACCGGGGCTATTTCGAATGCGGAACCGGGACTAAAAATATGGCTCGACAGCGAACGCTACACCGAAGGTGCCGAACGCCTTATAAACAGACAGGGGCTAATTGGTCGCGAGCATCAGTTTACCGGATACATTGGGCTGATAGCAATTACACAAATCATACGATTACCTCTGTATAGCATGGCTATTATACAAATTATTGTTGCTCTGGTTGCTTCTGTGGCCTTAGCACACAGTGTTAAATTGATGAGTGGCTCGATATCTGCAGGATTAATTGCTTCTGCCCTGTTTTTATGCAATCCGTTTATTACAAGCTGGCATATTTACATCATGACAGAGTCGCTGTACACCTCATTTGTAATCATTTCGTTTTGGAGCCTTGCCCGTGTTGTGATTCATCGAAAAGCACGCGACTACATACTTTCGGCTCTTGTACTGGCCATAACTGTTTCGCTACGACCCAATGGATGGATTCTTATTCCCATATTTACCCTTAGCTATATCTTAATCTTAGGGTTGGCTGTACGGTATAAAATTCTAATCGCAGCACTTATTTGTGGGGGTTTTGTGGTTACTGCCGGTAGTTTAAGCGTAGTGCGCAACAGTATCGAAATTACCACACCCATCGATAATTTACAGCGAGGCATCACAGTATGGGGTCACGATGAACTTAACCTATCCATGCCTCAGGAACCGGAATTATCAGATGCAGGCTGGACAGCCGGTTATCGGTATGTACTGAAACACCCTTTGGCAAGTATGAAGCTGGCTGCGGCAAGAGCTGCCTACAGCATAGGTCACATACGCCCCTATCATTCGGCTCGCTACAAACTTCATGTACTTTTATGGATATTACCGGCCTATTTATTTTCGTTATTTGCAGTGTACCACTATCGCAAGAATCCGTTATTGTGGATATCTCTGGCATTCATTGGAGGTCACCTGTTGGTTATAGCCTTAAGCTACGCTGAGCACGATTCGCGATTCGACATTTATATATTGCCTATGTTCTATATGCTGGCTGCTGCCGGATTGGCGAAACTATTCGTAATACCACCAACCTCCATTAAAAGCCGAGGGGTCGAGACCAATTGAGTCGATACTGATGGTATAACCACCCACAATGCCCATACCTCCTTCTACATTGCTGAATACAAATACAGGTTCGGCAAACGGATCGCCCTGAGCACTATAATGCGCCGAAAGAGTTCGCATATACATATAGTAAGCCCTGGTAATGCTTTTCAGATGCACATTCAATGTCATTTCTTCACCATAAGCCCATATATAAGTTGTAGCCCTTATTTTATAAGGCTTGCCATTAATCAGTTCGTCGGTAAAAACAAGGCCACCTCCGTAATTACTCGATATTGCCTCTAAAATAATATCGTTAGAGTTCAAATACACAGGCTCGTAGCGCTCAACCATAGTGTATATACCCCATGTGGTATCAACTATTACCGTGTCGGCATTCTGATACAGTGTATCGATAGAAAAACCCCAGGGGTCGTATTCCTCGTAGGTATATCGCAAAAAAGCCTCCAGCATATAGTAATTAGATTCACCAGCCGGATCGCTAAAGCTAACGTCGAATGCCAGCATTGCCTGACTGTATTCGTCTTTTATAATTGTTGTGTCGAGACCGGTTATGACAACAGGTAAAGGCAAATTACACATTGCCGAAATATCATCGAAGTTCTCGGCCGATGCTTCAATACGATAGGTTTTCCCCAGTTTGGGAGTATATGCAGTGGTATACTTTCCCGTAGCCACATGCTGTAGCTGAGCCACCTCAACATCATCTTCGTATAGTTTTACCATAGCATTGGTAATGCGCACCACCTGATGATTATCGAGAATGTGCATACTGCGCGACAATACAATGCTTACACCCGAATCGGGAGTTATCAGGGCATTCATCACAAGGCGCGGCTCAGTTGCTTCCAAATCGATTTCGATAATTTTCTCGCAGGCATACCCCAACGATAAAGCCAACATAATAACAATAAGGCTTATTTTATGTAAACGTTTCATGGTCTTAGAATTTTAATGAATAACGAATCGATGGGATTATCGGGAACAAGCTCACCTGCTTCAGCACACGCTGCCCCCAATTGTTGTAGCCAAAATACAAGTAAAAAGGATTTTGCCGGCTGTAGGCATTATACAGTCCAACACTCCATGTGCGAACTCCGAGTTTGTTCTCTTTATGAAAATTCGCACTTATATCGAGGCGGTGATATGCAGGTGAGCGATACGAATTACGTCCATTGTAGTGTTCTATTTCACTTACATAATAATAATATCCCTCAAATATGTTCCCAATGTCTTCGTAGCGTGCCACTCCCAAGGTAATGGCATTGCCCGTGCCATACACCCAAGTGGCTCCAAAATCAATGTTTTCGCTGTATTTATACAACATCACAATTGAGATGTCGTGCCGGCGGTCGTACTTGTATGGGAAAGGCTCTCCAAAGTTCAGGTTCTCGAACTGGCGCCACGACCACGACAAGGTATATCCAATCCAACCTGTGAGTTTCCCAATATTCTTACGGGCCAGAAATTCAACACCATACGACCATCCATTACCAATTTCCAGTTTCGACTCCCATTGTTCACCGATATCAAAAAAGCTGGCACCTTCTTTATATTCTATCAGATTGTTCATGGTTTTATAAAAACCTTCGAGCTGAAAATCCCATTTGTCTTTATAATTATAGGCAAAGCCTATTGCGCCTTGATAGCTACGTTGTGGTGCAATGCTGTCGGTTGAAGGAAGCCATAGATCGGTTGGTAATCCGATTGTGCTGTTTGTTAGCAGGTGAATGTATTGATCCATCTGAGTGAACGCTGCTTTTATCGAAAACTTCTCGCTGGCCAGATATCGGGCCGAAACCCTGGGTTGCCATGAATCGTACCACTTATTTTTCAGAAAGAAACCCGAATAATGCACTCCAATATTCGCCTTAAGTCGTCCTGTAACTGAAATATTATCGTCGATGTAGGCATAATACTCATTGGCATATATCGCTCTGTTTCCAAATGTCTGACTCAACGAAATGGTATCGAGACTTTGCTTATAAGTTGATACGCCGGGTTTAAAGGTGTGGTACAGATAATTACCGCCAAATCGGATTTCGTGTTTAGGGGTTGGATAGTAGTTAAAATCGAGTTTGCCACCTATATCAGTTATACCCGAGAAATAATCGTAATTATAGCTGGCAGTGCGACGGTTGCCACGCTGCTCACTATATTCCATATAGGTATCGAATACATAATCAGAATAAATTAAAGTTGTATTGGCAAACAAGCGTTTGCTGAACACATGGTTCCAACGCAATGCGGTGGTAATGTTACCCCAATATAGCCCGGTGTTATTCCGCACCGTATTGATGGTATCGAGGTACAAATATTCATCGCGGTCGTTTACGTAAGCTTTATCGCGTCCAAGATAAGCACTAACAAATACTCTGTCTTTGGGCGAGAATGTATGGTTCAGCTTTATGTTGGCATCATAGAAAAAATATCCGGCACGCAGTTGCGATGAACTTCCGGCAGCCCTGTTGATAGCAGCTATTACCGGGGCAGCCAACACATCGATATAGGTGCGTCTGGCACTAATGATAAACGAAGTTTTATCTTTAAAAATTGGGCCTTCGAAAACGAACTTGGAGGCAACGGTTCCTATTGATGCTTCTCCGGTAAACTTTCGCATGTTCCCTTCTTTTAAGCGAATATCGACAACCGATGATAAGCGTCCTCCGTAAGGAGCCGGAAAACCACCTTTTATCAGTGAAACATTCGATATGGCGTCAGGGTTAAACACCGAGAAAAAACCAAACAGATGATCGGCATTGTACACCGGCACGCCATCTAATAATATCAGATTTTGATCGGGTCCGCCACCACGAACATACAAACCACTGCTACCTTCGCTCCCCGACTGCACTCCGGGCATCAGTTGCAGGGTTTTCATCACGTCTGCCTCGCCCATAAACACGGGAAGTTTTTTAATCTGGTTCACCGGCATTTCGATAATGCTCATTTGTACGTCTTTTACCACCTGATCGGCCTTGCGGTCGGTAATAACCACTTCGGCAAGCTGAATTACCGGGTCAAGTTTAATGCTAAGCTGCACATCACGGTCGAGAAAAAACTTAACATTGTAGGCCGTGTAACCAATATAGCTAACCACCAAATCAACCGAATCGGACTTCAGGCTAAGGCTGAAAAACCCATATTCGTTCGAAATACTGCCTTGACTGGTCTTTAAATCGTATATGTTTGCCGAATATAACTTCTCGCCCGATGCTTTATCTTCGATATAGCCCGAGATAGTAAATCGTTGGGCAAAACAAATTGCAGACACCGTTAGCAACACAAAAAACAATATGATTCTTTTTACCATAAGATTGTGGGTTCAAAAAAAGATTAACTCCGAATTACTTTAAATATTATGTAAAGAAATAATTAATATCCCAATTGCTTTAGATGCTCCATCAATAACTGCGGACATCGCACCGGCTTCATGGTGTTGGCATCAACAAAACATAACCTGATGCGGGCTTCGTTGATTAATTGGTGGCCACGATAGATTTTTTGCTCGAACATCATACTTGCAGTAGGCATTTCATTCAACGATGTTTCGATACGCAGAACATCTTCGAAAACAGCACTGCGCAAATACTGGAGATGCACCTCTACCGCCGGACACACCACGCCCCCCAATTCGATGCTATGATAAGGAAACCCCAGTTGCCGCATAAATTCATTTCTGCCAAATTCATACAACCTAAGGTAATTGGCATAATACACCACACCCATTTTGTCGGTATCGGCATATAACACCCTATATTCAATACTATCCGTCATACTTGATTTTTTTTAAAAATTAGATAAATCTGCCTACAAGCCCAGGCATCAATAGCAGCATATTGAATTTGTTTGTCGGTAAGGATGTTGTTTTCCCAATTGCTTAACTGCTGGGCTTTGCTGAGGCGTTTTTGCATTACGAGTGCCACAAGTTTTCTTAAGCTCTTATCGGTAATACCAAAGTTCTCGGCTTCTTTTTGCAAATCGACAAAACCTGCCGGGATAAATTTCTTCACTTTCTGCAAACTATTCAGGTCATCTTTCACCGCAACACCGGCTTTCACAACATGCTGCTGCGACAACACATGCCTCAGCACAGGAGGTAATCCGATTCGTTGAATGCGAAAAAGGTAGGTTTGTTCGGCTCCGCTCATTTGCAGCAAAGCCACCCTGTGAGGGTTGGGATTCCCCTTAATAAAATTTGGTTTGGTCTCGGTGTCGAAACCCCATAGGTTCTCACACACCAAATCAGGTGTAACTTTATTCAGTGTTTTTAAATTATCAACAATAATAATGTTGTCCTTAAAATCTATCTCAGGTAACTCATTAATCTGGTCTTTGTTGATAGAGGGTTCAAACTTCATCGTTGTTGTATTTTTGTTCGATAAACATCAACCTGTGTAAGTGCGAAATCAACGTGACCAACCTAACACCCCAAAAACTCTCGAAATTTTCGACACATTTTGCCACAGCCCCGCGCATTAAATTATCTTCCCCAATTCTCATGGCTTCCGAAAAATTAGCTATATCCTGAAAAATATCGGCCCAAAGCTCCGACAGACTAATATTCACATAGTCCTGCGAATTCATCATGGCTGTATCGTAGAGCGCCACATACACATCGGCATCACCCAACAATTGTTCTGCCTTATTTTTAACTTTTTCGTACCGGGCAAGACTCACAAACTCGAAATCGTTTTCGTCTTCTTGTTCAATCTCTTGCTTTTCGAGGAACAAAGCCTTGAGGTACAATAACGAAAGTAATTTTAATGCTATCGACACAAATTGTTCACGTTGTTGATGGGGTGGGTTTTCTGCAAATTTCACAAATTCTCCCGACACAGTCAGAAATTCAACTACATGCTTTGAATGAAGCACAGAATGGCTCATAATGACTTGTTTTTTCAGTGCAAAAGTAACAGGTTTTTCGTATAATATATGTAGATTAGAAAAAACTTCACCCTATATGGATAGCCTTGTCGATAAAACTTCAAACATTTGAAAACTATAATAATTTAGCCTACTTTTGTTCATTAGCAAAACTATACGATGTGATAAAATGTCAAATTTCATTTTTTGTGACGCTGTTGCTTGTATTTTCGGCAATATCAGAAGTAGCGGCACAATGCAACGGATGCCCCGATTTATGTAATAAACGCTACAACATGGTAGCTTATCTTACCACCCACAACTCGTTTAATAGTGGCAACGAGGGATTCCTGTTGCCCAACCAAACCTATAGCATTAGTCAACAATTGAACGATGGAGTCAGGGCACTTATGATTGATGTGTACAACTATAACAATGTTCCCACAGTTTATCATGGGTATTCATATTTAGGAACAGCCCCATTAATTTCGAACCTAAACGAAATTAAGGAATTTCTCGATGAAAACCCGAATGAAGTAATTACTATAATTTTTGAAGCATACACTACTGCAACAGCTATTGCAAGTGTGTTTGAAGAGGCGGGCTTGCTACCTTATGTGTACACAAAGCCTGTATATGGTGCATGGCCAACACTACAGCAGCTAATCGACAGCGGCAAACGACTGATAGTTTTTAGCGACGAAAACGATGCAATTCCTGGCATGGAATGGTATCATTACGTGTGGCATCATGCGGTAGAAACCCATTATAGTGTAAGTAATATCAACAACTTTACTTGTGATTATAACCGTGGAAATCCGGATAACGACTTGTTTATTTTCAATCACTTTGTAACAGGAATGCTCGGAAACGGAAGCCTTGCTACAGCCGAACAAGTAAATGCAAATCCGTTTTTTATAAACAGGGCGATAGGGTGTTGGGAATCGAATCAAAAGTTTCCGAATTTTATCACAGTCGACTTCTACGAAGCTGGTCAATGCCTCGAAGTGGTGAATACACTTAACAGTTTACACACTGTAAATTTCACACAGCAAAGCAGAAATTCTAATATCTCGGTGTTTTATTGCATTGACGCAAAAACCATTGATATTTTGATACCCGAAAATATTGAAAGTCCGGCAAAGATTACTGTATATAGCATTACGGGGCAATTAGTATACAGCAAAAAACTGCATGTTGTTGGCGAAAGTCTGAGCTTACCCATTGGCAGTATGAACAGCGGAGCATACTTTATCAGTCTTACCGATAATGCGGGTAATGAGCGTACTGCGCGATTCATGGCCTATTAGTGTAATTCACAAAACGCGATTGAGCACAATTGGATTTTTAGATTTTTCGTTCGTAATCGAATGATTTTTTCATTATTTTTACGCATTCGTTTTGTAACTATTTTGCATGAAAAGACTTTGGAAATTTCTAAGAAGCAAGCTGTTTTTAATAAACTTTGGTCTGGCTGTTGTTATCACTGTTATCTTGGTTTGGCTTGCCATGTTTATTCTTCAAAAATACACCCATCATGGTCAATCAGTTTCTGTTCCCGATTTCGTTGGCCTTAGTATTGATGAAACCGAAAAAATATGTAACGAAAGAGATTTTCGTTTTGTGGTTATCGATTCGGTGTATACCGACGAGGTAGAAAAAGGCGCTGTGGTTGAGCAGAATCCGGTTGCCGGATTCAAGGTTAAAGAAGGTCGCACCGTTTACCTGATTGTGAATGCCAGCAGCGACGAAATGGTTACCATGCCCGAACTTGAGGGGGTTTCGCTTCGACAGGCACAAGCCCTTTTAGAATCGTACGGATTGATTGCAGGCAACCTGAAATACGTACCCGATATTGCAAAAAACGTCATCATACGCCAATCGTATAAAGGCAGGGACATTGAACCCGGCACAAAAATAAAAAAGGGTTCGAAAATCGATTTAATAATTGGTCTGGGGCTAAGCGACGAGAAAACAAAAGTTCCGAGACTGATTGGTCTATCACACAAACAGGCACTAAACCAACTCATCGACATGTCGTTAAATCTGGGTGCCGTGATTTTCGACAACAGCATTAAAAACCGCAAAGATTCACTCGACGCCAAAGTTTTCCGACAATCACCCGGTTATGATACAATAAACGTTGTAAATTTGGGTTCTACTGTAGATATTTGGTTAACACGCGACACTTCTCTACTGCGAGGTGTTTCGCATAATGATTGATTACGACTGTATGTTTATGAAAAAAGCAATAATAATATCAGTTCTGGCACTTTTCGCAGCTTTAGCACCTGCTCAGGAAGTGCTTATCGATATTGCTCCGTCGATTATTGGCGATGCGGCAAAAACCTATTTTGCAGAATACGAATCAAAAGCGTTAAAAAACAACGACACACTAGAACTACCTTTCTTCGATGATTTTTCGAATTCACATGTTTTCCCGAATCAAAGTTTTTGGATCGACCACGCTGCCTTTATGAATAACGGATATGCAAAAGATCCCGTTTCAATTGGCGTAGCCAGTCTCGATGTAATCGACAGTACTGGAAATGTGTACACACACCTGTCGTATTCGGCAAGTATGGTATCGGAACATTTAACCTCTCGTCCTATTAATTTGCAATACGAAGCTTCCGATTCAATTTATCTGAGTTTTTACTATCAGGCAGGGGGCTACGGCAACAAACCCGATGCCGGCGATTCTCTGGTGTTGGAGTTTTCCACCCCCGACACTTCCTGGATATCGGTGTGGCGTGTTGATGGGGGAACTGCCATGAGCCATTTCGAACTGGTACTTATTCCCATTACACAAGATTATTTCCTTAAAAAAGGATTTCAGTTTCGTTTTAAAAACTATGCCAGCATCAGCAGCAACTACGAACCATCGTGGAATAGCAATTTCGATGTTTGGAACATCGACTATGTAAGCCTCGACACTGCCCGTAATGCCAACGATACCGTAAGTCAGGATGTGGCATTTATTTCGAACTTTCAAAGTATGCTGAAAACATACGAAAGCATACCTTGGGAACATTTTAAAACGGTAGCTGCCGACAATACCATCGACTCGCTGGTATATGTGTATAAAAACAACGGTAACACCACACAAAATATCAACCGGCAGTTGATTATCCGTGATGTCTGGGGTAACGGATCGGGGTTCTCGAGTCTCGACGACAGCGAAAACATTTTGCCATTCAGCACTTTGAGCTATGCAAAAACGGTGAACTACACTTTTAATTCCAACACCGAAGATTCGGCTATGTTCGAGCTTAAAGGCTTTATTAAAACCGACACCACACTTGCCCGAAGGCCATATCGATGGAACGATACCATAAGTTATTATCAATCGTTCTATAACTACTATGCCTACGACGATGGATCGGCCGAAATGGGATACGGCATCACAGGGCAGGGCACCGCAGGCTCAGGGATAGCTCTTCGATTCGAAACCATTAAACCCGACACCCTGCGAGGTGTAAATATTTTCTTCAACAAAGTGCTCGACGAGGCAAACATCAAATATTTCTACCTGATGGTGTGGGGCAACAACAACGGTATTCCGGGCGACACGCTGGTTGAGCAAATTGGTGTTAAACCCATATATACCGATAGCTTGAATCAGTTCCACTATTATGCACTCGACACACCTGTTTTTGTTTCGGGTACTTTTTATATCGGGTGGATAAAAACTACCGATGATATGCTCAACGTTGGTTTCGACAAAAACCGAAACGCCTCCCAGCACTTATTATATAATATCGGGGGTACATGGGAATCATCGGCATTGCAGGGATCGATAATGGTTAGGCCGGTATTTGGGAAGGATCCTAACCCGTTAAGTATTCCCCAAAGCATTCAGTCTGCCGAATATAAATTATACCCAAACCCTGCACGAGACCTGATTTTTATCGATAGTAAAAATTCTTCATCAGCGGAAGCATACCAGATATTCGATTACACAGGCAGGATGTGGCAACAAGGAGAACACCACGGAAGCATTAACATATCGTCGCTGCAACCGGGTATGTATTTTCTCCGGCTCAATGGCGGAATACATACCTATACCTTAAGGTTCTCGGTAGCAGATTGATACATGCTGGCAGGCAACCAATACAATAACGATCCCGAAAATTTCGATAATCAAGAGGAACTTTTCGAACACTATCGCTATGTGGTCGACCCGGGACAAAGCTTGCTGAGAATAGACAAATACCTTGCGGCAAAAATTGCCAATGTTTCGCGAACCAAAATTCAGGCAGCCAGCGATGCAGGAAATATTCTGGTAAACGAAAACCCCGTAAAGCCTAACTATAGGGTGAAACCCGGCGACATCATCAGCATTTTGTTGAACTTCCCGAAAATTGAGTTTGAACTTATTCCTCAGAACATACCCCTTAGCATTGTTTACGAAGACGGAGAGCTTCTGGTTGTAAACAAGGCTGCAGGAATGGTTGTGCATCCGGGGGTGGGAAACTACGAAGGCACACTGGTGAATGCTCTGGCATTTTATCTGCGAGAAAACGAATTGTTTTCGGAGAATAACATGAGGGCAGGGCTGGTTCATCGCATCGACAAAGATACCAGTGGACTTTTGGTTGTAGGCAAAACCGAAAAAGCTCTCGGTTTTCTAGGGAAACAATTTTATAATCATACCACAGCACGTACCTACCATGCTTTGGTTTGGGGCGATCTTACCCAAGATTACGGAACGATTACCGGGCATATTGGCCGTAACCCAAAAAATAGAAAAATTATGTCGGTGTTCGAAGATGGATCATCGGGTAAGCATGCTATTACCCATTATCGGGTACTTCGAAGATTTGGCTATGTAAGCCTTGTTGAATGCAAACTCGAAACAGGACGCACACATCAGATCAGAGCCCATTTTTCACATATCGGGCACCCCTTATTCAATGATGCCGATTATGGTGGAAACAAAATTCTAAAAGGATCGGGTTTCAGCAAATACAAACAATTTGTTGAAAACTGCTTTCAGATTTGCCCACGACAGGCACTGCATGCCAAAACGCTTGGCTTTGTTCATCCTGTTTCGAAAAAAGAAATGCTTTTCGACACCGAGATTCCCAACGACATGCAACAATGCATCGATAAATGGGAAAGCTATATATCGGGGCGAACTATATAAACATGCTTTGAATTATTTAACACAGGCTCACCATCGCATGTTCCCCAGCTTAATTCCCAAATATACAGTGCGTGGTGAAACCGGCCCATATATATACGCAGGATCTCTGTCGGCTCCCACTCCAAAATCGTTTTGATATGAATCGAAAATGTTTTTAGCACCTGCCAACAACTGCAAATCAGCTCCGTTTAGCCTAAAAGAATAGCTGAGTTTTATTCCTGCATCGAAAAATACCTGCGACGTTCTAAGTTCCCCTTCGCTTCCAGCTTCATCGCCAAAATAGGGAACCAGCATAGGCCCTGTATAGGTTCCGGTTAACACAACACTGAATCGTTTGCTGATGTTATAATCGGCAGTAAAAAACCCATACATATCGGGAGCCCTGAAAAAACGAGTCTCATCAAATTCCTGCACACTATCGTAATTGCTTTTCTGGTACGTAAAACCTGCATTAAAAGCCAGGTCTTCAGAAAAATTCAAATATAGTTCCGCGTTAATTCCTCGCACCGACGCACCACCTTCGGCATTTCTACGGGTATATATCACAACACCCTGTTCGTCAGGTTCACCAATCTCATTCACAAAAGGGTTTTGCAATCGTGTGTAAAACACATCTACAGTATAGCGGAGCGAGCCGGCTTTCAGTTTTTTACTTACATCGAGCGATGCCGTAAAACTATTCGATGTTTCCTGATGCAACATGGGATCGTTTATATTAATTACCTGGCGAGAACCGGATGTTTCGATATGTAAATCTTCGTCGAAGATTTGGGGAGCACGATATCCCTTTGCGTAACCAAGTCTGGTTTGCACCGCTTCGGTAAAAGAATACATCACACTAAGGCGTGGCACAAAAACACCGGCGCTTTTCAAAGTATTACCGCCTAAATTATCAGAAATGTGGAAAACATCGTAACGTGAACCTGCATACATCGAAAATCGGCCTGCCCTTAATTCGTATTGAAAAAAGCCACCTAAAGTTTGTAAATCCTGATCGGCTACCCGGGTATTGTCAACATGAGGAATTTCGACGCCATCTTCAGTTAATTCAGCATTTTCGATATCGGGATAGCCCAGTTTTGTATCGCGCAATCTTCCCCCTGTGTAATCGATACCGGTGGTAATGGCCGAATGTCCCAAAAACAGTTTGTAATTTATCCCTGCTGTTCCAGTGATATCGCGTGTTTTTCCATAATCGCTCAGCGAGCGATTTGCTCCATAGTAAGAGTCACGCAGTACCCATTGGCCTGCTGCAAAAACCGATAACAGGTCGTACTCTCTGAAAAACTGATCGTAGGTAAGCGACAAAGCCCTGATATTATGTTTTACCGATTCCGACACATCGCGTTCGTGCCAGATATAATCTTGACGGTTGCCCCCATTTCGCTCCTCGCTGATATTAAAAAAATCGAGCGACACCTTGTTGCGATACCCAAAGCGATGAAAAATACGGGTTCCCAAGGTGAGATTATGCATGGGAGCTATTTCAGAAAAACCATCGCTATTGGCATCAAACATCTTACGCTCGCGCGAAAAACCGTATAGCACCATCCCTGTTTTATAATCATCGGATATAAGCGATGTATTAAACGAAGCTGCATAATCGGCAGCCGGTTTAACTCCTTTCGAGTGCCCCAATCCCGTTAGCCCTGAAACCAAACCGGCTTCGAAACCGTTACTTATAGGGTCACGCAATATGATATTCAAAGAGCCTGCAATGGCATTTCCACCGTATATGGCCGACCCACCGCCTTTGATAACCTCTACTCGCTCAATCATGTTGGCCGGGATTAACTCCAGGCCATACACACCGGCCAAACCACTAAAAATCGGCCTGCCATTAATAAGTATCTGGGTGTAGGGTCCCTCCATCCCATTCATGCGTACCTGAGTAAATCCGCAATTCTGACAGTTGTTTTCGAGACGCAAACCCGGACAATACGACAAACTTTCTCCCACCGACAACGACTGTGTTTTCTGCAAAACTTCAGGCGAAATACTTTGTATCAGAACCGGTGTTTCCGTTTTTCGTTCGCTGTTGCGATTGCCCGAAACAACTACCTCGTTAAGCCCCATTACATCACGGTCGAGCTCAAAATTTAATTCAACAGTAGTACCCCTAATTGCAACAACACGCTTTTCCTGTGTTGTATATCCAACATAACTGACTACAATCACCCACTCACCTTCGGGTACATTAGTAAGAAAATAGTGTCCTGTTACGTCGGTAAGCACTCCCAGAGTTGTTCCCTTTATCGACACATTGGCATAGGGCAAATGCTCGTCGCAGCAAATTACATGACCAATAATATGAGCATCGGTTTTTTGTGTTTGAGCAAACAGTACTTGCGTTGTTGCTGCATAAAATAGTGCAGCATAAATTAAGTATTTCATAAATAATTTTTTGTTAAACGTTTTCAAATAAATCACAAAATTGTTTTGCTTACAGGCAAAACCACACTGTATTCGAAAACGAAGGAGGGGCGCGCCACGATTTAAAACAGGCAGAAAAAGCAGTTATTATTACGCAATCAGCATCGAAATTATTCCGAATTACGATAATATCAGTAAGCCACAACATTAACCATACAACAGCAATAAAAACGAAGAACTGCTGCAGTAAAACAAAATCAAAAGCCGTATGCTGATGACTCTTAATGGGTTCATTGTCGTTTTGTGTATCAAATGGGTGTGCGTGAGCAATCACTTTGCCACAAGGCGTGATGTGACTATGTAGAAAAAAACTTTCATTAAACAACATGAAAGCCATAAGAGCTATGGTAAACCAAGCAAATAGCCTTGCTGTGCTTATTTTTCTGTGTTGCTTCATCGGGTGCAAATATATAAAATTTTCACCCAATTAAGAATAATTCTAAATTAATTTCAGGTAATTATTATTTTGTAGAGCATCAATCAGACGGCCACAATTACAACACAGTTATCCCAAATCAGAAATACGTTGCAATTTGGTCATATTCAGAATTTTTATTTTTCGGCCATCGATATCAATTACTTTTTCGCCGGCAAAAGTAGAAAGTGTTCTTATGGCATTACTGGTGGTCATATTACTCAGATTTGCAACATCTTCGCGCGAAAGGTATGCTTTAATTGTAACGCCATCCTCTTCGAAGCCGTAGGTATCGGCAAGAAAAAGCAGCGACTCGGCCAGACGGCCTCGTATATGCTTTTGCGTAAGGTTTACAGTCTGCGTATTCGATATTCCCAGCTCGGTTGCCAGATTTTTCAGCACTCTGAAAGTTAAACCCGGGTTCTGTTTCATTACATTAAACAAAACTTCTTTATCGATGGTGCAGGCAGTGGAGTTTTCGATAGCAACCGCCGACGCATGATAGTTCTGCCCTGCAAAAAGTGCACGGTACCCAATAAAACCTCCCGGTTTGGCAAGCCTAACAATCTGTTCACGGCCTCCCACTCCCTCCTTAAAAATTTTTACTTTTCCGAGCGAAAGACAGATTAAGCCATTAGGCCGCGCACCCTCGGCAAAAACCATTTCGTTTTTTTTATAGTTTTTCACCTGTGTATTTACGATAAGTAAATTCTTCTCATCTTCGTTAAGCCCGAAAAAGATGGAACTTGCATCAAAAAACACTTTGTATCGAGGATCGGTGTTTTGTATATCTTCCATAACTGCTTGCTTTTTTGTTGTTCTGCAAAAATAATAAAATGAATTCGTTTCGGCAAATTACTTAAAACAATCAGTTTTAATAACGGTGTTTTTAGCTATTTAATAAACTGTCGGTAGAAATAGTACGAATTATTTTCGTAATTCATGTTTTTTTTGTATCTTGCGCAAGATTATAATTAATGTTAACAACTTAAAGTAAATGCTATGAAAAAACTCTCTTTATTATTAATGGTAGTTTTTGTTGCTTCAATGTCTTTCGGGCAAAATATGATGGTTAAAAAAGACCGTTCATTCCCTGTTAAAAGCGACAAACAAGAACAAACAAAAGATTTGGAAGTAATTTGGGAAAACGATTTCTCGAATGCTGCCGAGTGGGTAACTGAATATCTGCCCGATAATCCAAATGATGGACCTTGGGTAATCGGCACTGCCGGTCCTGCCGGATTCTACTCAGCCGGTATGGGTGCCATTAACTCCACAACAGCTGCTAACGGTTTCGCTATGTACGATTCTGATGGTATTGGTGTATCGGAAACCACACAAGATTCAAAACTCACCTACACCGGCAGCATCAACTGTACAGGTTATACAAACGTAGGGGTTCAATTTGAGTCGTATTATCGCAAATATCATGGCACTCCTTATCTCGAAGTCAGTGTCAATGGTGGAACTACATGGACTCAGTTCGAAGTTCATTCCGATCTTACTGTAAATCAGGCATCAGCCAATCCCTCAATTCAGATAGTAAACATTTCGGCAGTTGCTGCCAACCAGCCCGAAGTTAAAATCCGTTTTCGCTATGTTGGTGAATGGGACTATGCATGGATGGTTGACGATGTTCAAGTTTTTGTTGCTCCCGACTATGATGTAAGCATAGTAGACGTTAGAATCAATTTCTTTCCTCAGTACATTAACTATGGATTTAGTGGTTTTTACGGACAAATCCCCAGCTTCCAAATGTATGAAGTAGGTGCTCCCATTACTTTTACCGGTGTTGTTAAAAACTTTGGAACACAAACTGTTACACCAAATTTCAACGCAATCGTGAAAGACAACACAGGCAGCGAAGTATATGCTATCACAGCTACTTATGAAGGAACACTGGCTACCGAAGAATTAGATACCATTAATACCGACGAGCCTTATTTCTTCTTCGATCCGGCTTCTGATCAGGAATATGGTATTTATACATTTGAACTGTCAACCGACGTTGACGGGGCTACCGACGAAAATCCGGCGAACAATATGGTAACATATCAAACCTACCTGAATCCTTCGATGTATGCTCACGACAACGACACCTATTCGGGACAGTGGAGCACCTGTAACTACAACGGTGGTTGCCTCGATGGAGATGTTATTGGAGTGACTTATCCAATTTTTGTTAGTTGCGATATCAATTATGTTGATGTTTTTATCGGTTCGATGACCGAAGTGGGAGCCAGCTTCCTGGTAAAACTGATGACCAGAGCTGATGTAGGCGAACCTTTCGAAGAATTGGTTTCGAGTGCTCTTATTACCATTGAAGACGAATCGATGGTTGGAACCATGCACACTATTGAATTTGCCGATCCTTATACTGTAGAACTTGCAGCTGACGAATGGATGGAATTATTTGTAGCTGTTGAGTACTACACCGGTGGCGACACCTATCATTTCCGCCTCGGTATCGATGCTAGTGTTCCTACTTCGGGATGGGAAACATGGATGTATTTTTCGGGTGAAGACACTTGGTATTATTATGGAGGAACCCACGTTCCCATTATTCGCCTGAGTGTTGGTCCTTATAGCGGTAACACCACCATTGTATCGGAAGATATTTCGGTTTATCCAAATCCTGCCAACGATATCGTGAACCTGAACAATGTTGAAGGTGCCAATATCCAGGTGGTTGATATTACCGGTAAAGTACTGGTTAATATGAATGCTGCTCAAAATAGCGTTGCAGTCGACATGTCAGCTTTTGCTCAAGGAACCTATATCATTCGCATTTTGAACGAAAACGGACTCACTGTTAAAAAAGTGAATCTTGTTAAATAAATCCTGTATCACGGTTTACATAAAAAGGCTGTCTCAACCGAGACGGCCTTTTTTATGCCCTTTTGGTAAACGGGAACAAAATGTTGTGCACAACAACTTCGGTTAACTGAGTTATTTCTCCTCTGTCGTTCGATATCTTCCGCGTAGTAATACTGCCGTCGATTACTATCTCATCGCCACGTTCCAGATTGTTTTTAACAAGCAAAGCCTGATTGCCGGCTACAACAATCCGATGAATCTGACGGTCGATAAATCGCTTTCCATCAATAAGGTAATAGTCGCAGGTTAACAACATAAATCGTGCAAGCGCATTTCCGTTCACATTGCTGAACTCAGTCTGGCTGCACACTTCTCCGATTAATTGAACTTTGTTTACAAATACCATAGCTTACAAATTTTTAGTTTCGGCAAATATCGAAATCAGAAATTATGGTATTCGGTTTTTAAGCGATTGATTGCGCTTTGATTCGTTTGTTGTCGTTTGCTACCGATAATTCAGTGAATTTTACATTTTTTCAGGCATTTCAATACCCAATAGACCCATAGACCGTTCTAATGCCTCTTTTGTTAACGAACACAACACCAGGCGAAAATGCAGAATATTAGCGTCTTTTTCTTTCAGTATGGTGTGCTCGTGGTAATACTGATTAAACTCTTTCGACAACTCATAAGCAAAATTGGCTATACTTCCGGGATCGAGGTTGCGGGCAGATTCCTGAACCAGTCCCGGATATTTTGTAATCAGTCGCAAAATATCTATTTCCTTATTCACGGTTCTGGTTTCTTCTGAAACCTTTCCCTTAAATTTGATGTTCATTTTTTGTGAATTACGCAAGATAGAGCAAATGCGAGCATAGGTATACTGTACAAAAGGTCCGGTGTTACCGTTGAAATCTATAGACTCTTTCGGGTCGAATGTCATATTTTTTCTTGGATCGACTTTAAGCATAAAATACTTAAGCGCTCCCATTGCAATTTTTTTCAGTATTTCTTCTTTTGCATCAGCATCAATATCACCAAGTTTACCGTGTTCAAGCGACATGGCACGGGCAGTTTCGAGCATTTCGTCAACGATATCGTCGGCATCCACTACCTTTCCTTCGCGCGATTTCATCTTACCATCGGGTAACTCAACCATGCCATACGACATGTGATAGATACTATTAGCCCATTCGAAGCCCAGCTTTTTGAGTATAGCCTTAAGCACTTGAAAATGATAGTTTTGCTCGTTCCCTACCACATAAATATGACGGTGGAGGTGATAGCTGCTGAAACGGTTTACGGCAGTTCCAATATCTTGTGTGATATAAACACTGGTACCATCGGAACGAAGTAGTACTTTTTCGTCGAGGCCTTCGTTTTGTAAATCGACCCACACCGATCCATCCTCTTTTTCGAAGAATATTCCCTTTTTGAGGCCTTCGAGAACCAGACTTTTACCAAGTTTATATGTTTCCGATTCAAAATAGGTTGTATCGAAGCTGATACCCAGTTTGGCATATGTTTCATCGAAGCCTTGCAGTACCCAGCTGTTCATTTGCTTCCACAGCCAAATTACATCGTGGTCGCCCGATTCCCACAATTGCAACATTTCGCGAGCCTCTTTCATATGTTGGGTCTGCTCTGCAGCCTCTTTCTCGCTAAACCCCTGCTGCAATAATGCCTGCAATTCTTCTTTAAAAGCCTTTTCGAATTGTACATAGAAATCGCCTACCAACTTATCACCTTTTTTCCCTGTACTGGCAGGGGTGCAGTTCTTTCCGTATTTACGGTAGGCAAGCATCGATTTACAAATATGTATTCCCCTGTCGTTCACCAGATTAACTTTAATAACCTCGTTACCGGCCTCCTTCAAAATCCTTGATAAAGAATCGCCCAACAAATTGTTTCGAACATGCCCAAGATGCAGTGGTTTGTTGGTATTTGGCGACGAAAACTCGACCATATATCGCATTGGGTTCAAGGCATCACAGGTATATATGCCCTGATGAGCCATGGTGTTCATGCGAGCTATCCAGTAGTCGCTGCTCATCCTTAAGTTCAGAAATCCTTTAACCACGTTGTAGGATGCTATTCCTTGCATCTTATTCTGCAAATAGACTCCTATTTCTTTAGCTGTAGTGTCGGGTTTGTTTTTTGAGTATTTCAACAAAGGAAAAACCACTAATGTAAAATCTCCCTCAAAATCTTTATTTGTAAACTGAAGCTGAATATCCTGTGGATCAGGTTCCTGCTTATAGATAGCTTTAATTGCTTCAATTACAGTGGTTTTAATAGTAATCTCCATGTAAATATTTATAAAAAGAAAACAAATATATTGAATTGAATACTTCGAATTGTAAAAGCGTATTTTTAGTTATCAACAAATTTCGATGGATTATCTTTAAAAAAAACACAAAACATCGAAATGCCACATTTATTACACAATGGTTTTCGCGCTTTGCAAATATAACGTCCGTGAAGGATAAGCCAATGATGCGCCTTATGCAGCAACGATTCAGGAAATATTGCAACCAACTGTTTTTCAACAGCCAATGGAGTTGTCGCATTTTTTACAAGGCCCAAACGATTTGAGACTCTAAAAACATGTGTATCAACTGCCATAAGTGCTTTCCCAAAAACAACTGAACCCACCACATGGGCTGTTTTTCGACCTACCCCCGGAATTTTTTGAAGGTCATCGGGGTCTTCGGGAATACTACCACCAAACTGAGATATCACCGTGTTGGCCATGCCAAGCAAATGTTTAGCCTTATTGTTCGGATAGGAACACGATTTTATCAGCTCGTATATGTCTGATTCGTTAGCCGTCGATAAACTTTCAACATCGGGAAATACCGAAAAAAAGTCACGGGTAATAATATTTACACGTTTATCGGTGCATTGAGCCGATAAGATAACTGCAACAAGAAGCTGATAAGGAGTGGTATAAACCAACTCTGTTTCAGGCTCGGGCGAATGGTTTTGAAACCATTCGATAATAGCTTGTGCACGTTGTTTGCGAGTCATTTCTATACTTGATTCAGAAAACGTTCGGCATCAATTGCAGCCATGCAGCCTGATCCGGCAGCTGTAGTGGCTTGTCGGTAGTGCTTGTCTTGCACATCGCCACAGGCAAATACTCCGGGCACATTGGTATATGTTGATCCAGGAACGGTTTTGATATAACCTGCTTCATCGGTATCGACGTATTGCTTAAAAATATCGCTGTTGGGATGATGCCCAATAGCCACAAAAAAGCCGTGTATGGGAATGTGTTTTTCTTGTTGGTTTTCGTCGGTAAGAATTACACCCGTAACACCGCTAAAGTTACCAACAATTTCTTTGGTTTGGTGTTTCCACAAAACTTCGAGATTGGGAGTATTGAACACGCGCTGCTGCATGGCCTTTGAGGCTCTGAGCTCATCGCGGCGAACAATCAGATACACTTTGTTGCATAAACCGGCCAGATAAGTGGCTTCTTCGGCAGCAGTATCTCCACCCCCAACCACTGCAACATCTTTCCCTCGGTAAAAGAAACCATCGCAGGTAGCACAGGCCGACACACCCTGACCTCGAAACTTTTGTTCCGATTCTAAACCCAAATATTTGGCTGTAGCTCCTGTAGCAATAATAACCGTATCGGCTATAATTTCGGTTCCATTATCGGCAAAAGCACGAAAGGGTCGTTGCGAAAAGTCGACTTTATGTATTACCCCAAACCGCACATCGGCACCAAAGCGTAGGGCTTGTTTTTTTAAATCCTCCATCATGGCCGGGCCCGATACACCATTGGGGTAGCCCGGAAAGTTTTCGACTTCGGTAGTAGTTGTCAACTGCCCGCCCGGTTCCATGCCTTCGTAAACAATGGGCGACAAATTAGCACGAGATGCATAAATAGCGGCCGTAAAGCCTGCCGGTCCTGAACCGATAATCAGGCATTTAGTTTTTTCACTCATAGTGTGTAATATTATTTAATTCTTTTTATTTCGGTAATTCCCCAGGTGTTATCTCCCCTTTCAATTTTCATTATTACTTCATCGGTTATAAGCACACATTGACCATCGGGTTTGTAGCATGCCTGAACTTCTAGTGTCATCATGACATCGATTCGGTTGGCATCAATTGTGAAATCTCTTGCAAAAATAACTGTGTTTTCGTAGTAATTCACATTCATATCAAAAACATCATCGTACATTGTGCTATATGGGGTAATTCTGTATAATGGCTTATTGGCCTGTTCATCCGTTTTTTCATCGAAAGCAATAATCATTGGTAAAGGCCCACCATCGGGCATCTCTTCGGCATACACATACCAATCTTTGGCAATGTTGGTTTTAATTTTCAAAACAAATCCATCGTTGGACCTATCTTCTACCACAAACTTCCATTCTACAGGCTTAAGAGGCTGAGCAGCAGCAACCGAAGCAAACAGCATTCCGGCCAATATTAACATTGTCTTTATCATTGTATTAGTTCTATTGTTGCACTATCGGTAATATGCACCTTTACAATATTAGTGCCATACCCTCCAAAAAAACCCTGAGCCGGATCACCTTGAATATTTGTGAGAATGGTTGCAGGGTTCGTGAACGGATTTCCCCAGGTAATCATGTGTCGGTAGTAACTATTCCAGAATTTGTAGTGTTCTACGTCAATGCTCGAGAGTCGAATCAAAACATTTGTATTTTTACCGTATGCCACCGCTTCAAGAAACTCTTCATCGGTTTCGTCGTTGTTTTCGAAAAACGAAATTATTTCGGCACCTTTAGAAATGAAGTTGAACACCACTTTTTTTCCATTATCGTACAAATCATCTGAAATATGACTTCCGAAATAAGGTTTCAAAAAGCCAAGCTGCTCGAATTCTACCATAGTATGCAAAGCGTAACAGTTGCCGGGTTGTGGCGGATCTTGAAAAGCAAAGCTGATATAACCCAGCGAATCGTGATCGCTCAATAAGTTGAACCAAACACTATCGATTACAACCGGCTGTGGGATACTTGTGTAGGCAAAATACTTTTTGTCGTTATAAGAAACATCTAAGCGGTATTGCCTACCCACTTCACCTGTCATATTGTCGCATGTATAACCAAAATATGGGAATTGTGGTATAAATGCAGGGTATAGCCTTACTCGTTGAGTACCATCGCTAATAGTTACCACTGTCGACTCGCTAAATACCATCATGTTAATTAATGTTGAAGAATCGACCACGTCGAAATATCCGGCATTTTTAGTAAGAAATACATAGGGGTTTTCACCATTCACAATATAAGCTTCAACAACAAGTTTTTCGACAGGGCGCGGCAAATCGACAGATATATCAATTTCGCAAGAAACCAGCATGAAAAGAAGTATCATTGGAGGCACAAAATTTTTGAAGTGTTTTTTCATAGTCGTTAAAAATTAAAATTCCAGGTTATCGCAGGCAGTATTGGGATTAATGATACCTGTTTGGCTACCGTTCTGAAATTTCCCTGGTCGACATTTCCCTCGTAGAAAAAATATATGAAATAGGGATTTTTACGGTTATACACATTGTAAACCGAAAAATTAAGTTCCGATTTCCATCTTTCCGTTTTTTTCAACACATAACTCACCGAAATATCAAGGCGATGATATGGATCGAGTCGGTAAGAATTCCTGGGTCCATACTCGTTTACTATCTGTCCATCAATAATATACCTTGCAATTGGTAAAGTGGTTGTATTTCCGGTAGCATACACAAACACCGAACCTATCGTCCACTTTTCGTTTATAAAATAAGTAAGCGTAAGCGACAAATCATGTCGTCGATCGTATTTTGCAGGGAAAGGGTTTCCGTTGTCGATTTCATTAAAAAAACGCTGAGTTTTCGACCAGGTATAACCAATCCATCCAGTAATACGACCGGTACGCCTCTTCAGAAACAGTTCAAGTCCATAGGAGCTTCCATCTCCAAAAATGAAGTAATTGTCGGGATTATCGTTCAAATCGTCGCCATATAAAGCTCCATCCATATACTCGATTAAATTCTTCAATTGCTTATAGTAAATCTCGGCAGAGGCTTCGAACTGATTGTTTGCAAAATTTCGAAAATATCCGGCAGCAACCTGTCGCCCAAACTGAGGTTTAACCCTATCGCTGCTGGGCACCCATAAATCGGTAGGGAGTGTTGATGCAGATAACGAAGCCAAGTGTATAAATTGATTGTTCTGCATATACGAGAATTTCACACTCGATGTTTTACCTGTAGATATCTTCATCGAGAACCGTGGTTCGGGAGAGTAATAATCGCACACCAGTTCGTTGGCTGCGTAAACAATAGAATCGACAGTATGCATATTATTGTCATCTTTCAAAAACCGGGTAAACGGTCCTGTTTGAAAAAAACCATTTAAACGAAAACCTGCATACATAGAAACTTTATCGTTAATTATAAAGTCATCGCCAATGTATACCGATGCTTCATGGGCATATTGCCGATTACTTTCATTAAAATTATAGGCCATATCGCCGAAGTCGGCCGTTACTGTATTGGGAGTAAAAATATGATACACGTAGTTTGTTCCAAACTTTACAGTATGTTTTGGGTTGGGCAACCACGTAAAATCCTGTTTAAAATTAACATCTCTTATTCCCGAATTCTGAATAAGCCTAAAGCCATCGGAGCCATCTTCGTTGCGCATTCCCACATCAGTTGAAAACTGATAATCGCTAAACACAGCTGTTGTGTTCAGGAAAAACCGACTATTGAACAAATGATTCCAACGCAAAGAAGCCATTCCATTGCCCCAAGGTATTTTCATCATAAAATTAGATTCGGAACTTTTAAAGCTGAAAATATCTTTTCCATAATAGGCGCTAAAGAATAGGCGGTCTTTGTCGGAGAACCGATAGTTGAATTTAGCATTCAAATCGTAGAAGTAGTATCCCGAACCTTTAAATGGACTGGTTTTTTTAACAAATGGCTGCACTAAAATATCGATATAAGTACGTCGTGCCGAAATCAGAAAACTGCAGGTATCTTTTTTAACAGGCCCCTGTACTGTAAGCCGCGTAGCAATGGTACCAATACCTCCATCTACATGAAACGATCTCATATTTCCGTTGTCCATCGAAATATCGAGCACCGAGCTAACCCGTCCTCCATACTGCGCAGGCATACCTCCTTTGTATAATTCCACATCTTTAATAGCATCGGCATTAAACACCGAAAAGAAACCAAATAAATGAGAGGCATTGTAAACAACAGCCTCATCGAGCAAAATAAGATTTTGGTCGGGACCTCCGCCTCGTACATAGAACCCTGAATTTCCATCACCTGCCGACTGAACACCCGGCAATAACTGAATGGTCTTTAGGATATCGACCTCGCCCATAAATGCCGGAATGGTTTTGACTTCTTCTACCGGCAGCTTGTTCACACTCATACGACTATCCTGAATATTACGATCGGTTCGTTCGCCACTTACCACTATTTCGTTTGCCATGTATGCAGTAGCTTTCAGATTGATATTCAACGAAATGTTTTTATTCAGGCTTATCTCTCGAACTTCCTCTTGATATCCAATAAACGAATATTTCAAACTATATGTGCCTGCCGGAAGCGATAATGAATAAAAACCATATGCATTACTGGTAGTTCCGGTTCTTTCATCGGTTACAATTACGTTGGCTCCTATCAATTCTTCGCCGCTTGATGCATCTTTAACGTATCCGCTAATTGTGTATTTTTGGGCATTGACATTCGTTAACAACAAGAGAATCAACACATTGGCAATAATAATTCGCATATTAATGTAATATTTTTCGCAGCACTAAAAGTAACACAAAAACGCATCAGTCTGAATACACAGTTTTAATATTAACCAAAAATTAAGACTTATGTTTTGTTTTATTTTCAAAAAGATTTTGCATTGTTTAAATGCTTTCTTACATTTGCACCACATTTTTCGGGGTGTGGCGCAGTTGGCTAGCGTACTTGCATGGGGTGCAAGGGGTCGGAAGTTCGAGTCTTCTCACCCCGACGAAAAAAGCGACAAATTGTCGCTTTTTTAGGTTTTATGTAATCACAAGGGTTTAAGAACAGTGCCTTTGGGTTCGTGAATTTCAGGCCAATACTATTTGAACAAAAAACTTACAGTCCTTGAATTTCCTTCATCAATACGCTCATTTCGCGCTGCATTTTCTCTGCCTCGCTACCGGCAACTTTGTCAAAATTGCTACTGCTATCGGCAAATATGATGTTTCGGGAAGAGTTGACCAATAAACCCACCTTTGCATTCATGCCATATTGGGCAACTTCATGCAGGCTTCCGCCTTGAGCTCCGACACCTGGCACCAACAGAAAATGCTTGGGAACAATTTTTCGAACATCGCTTAGCATTTCGGCACGAGTTGCTCCCACCACATACATCATATTGTTGCAATCGCCCCATTGCTGCGATTTTTCGAGCACCGATTCGAACAAGCGTTGTTGATTGTCGCTGTGGTACTGAAAATCGTCGGCACCTTTGTTCGAGGTTAATGCAAGCAGAATTACCCATTTATTTTTATAATCAAGAAAAGGACTCACCGAGTCGTGGCCCATGTAGGGAGCCACAGTAATGGCATCAACCTTCATGGTTTCGAAAAAGGCCCTGGCATATAAGCCCGAAGTATTACCAATATCGCCGCGCTTTGCGTCGGCAATAATAAATATTTCGGGGTACATGTGCTGAATGTATTGAATTGTTTTGGTAAGACTAATCCATCCGGCAACACCATTGCACTCGTAAAAGGCTAAATTGGGTTTATACGCTATGGTGTAGCGGGCTGTTGCATCAACAATAGCCTTATTGAATTCGAAAACGGGGTCATCTGTTTCGAGCAGATGCTGTGGAATTTTTCTTATATCGCTGTCGAGACCTACACATAAGTAACTTCTTTTTCGCAAAATCTCATTGAATAATTCGTTGTAATTCATTGTTTATGTTTTATTCGTTAGCTTCTTTTAAACGTTCGGCATTTTCGGCCATAATAAGCTGGTCGATAATTTCACGAATATCACCGTCCATTATTGCAGGCAAATTATACAGGGTTAAACCAATTCTATGATCGGTAACCCTACCTTGCGGATAGTTGTATGTTCGAATTTTGGCCGATCTGTCGCCTGTAGAAACCATGGTTTTTCGTTTACTGGCAATAGAATCGAGATATTTCTGATATTCGAGATTATACAAGCGTGTTTTCAGCTCTTTCATGGCTTTTTCAAGATTTTTCATCTTCGATTTCTCATCCTGACAAGTTACCACAGTTCCTGTGGGCAGGTGAGTAAGCCTGATTGCTGAATAGGTAGTGTTCACACTTTGTCCGCCGGGACCCGAAGAACAGTATTCGTCACGTTTTATATCAGCAGGATTCAACTGAATATCGACATCTTCGGCTTCGGGTAACACAGCTACCGAAGCGGCCGAGGTATGCACCCTACCCTGTGTTTCGGTTTGTGGCACTCGTTGAACGCGGTGCACACCCGATTCATATTTTAGTATTCCATACACACCTTCTCCGGCTACACTCACCACAATTTCTTTATATCCACCCTGGGTTCCTTCGGCAATACGGCTTACCTCCATCCTCCAGCCCTGTATTTCGCAAAACTTGCTGTACATACGAAATAAGTCGCCTGCAAATATACTGGCCTCGTCTCCACCCGAGCCGGCGCGTATTTCGAGAATGGCACTTTTTTCGTCTTCGGGATCTTTAGGAATAAGCATTAAGCGTATTTCTTCTTCGAATGGTTCCACTTTTTGCAGCAAATCATCGAGTTCTTGCTTGGCCATTTCGCGCATTTCCTCATCTTTTTCAACATTGAGCATTCTTCGTGCATCGTCGATGTTGGATAAAACAAGCATATACTCTTCGAAAGCAGCAATTATCGGACTTAACTCCTTGAATTCTTTGTTCAGTTTGATATATTTATCCATATCAGACATTACCGATGGATCAGAGATCAACCGTTTTACTTCTTCGAAACGTTTTCTGACTCCCTCGAGCTTATCAATCATCAATTTATCCGCCATATAAAACAGTATTTTTCATTATTAGTATTGGAACTCGCCATATTCCGAACGAATCAAAAGCGATGGTTTAGTGGCAGCTTCGCAATAACCCACAATACGGGCTTCAACACCAAAGCCTTGACTAATCTTTATGACTGCTTCAGCCAATTGCGGACTACAATATATTTCGAACCTATGCCCCATATTAAACACCCTATACATTTCGCGCCAGGGTGTACCCGATGTTTCCTGAATTAATGAAAACAGCGGCGGCACCTGAAACATATTGTTTTTCACAATACGCAAGCTGTCAACAAAATGAAGCACCTTGGTTTGAGCACCGCCACTGCAGTGAATTAGGCCATGAATATTGTTTCGGTAATTACGAAGCACTTCTTTAATTATGGGGGCATAGGTGCGGGTAGGCGACAAAACCAGTTTGCCTGCATCAAGGCCGGTTTCAGCAACTAAGTCGGTTAACCGGTATTTACCAGAATATACAAGCGATTCATCGATTCCATTGTCGTAACTCTCGGGGTATTTTTCAGCCAGATATTTACTAAACATATCATGTCGGGCCGAGGTAAGGCCATTGCTACCCATTCCGCCGTTGTAGCAATCTTCGTACACTGCCTGACCGTATGATTCTAAACCAATAATAACATCGCCGGGCGATATTTTCTCGTTGGTAATTACCTGACTTCGTGGCATTCGGGCACTTACTGTAGAATCTACAATAATGGTTCTAACCAAATCGCCTACATCGGCAGTTTCGCCTCCGGTGAGATAAAGTTCGATACCCATTTTACGAAATTCCTCACAAATTTCTTCGGTTCCTTCAATTATGGCTTTTATCACTTCGCCGGGTATCAGTCGTTTGTTTCGGCCAATAGTGGAAGACAGTAACACGGGGACATCGGTGGCACCCACACATAGCAAATCGTCGGTGTTCATTACAATAGCGTCTTTGGCAACACCTTTCCATACCGAGATATCACCGGTTTCGCGCCAATAGAGATAAGCCAGCGATGTTTTGGTTCCGGCACCGTCGGCATGCATAATATTACAATAATCGTCATCACCACCTAGCAAGTCGGGTAATATTTTGCAAAACGCTTTCGGATAAATGCCTTTGCTAATATTTCCGAGTGCTGCGTGCACATCTTCTTTGGCTGCTGAAACACCCCGTTTTATGTATCTTTCTTCAGAGTTCATCTCTATAAGATTTGGCTTGCAAAGGTAAATAAATATGTTATGGTAAAAAAGACAAATGCCGGTGTTACATAAACACTGGCATTTACTCTGTATCAATATCTCAACTAAAACTCGCCCGATTTATCAATCGGTTTCTTTTCTTTCAGTTTTTCATCTTCTTGAGGCACCACATGTTTTAGATGCAGGTTGTAATCTTTGCGCAGCACGCTGAACTCGGTGCGACGATTCAACTGATGTGCTGCCTCCTGCTGCTCTTTATTGGGCAATTTATCGATAAAGGCCGGTGTAAGCACGTCACCTTCTTTTAAGAACGAAAAACGCTCTGCTGTTTTTGCATCTATTTCTTTTGGTGAAGTTTCTCCAAAACCCTTCCATGTCAATCGTTCAGCATCGATTCCTTTCAAAATCAGATAATCGACGCACGATTTTGCACGACGCTCAGAAAGATCCATGTTATAATCGTCACCACCGCGATAATCGGTGTGGGCACGCAGTTCGATGGTAATATGCGGATTGTCTTTCAGCGTTTTTACGAGTCCGTCGAGTGCCACTGTCGATTCAGGCCTTAAATCAGCCTTGGCCAATTCGTATTCAATATTCGGGAGTTCAATAATTAATGGGATTCTTGCTACATTCAAATCAATAAAAAACACCGTATCATATTCTATTCCTTTGGTGGTAAACGACACAGAATTGGCAAAGTAATTTTCGTCGACTTCTGCCATAAGAGTATAGTTTTTTTCAACTTCTATCTCGAACATGTAGGCTCCATTGGCATCCGATTTAAGTTCCTTAACAATGCTTTGCTCGTCGAGCAACCGCACTGTTGCATCTTTAAGACGAACAATCTTGGTTAAATCGGTGGTGTCTTTTACAAAACCCTGTACTTTCACAACCAGAGGCGGCAGCGAAAAAGAATAAATATCGTCGCCTCCTTTACCACCGGGGCGGTTTGATGAGAAATATCCTTCTTCGTTGTTTCCTCTGAAAATGATACTGAAATCGTCGTAGGAAGAATTAATGGGATATTTCATGTTTTCGGCCATTTTAAACATACCGTTTCCATCGGCATCAGCATAAAAGATATCGAGCCCTCCCATGCCTCCTCTACCGTCGGACGAGAAATACAATCGGCCATCGTCGCGTAGAAACGGGAATACTTCGTCGCCACTTGAATTCACATTAGGCCCCAGATTAATAGGACCGGTAACACTGGCATTTTTTACATCGAAGCTTGCCTTGTATAAATCCATACCGCCATATCCTCCGGCTTTGTTACTGGCAAAAACAATAACATTGCCCTGTTTGTTAATTGCCGGATAACCCACTTCCCAACCTTCGAAACCTTGTATTTTGATTTCGACAGGAGTACCCCAGGTATTTCCTCTCTTGCTTGAAAGAAATAAGCGACAGGGAACATCAATTTTTTTGCCGGCCTCGCAACGGGTAAAGATTAACTCGGTACCCTTGGAACTTACCACAGCGGCACCTTCGTCGAATTCGGAGTTAATTTCACCGGGAACAGGAACGGGTTCGCTCCATGAACCTTTTCTATCTTGAACAACTTCGAATAAATCGGTAAATTTTTGCCCCGACTTATAATTACTCCTGTTGCCAAGCGTTCCGTCGCGAGAGGTGGTAAAATAGACGCTTCTGAAATCTTTATTTGCCCATGTTGGCGAAAAATCGAGTTTGGCCGAATTAAAAGATGCTACGTTAAATACCTTATATCGTGTTGGTCGATTAATCCACAAGGGCGCATTCATACACGATTCTTTCCCGTTAATAGCCCGGTAATCGTTGGGTTCGCTCTTCAGATACAAGGTATAAATTTCGATAGCCTTTTCGTATTTACCACTCATACGGAGTGCATCGGCATACCTCAGTAAGACATCAGCTTTGTTTAACTCCGGGGTCTCAATTTTACCAATGGTAATTTTTGCAAAGGCTGTGGTAAAACAAGCTTCGGCCTGGCTGAATTTACCAATCTCGTGATAACACATACCGAGTTTAAATGTAATGATTGTTTTTTCTTCATCGTTCTTTATCGAAGGCAGTGCTTTCTCGTAATACTCGGCTGCTATCTCGAACATATAGCTATCGTAGGCCTCGTTACCCTTATCAATTAAAGCTTGCTGTGCAAACAGAGTAGAGTTTGCAACAATCATCAGCAGTAGTATTAGTTTTTTCATAAATAAAATTTTTCAAAGATACATTTTGATAATTATTTAACAAGGAAAAAATCTTTTATAAAATGCTTACTTTCTTGTAAATTAATAGTTTCTATTTTGGCTTGATCTAATTTGTAATCGACATGATACAAATAAATTGTGTAATCGCTTGTGTTGTCGAGCACAAACCGATACCTTCCGTTCTCGGTTGTTTCAAGCGAACTGATGAGTTCGTTATCGGTATTTAGCAAACTTAATTTGGCCCCCTTCACCGGGGAATTGGTTTGTTTGTCCCAAACAATTCCCGACACATCGAATTCCAGTTTTGGTAACACAAAATAATATATATCTGCCTTTCCCATGCCTCCTTTGCGTTCTGATGTAAAATAACCTTCCTCGTTATCGTCCATAAATACTATGCCAAAATCGTCATGCGGTGAGTTTAACGGAGACCCCATGTTTTCGATGGTGTAACTTGCCGGCCCTTTTTGTGTTGCCCTGAAAATATCGTATCCACCCATACCTGTGTGACCATTCGAAGCAAAATACAGTGTTTTATCGTTGCGAATATACGGATAGCTTTCGTCTCCACGTGTATTGATGTCGGGACCCAGATTTTGGGGGGCTCCAAATAAGTCGGACTTACGAGTGCGTGTAAGTTTGTAAATATCTTTACCTCCGTATCCCCCTAAAAGGCTATCGGCAACAAAGTACAATGTTAGCTCGTCGTGAGAAATACAGGGGTGCCCTATTGAGATATGTGCAGGTATTCCTGTAATTTCGAGTTGCTCAACCTGATACCAAACGTTTGTCGATTTTTTGGCCATATAAATACGACAGGCCTTATCTTTATTGCGGTTGTAAGTACACCTTGTAAAATACAGATTTTTAGATTGGCGATTGAGGGAGGCCGTTCCCTCGTCGTATCGTGAATTCACCGAACCGGGTATTTGCTGTGGAAACGACCAGAAACCATCTTTCGATTCGCTGGTGTAAAAAATATTTGAGTAGGGTTCTCCCGACTCCTTGTTTGTTTTAGTTTTATTCTCATAAAACCGTGAACTGGTGAAATACACCGTGGAAAAATCTTTACCATCGAAAAAAGGTGAATAATCCATTTCGGCAGTATTGAACGAAGGCATTATGCGCACAATATAGGGAGTTGGATTTTTCATCATATGTTTACAATATTCAAGACTTTTTAACTTAAGTGTTCCAATGCTATCGTTTGGTTGTATGCTTAAATATTTTTTTATGTTTTTTTCGGCTTCATCAAAATGCTCCATCATTTGCAACGATTCGCCTAAATACAGATATGCCTCGGGAATATCAGCCCCCATAGAAATAACCTGCCTGAAGTAACCCATTGCAATTGCCGGATTCGATAATCGCAAATACGACATACCTGTGTAGTAAGCTGCTTCGGCACGAATGTTTTGAGCCGTTTTTTCGTTATCGGCCAAAGGTTCCATTACCTTTATGCATGCATAGAATTGTTCTCTTTCGTAGGCTTGAATGCCACGCTTAAACCCAATTTGGCCAACAACCACATTGAGTGAAAAGACGCATATAAGCAAAAGGAAAAAATTCTTCATGAATAGGCTTCTTGCATTTTGCATACAAATAAATAAAATTTTGTTGTCTATGCAAAATTTTAGGCCATTTTAGATTGCTCATTACAGTCATTCCATCTTTTGAGGGACACAAATACATTAAAAAAGCCTTTCAATTTAATATTCTTGAAAGGCTTTGAAATAGAAATGAATCATTATCGGTTAACGATAATCAACCAGTTGTTCCATCAGTTTTTTACGTGCGAAATATATGCGGCTTTTCACTGTTCCTATCGGAAGATTCATGCGCTCGGCAATTTCATGGTACTTAAATCCATTGATAAAGCTCGAGAATGGAACTCTATACTCATCTTCGAGACCATGCAGTGCTTTGTGAATTTCCGATTCACCAAGTTCCGAGTCGGGCGAGATATCATCGAGCTGATGATTTCGTAAAATGTATTCATCGTCGCTGGTGTCGCGAATGGTCTTTTTGTTCGATAACTTATTGTAACTGTTTATATAGGTGTTTTTCATAATTGTAAACAACCATGCTTTAAAGTTGTTATCGTCTTTGTACTTGTCGGTATTCGACAATACTTTAAGATAAGTTTCCTGCACCAAATCAAGAGCATCGTCTTCGTTGGCTGTGAGAGTAAGTGCATAATATTTCAAGCTGTTTTCAGCTTCTATCAATCGTTGGTTAAAGTCTATTGTTTGCATAGTGGTAATTTGTTAATTTATTATTTCGGTACAAATTTACCTAATTAATTTGATAATGCAAATTATTTCGCAATATTTTATGTTAAATAATTGTTAAGGTTTGAAAAAACATTTTCCCAATTGCTACACAATGCATTCGACAAATAACACAACATGTTGATAGCGCATTTTAAATATTCTTGCAGATATAAAAACGTGAAAAATTATTTGGGTATCATTACAAAAAATTGTATTTTTGTTTTAATCAACCTCTTTACAACATGAAACCGGAAATCACCACAGTTTTTTTGAAAAACTCGATGCAATTTACCATAGGTGTAATTGACTTTAGTGAGCCACTGCAACAAATGAAAAAGGAAGCCATAGCATCGAAGCTGCTCGATTCGGCAATAGGTGTAAGCAGTATGCTTCAATCGTGCAAGTTGGCCGAAAAAGACTCCGACAGCAAAGCGTATTTGCAGAAAGCTGCAAAACACATCAGCAACACAGTATATTGGCTCGACCAATGTCAAAAGTCGGAAAATTATCCACACAATGCCGAATTACTAAATCATGGGAAACAGATTCAATCGGAGATTAATTTATTGCTACAGATAAAATAAACTCTATCATACTAATTTAATGTAATTTTGCGTTAACAGTTTTAGTTTTTGCAAGATGATTTAGCGCATTGTATATGAAGTATTTTATCGGATTCGGCTTATTAATTATAATATGTGGTTCTTGCAATATGTCGCCACAGGCAAAAAGAGAAAAAGAACTGGAAGCCACTGTAGAGAGCCTGAAAAAAAGCAACGAAGAACTTCGAAAAACCGAATCGGAGAGAGAAGCAGCCATTGAAACATTCATTAAAACGCTGAGCGAGATTAGCACTAACCTCGAAATTATAAAGCAAAAAGAAAATATTATTTCGATGGCAACAATTGATGTTGAAATGAACCCTGTTGAAATCGAAAGAATTAGCAGCGACATTCTATTAATAAACGATTTGCTTGATTTGAACCGAAGAACTCTTTCGGACTTAAACAAGGAGTTAATGAATAGTGTGATTTATTCGGAAGAATTACAGAAGGTAATCGACAATTTTTCGATAATTGTAAACCAACAGGAGCTCGAAATCGCGCATTTGCACGACCAGTTAAAAAAGATGAACAATACCTTTGTGATTCTGCAAACAGTTATCGACTCGCTGAATGATGCCAGCTACAAACAGTTAGAAAAAATTAAAGAGCAAGAGAAACTTATAAATACAGGCTATTTTATAACCGGCAATGCAGGTCAACTTTCGGTACTCGACATTGTTTCGCCGGCAGGGGGCATTTTAGGCATCGGGACAGTTTATTTACTCAATGAGGATTTCGATAAAAGTGAATTTACCGAAATAGATATATACGAAACAAAGAAAATTCCTCTCAACTGCCAACATGCAAAACTACTATCGGTGCATCCTTCGTACTCCTATAAATTCGATGGCCCGTCAAACTATATCAACAATCTTATAATTACAAGGCCTCGTGAATTTTGGAGTAATACAAAATACTTGATAATTCTTAAAAAATAGTTTTTCATTCGACAAAATCGGGCAAATTAATACAGAGAAGAATTTTATGTCGTTTTACAATTTAAAGTTTAAAAGCTCTCGTGGCGAAATAATCAGTATGGAACAATACCGGGGTAAAGTTCTATTAATTGTAAATACGGCTACTCAATGTGGGCTTGTAGCGCAATTTGAAGAGCTCGAAAACCTACATCAAAAGTACAAAAATGAAAAATTCGCTATAATCGGATTCCCCTGTAACCAATTTGCAAACCAAGAGCCGGAATCAAATGAAACAATGGCAGCAACCTGTAAAATAAACTTTGGTGTCACGTTTCTGTTATCAGAAAAAATACTAGTGAATGGAGAAAACACCCATCCTGTGTTTTTATATTTAAAAGAACATTCACAAACCGGTTTATTTGGGCGAAAAATACGTTGGAATTTTACGAAATTTTTAGTTTCAACCGATGCGAAAACCATAAAACGATATTCTCCTACAAAAAAACCGATGCGTATAGAAAAAGATATAATTGCATTCTTAAAACAATGATCAACTATCTTCATCCACTGGCATCAGCCGCCATTTCTATTGCCTGATAAGCCACACAGGATATATTATTTCAACGGTAATGGTAACTAAGGCAGCGACACATTTAATTGATTATTAATATGTTTTCACTATTACAGTTCGTGTTCTACAGCAATAAAAAATAATGCTGCATAAAACAAAAAAACCAAAACCGCTTCATTATATTAGCAGCCTATGAATATTACAAATTAAAATAAGAATACCCATGTCAGGAAAAACCTTTGTAGAAAAAGTTCTCGGAGCAAATTCAGGAGCTATTGTCTTTCGCAAGCCTAATTTGGTGCTTACCCACGACAACACCGAAAGTATTAAAAACACATTCAACAAGATGGGTGGCAGCACGGTGCACGACCCCGATCAGATACTGGTTGTGCTCGATCACAACGCCCCTCCTACCAGTTCAAAACTGGCCACATCGTATCAAAACATCAGAAACTTTGTTAAAGAACAGGGTCTTAAAAAGTTTCACGATGTTGGCGACGGAATATGTCATCAGTTGGTGGCCAACTACGCAGAACCCGGCATGATAATAGTGGGCAGCGACAGCCATACCTGCACTGCAGGAGCATTCAACACACTGGCTGCCGGAATCGATCGCACCGAAGCTGCCGGTTTATATAAGAAGGGCGAAACCTGGTTTCTGGTACCAGAGTCAATGAAGATAATACTTAATGGAAGACTACCAAAAGGTGTTTATGCCAAAGACCTGTCGCTTTGGATTATTGGCATGATCGGCTCAGATGGAGCAAATTACATGAGTATTGAATATCATGGCGAAGGCGTAAAAACTCTAAGCATATCCGAAAGGATGACCCTTGCCAACCTGGCATCGGAAATGGGTGCTAAAAATGCTGTGTTTCCTGCAGATAGAATCCTCGAAGAACACCTGGGTAAAACGTTGCAGGGTGTTTGGGCCGACGAAGATGCTCATTATTTTAAAACAATAGAAATTCACCTCAACGAGATCTTTCCTTTGGTTGCTGCTCCTCACAATGTTGATAATGTAAAAGCTGTTTCCGAAGTTGCAGGGCTCGAACTAAACCAGGGTCTTATTGGCACTTGTACCAATGGAAGGCTCGACGACATAAGAATTGCCGCAGAAATACTCGACGGTAAAAAAGTGGCCAATGGATTTCAATTGTTGGTTATTCCTGCTTCAAAAGCCATCTATCTGGAAGCGATGAAACTGGGATATGTCGAAAAACTTATGCTTGCAGGAGCCAATGTATTGTCGTCTTCGTGTGGTCCTTGTCTGGGTACGGGCCAGGGTATTCCGGGAGACGGATACCGCGTTATAAGTACTGCAAACCGCAACTTTTTAGGAAGAATGGGTAACGAAAAATCAGAGATTTTTCTGGCCTCACCGGCAACGGTTGCTTATTCGGCAATTTATGGTAAAATAACCGACCCACGCGAAAAAACCGAAAGCAATACTTACCCCTATTTGTCGCCTCAATCTGCCACCGTATCAATTGCGGCCGACGACAATCGCCGCATAGGCAATGTTTGGAATTACAAAGACACCGACAATTTGAACACCGACCAAATGTTTGCAGGCAATCTTACATACAATGTTCTCAGTTCCGATGCATCGGCTATTATGCCACACCTTTTTACCGGTTTCGATATCAACTTTGCAAAAAATGTCAGCCCTGGCGACATCATCATATGCGGCGACAATTTTGGATGCGGTTCATCGAGAGAGCATCCTTCGGTAGGCCTGGCACATGCCGGAATTAAAGCAGTAATAGTAAAATCGGTAAATCGCATCTTCTATCGCAGTTCTATCAATCAGGGGCTGGCCCTAATTGTATTACCCGAAGTGGTTGAAGCATATCAGCCCGGCGATACAGTAGAAGTATTGTTCGAAAAAGGATTGGTGCTTATCAACAACAAAGAATACAGCTTCGAACCCCTGCCCGAAAAACTGATGGCCATAATTGAGAAAAAAGGATTGGTAAACTGGATAAAAAATCAGTAAACAACGGCTTGCTAATGCAATAACAATAGATTATGGCATTGTGAGGGTTTTCGGGTGATATATATATTATATTGCCCGAATTGAAATTTGGGCGTTTTTATAAATTTTATTTCTTTGTAAAAAAAACACTGTATTATGAAACAAATCATTGAGTGTGTCCCTAACTTTAGCGAAGGGCGAGACATGAGCATCATTAAACAAATTACCGATGTAATTGAAGCCTGCGACGGTGTGAAACTTCTCGACGTAGATCCGGGAATGGCAACCAACAGAACCGTTGTTACTTTTGTTGGCAGTCCTGATGAGGTTGTCGAAGCGGCATTTGCAGCAATTAAAAAAGCCTCCGAAATAATCGACATGCAAAAACACAGTGGAGCTCATCCCCGATTTGGAGCTACCGATGTTTGTCCATTGATACCTGTAGCCAATATAAGCATGGAAGAGGTGGTTGAATATGCCCGCAAACTGGGCAAACGCGTTGGTGAGGAGTTGGGCATTCCGGTTTATTGCTACGAAAATGCAGCATTCTCTCCCGCACGACGTAATCTGGCTTATTGCCGCTCGGGTGAATACGAAGGGCTAAAAGAAAAAATCACAAAACCTGAATGGAAACCTGATTTCGGTGACGCAAAATTCAATGCCCGTTCGGGAGCTGTAGCTGTAGGTGCCCGCGATTTTCTTATTGCAGTGAATTTCAATTTAAATACTACATCCACGCGACGAGCCAATGCTATTGCTTTCGATGTGCGTGAGAAGGGACGTCCGATGCGCGAGGGGAATCCTGTTACCGGTAAAGTTGTTACCGATGAGAAAGGAGAACAGGTAATGATTCCCGGCACACTCAAAGGAACTAAAGCCATTGGATGGTTTATCGACGAATACGGTATCGCTCAGGTTTCGATGAATATTACCAACATATCGCAAACGCCACTGCATGTGGCTTTCGATGAAATATCAGCCAAAGCTGCAGCTAGAGGTGTTCGGATAACCGGAACCGAAATAGTAGGTCTGGTTCCTAAAAAGACCCTTATCGAAGCGGGTATCTATTTTCTTAAGAAACAACAGCGATCGGTTGGAATATCTGAAGAAGAAATTTTAAAAATCGCCGTTAAATCGATGGGGCTCGACGATTTGAAACCATTCGATCCGAAAGAAAAAATAATAGAGTACCTGATTGAATCGGATAATAGCGACAAGAAACTCATTGATTTAACCTGTAAGGGTTTTGCCAACGAAACAGCATCTGAATCACCAGCACCGGGAGGAGGATCAATCAGTGCATATCTTGGAGCGCTAGGAGCTGCCCTAGGTACCATGGTGGCTAATTTGTCGTCGCACAAAGCAGGTTGGGACGATAGATGGGAAGAGTTTTCAGACTGGGCAGCCAAAGGCCAGGCACTAAAAGATAAATTATTGTTTTTGGTTGACGAAGATACCGCATCGTTCAATAGAATTATGGATGCCTTTGGGTTGCCCAAAGGAACCGAATCCGAAAAGGCAGCGCGCAAACAAGCCATACAGGATGCAACCAAATATGCCACCGAAATACCCTATGTTACCATGCAGGCTACTTTCGATTGCTTCGAATTGTGCGAAGCCATGGTTAACACCGGTAATCCGAATTCCATTACCGATGCAGCAGTGGGGGCTCTTTGCTGCCGCAGTGCTGTGATTGGAGCTTTTCTCAATGTAAAAATAAATGCAGGAGGCCTCGATGACAAAGTTTTTGCTGCCGAAATCATTGCTAAAGCAGAGGCAATAAAACAAAAAGCCATTGACAAAGAAGCAGAAATTTTGGATTATGTGCTTGGTAAAATTTGAATTCAAAGCGAGAAATCTTAGAATATGGAAAGAAAAACACCGTGCCATGCAACGGTGTTTTTCTTTGTAACTGCTTCAAATACACCTTCGACTTTTAGTTTTTTTTGTTAAAAAACGATTTAACTGACAAACAACATATTCAAGCAAAGCGTTTTTTTTTAATTTTGAACAGATTTTTAATTCAAAACATAATGTATTATGGCAAAAATAAGAGGAGCTATTGTTGTTGATACCGAAAGGTGCAAAGGCTGTGGGGTTTGCGTACCTGCCTGCCCTCAAGAGGTAATAGTTTTAGGGAAACTGGTAAACCGCAAGGGTTATAATTTTGCAGTTATGGGTAAACCCGAAGACTGTATCGGCTGTGCAAACTGTGCTATTGTTTGCCCCGATGGCGTGATTTCGGTTTATAAGGTTAAACTAGGATAACAAATCATCAAATTTAGAATAATGGATAAAGAACTTCGATTAATGAAAGGCAACGAAGCAGTTGCCGAAGCAGCAATTCGTTGCGGTGTCGATGGTTACTTCGGATATCCTATTACTCCGCAATCGGAAGTAATAGAGTATTTAATGTCGGAAAGACCTCACGAACGCACCGGAATGGTTGTATTACAGGCCGAAAGCGAAGTAGCAGCCATAAACATGATTTATGGTGCCGCCGGTGCCGGCATGATGGCCATGACAAGTAGCTCAAGCCCGGGTATCAGTTTGAAACAGGAAGGTATTAGCTATATTGCAGGAGCCGAATTACCTTGTTTAGTTTTAAATGTTGTAAGGGGAGGCCCCGGTTTGGGAACCATACAACCAGGTCAATGCGATTATTTTCAGGCGGTTAAGGGCGGAGGACACGGCGACTATCGCCTGATAGTACTCGCACCGGCTTCGGTTCAGGAAATGTATGATTTTGTTGGGCTGGGATTTGAACTGGCTATGAAATATCGTAACCCCGCGATGATACTCTCCGATGGTGTTATTGGTCAGATGATGGAAAAGGTAGAATTGGGCCCCCAGATTAATCGCCGCAGTCGCGAAGAAGTAATTAAAAATGCACCATGGGCTACAACCGGTAAAACTCCCGATCGTGAACGCAATATTATTACATCGCTCGATTTAATTGCTGCAAATCAGGAGAAATTCAACATTAAAATTCAGGCCAAATATGCCAAAATTCAAGAAACAGAAGTGCGTTTCGAAGAAATTGACACCAAAGACGCCGACTATATATTTGTAGCGTACGGATCAAGTTCCCGCATCTGCCAAAGCGCTATGAAAATAGCACGCGCCAAAGGCATTAAGGTTGGATTGTTGAGACCCATTACATTGTTCCCCTTCCCCAAAAAACGAATCGCCGAAATGGCTGAAACCGTAAAAGGTTTTTTGTCGGTTGAAATGAGTGCAGGTCAAATGGTAGAAGATGTGCGCCTCGCCGTTAATGGGAAAAAACCTGTTGAACACTATGGACGTATGGGCGGTATAATTCCTACACCCGAAGAAATAGTTAATGCACTACAACATAAATTAATAGGAGGTTAAGGCAATGGCAGATATCACATTACAAGACATCATAAAAGAAGAAAACCTTGTGTACAGCAAAAGCAAGGTTATGACAAACAACGAGTTATCGTATTGTCCGGGTTGTGGACATGGAACTGCACATCGCCTTGTTGCCGAAACCATCGAAGAAATGGGAATTCAAACAGAGGTTATTGGCATTTCGCCGGTGGGGTGCTCGGTGTTAATGTACAACTTTCTCGATATCGATATGCAACAAGCAGCTCATGGGCGTGCTCCTGCTTTAGCTACTGCTATAAAAAGACTGATGCCCGATAAATTTGTATTTACCTATCAGGGAGATGGCGACCTGGCTGCCATTGGCACAGCAGAAACCATACATGCGTGCAACCGCGGCGAAAATATTACCATTATTTTCGTTAACAACGGAATTTATGGTATGACAGGAGGCCAAATGGCGCCCACAACATTACCCGGGATGCGATCGTCAACCTCGCCCTATGGCCGCGATACCACTATGATGGGAAATCCCATTAAAATGACGGAACTGGTTGCTCAACTTGCAGGAACCTACTATGTAACTCGTCAATCGGTTCATACTCCACGCAATGTACGCCGTGCAAAAAAAGCAATTCGCACTGCTTTCGAAAATCAGAAACTAAAAAAAGGCCTGTCGTTTGTCGAAATTGTATCGAATTGTAACTCGGGATGGAAACTGAATCCTGTAAAAGCTAACGAGTGGATGGAAGAAAACATGTTCCCCTTCTACGAGTTAGGCGATATAAAAGTTGAGGGTAAATTAGTAACTAAATAAATTCAGATATTATGACCGAAGAAATTATTATAGCCGGATTTGGCGGACAAGGAGTTCTGTCGATGGGTAAAATTCTTGCCTATTCAGGTCTCATGCAAGGTCAGGAAGTTTCTTGGATGCCTTCATACGGACCCGAAATGAGAGGTGGCACTTCGAATGTTACTGTTATCATCAGCGACGAACGTATCAGCTCACCAATTCTTACTCAATACGACACCGCAATTGTGCTTAACCAGCCATCGCTCGACAAGTTCGAAAAAATGGTAAAACCCGGTGGACTGCTTCTATACGATCCTAACGGGATCACCAGCCCACCCAGCCGTACCGATATCAATATTTACAAGATTGCGGCAACCGATACTGCGATAAAGATGGGGTATGGCAAAGTTTTCAACATGATGGTATTGGGTGGTTTTATCAAAATAAAACCCATAGTTAAAATCGAAAATGTAATGGCCGGATTGAAAAAATCGTTGCCGGTGCGCAATCACAACCTTCTGCCAATGAACGAAGAAGCCATTACAAAAGGCCTCGAGATTGTGGAAGCCGTTAATGTATTATAGAATTTAGAAACGTTTTAAAAACTCCGGTTGTTTAATCGGAGTTTTTTTTTTCAAAAGATTAATCCTCAAGCAAATCGCTCACAATAATATGACTCATCTGTGAGCTAATGGCCACAAGAATGGCCACTATTATGATGATTATGCCGACAACTGCTGCCGGAATCAGAAATGTTTCCATTGAGATATGCTTGTACCACATCGGCTGCTTTTCCTGAGCAACCACGCACCACATCGATGCCCCAATGGTTTAACACATGGATCGCACCTTCGCCAATACCCGCTGCTAACATTACGCTAACACCCTGCTCGGCCAGCACTGCCCCAATATTCGACTTACATCCGCATCCTTGCGGTGAATCGATAGTGTCGACACCGATAATTTGATTGCTTTCGTTTACCGAAAACACCGAGTAGGCCTGGCAGTGGCCAAAATGAGAATCGATATTGCCATCGAAGGCAAGGGGAACTGCAATTTTCTTCATCATATTTTTATTTAACTGTTGTGTAAGTTTTAAATTCAGGAGGATTTTCGAGTGTCTTTTTTACTTTACAAAATTCAGCTGCAGTAACAAGCGCCTGACGATACTTTTCGGGAAAATCGGCGGGCACCTGTATCTCGAATTCAACACGAATCGGTAAACCGGTTTGATTATCGAATTCTATGTGTTGAACTATTTTCATGTTATCGGTTGCGATATTCCGTTTATCGCAGAAGTATTTCACATAAATACCTGCACAGGTACCCAGCGAAGCAAGAAAGAGTTCGTATGGTGAGGGTGCTGAATTCAAACCACCGGCAAACACCTGCTGGTCGGTTCTTACAGTGTGTCCGTTAATATGAGCTGTAACCACTTTACCTCCATCGAATGTAACTTCCATAGTATAAATTATAAGAGTTTATAAGTGCAAGAACAAAAATAGACAGTTTTTGTTTCGGGAATCGCTTACTTTATTCCCCTTTGTTTTTTTACCGCCTCATAGGCTTCGAGCAACTTCTGAAATTTCTCTTTTGCCGCAAGTTGCACATCTTCCCCAAGATGTGCCACTTTGTCGGGATGATATTTAATAGCCATGGCTCGGTAGGCTTTTTTCACTTCCTCGTCGGATGCATTTTTCGAGATTTCGAGAATATCGTAAGCTGCATCAGAATTGTCGGCAACAACAAACATTGCCTGAATCGAAAGATAATCGTTTTGTCTAATACCCATCCATTGAGCCATTTGTTTTATGGCAGCAATTTCAGAAGCCTCTACCATTCCATCGGCACGGGCAATGCCAAACATGTAGTGCAGCATTTGCAATTTCGATGAATAATCGAGATTGATACGCATCTGTTCGCAAACATCACGGGCATTGATATCCTTATTTAGCACATCACGCAACATCAGAAGTGCTTCATGTGCTTTTTCTTCTCCAAAATTTCGCACAAAAAATGCTTTAACATAATCGAGTTCCGACTTTTTAAGCACTTTGTTGGCTTTCATCACTACAGCCGTAACCACCACTAAGGCAACAGCAAAGTCGCCGGCCTGAGTCGATTTTGAGGATTTGCTCGAACTATTATCAAAAAAACTTCCCGCAATAAAACCAATAACAGCCCCAATCGGGCCACCCAATACCCAGCCGAGGCCTCCTCCTATCCATTTAGCATATTTAGCCATGTTTCGCTTCAATTTGTTCGAGAACAGAAACAACCTGAGGGAATAACAAGCGTTTCTCGTTGTTTTCGATAATATGGGTTGCTGTATTTTCATATTCGGCTTCAGCTACCTGAGCAGCCACACGTCTTGAAGCCATTTCTGCAGAGATAGGATTCCGTTCTATCAATCGTTTCATTCGCAAATCGAGTGGAGATCGAACATAAATAACCTCGTGTAAATCCGACAACGCCGACAATCGGGGCAATAAGGCAGTTTCAATAATTGTAATTGAGTTATGAGTATGTTTCCTCCATTCGAAATAATCAGAAAGTACAACAGGATGAACCACCGAATCGACAAATGCCCTGTCGATATCGTTCTCAAAAATACGATGAGCCAATACAGTTTTATTTAGTTTAGAATCACAATATATATCCTCTCCAAAATATTGCTTTAAAGCAGTAATAATTCTATCATCACACTCCATCAGACGGGCTGCTCTGGCATCGCTATAGTAGATATCGATTCCGAAACAAGCAATAATTTTGCATACCATTGTTTTGCCTGATGCAATACCACCCGTAACTGCAGCATGAATTGTTGCCATACTATTTTTCGATTATAAAACGAACTTCGCGTTTATGCAACTTAATATCGCGCACTTTATCGGGCTGTTTCGATAAAACCAAGGCAATTGACCCAATATTGCTATTGTTATACACTGCGTTTAACACAAAATCTTTTTCGGTAATCAGGTCGTAATCAGGCAGTGCTACCTTAAAACTAACATCTACCTTATCGGGAATGAACATCATTTTTGTATTAGCGGGAAAATTCATTGGGACCACCGGCAAGCTGAGTGTTTTTTCGGTGCATTTTTCAACATCGAGAACAAATTGCACTGCATTGGGCTCAATCTTCAGTCCTTCTATTTTCTTTATTGCAATGCGTTTATGCACCGGTTTCGATATCACTCCCAGCTTGGCACTGATGGTTTCAACCGAATCGAGTTTGTCGAGTAAACTTGAGCTACCATATACTACAACTGTAGAAGGAGTGATTGTTGGGTTTTGCTTCAGCATGTATCCTCCATCAACAATAAACTCTACATCGGCATACACCGGCACCGATTTACTTTCGACGCTGTTTGTTGTGAAAAACAAAGTATCGGGCAAAACCGAAACAAAACTCACATCGTTATCGAAGCGTTTCATCAGGTATTCAGAGAGCTTATTCATCGACAAATAGTAAGTATTTCTATCTCCCTGATATCTGCCGGGTTTAAATTCTGATAAATCGATTGTAACGGGAATATCTTTGGGAGCTATTTTATACTTAAGCAAGTTATAGCCGAACCCTTTGATTTCAACTGCCAATTGCTTGGGCAACTGCGATTCATCAATCGATTTATAAGGGATATTTTCGAATTTTACATTAAAAGTAAGCGTTGTGGTATATTCTTTTTCGATGGCATTCAACAACCATAATATAGTTGATACCACAACAAAAAACATGAATACCAGGAACTTCTTATTCCTTATTAGAAGTTTTGCATACCGATAAAACTTAGAAGGTCCCGATATCTTCGGATTTTCAGACAAGGCCTATTTCGATTGTGGAGGATTTGCGGGATTTCCCACCACCTCAGATTTCTGAATTCTTATTTTTACGTTGGTATCAACTTCGAGGAGAATGGTTTGCTCTTCTATTTCAACAATTTTACCGTGAATTCCTCCTGTAGTAATAACCTTATCACCTTTGGCCAGGCTTTCTCTGAATTTGCGAAGCTCTTTTTGCCGTTTGCTTTGGGGGCGAAGAATTAAAAAATAGAAAACCGCGAAAAGCAATACGATAAAAAATATGGAACTCATTGTTCCCTGCTCTCCCCCTTCGGTAGGAGCCATTAAAAAGATTGTCATCATCATTGTTAAGTTTGGTATTAATTTATTTGGTTACTATATCGCAACGAATGCGCAATTCAACTGAATTTGGTTGTGTATTGGCTTCAACTTTAATTGATTTAGATTGCTCGCCCGACCTGCCGCTGCTATCGAAAATAACTTCGATACTTCCCTTTTCTCCGGGCTTTACAGGCTCTTTTGTCCACTTTGGCGTTGTGCAACCACAAGTAGCTTTCACGTCTTTAATAATCAGATTGCTGCCTCCAGTATTGGTAAATATAAAAGTGTGAGCTACTTTCTCGCCCTGAATGAGAATTCCGAAATTATAATCAAGTTCACTGAACGTAAACTGGGGCAATTTACTCATATCTCCATTTCCGCTTGCGGTGTTCGGGTTCTGAATATTGTATTCGCTTACCTGTGCACTATTGTTGTTGGAGCCACCTGAACATGAAATAATTGCAACAGAAAGCATTACAACTAAAACCAAATGAATACATTTAAACAACATGACTGAAAATTTTTACAAAATTAATAAATTCCGTTAAATATCACCAATCAAACCTCTTCCCGATTTCACGGCTTTGCCACTTGCTTTTAAATCAATGTAAATCTTTTCGAGCAGGCCATTTAGGAACATACTGCTTTTCATTGTGCTGTAGTATTTCGATATCTCAATATATTCGTTAATTGACACTCTGGCTGGAATTCCGGGCATATATACAAACTCTGATATAGCCAGATGCAGGAGCAATCGGTCGGTAAGTGCAATGCGTTCGATTTCCCAGTTAATGATGTGTCGTTCGATAATTTCATCAAAATCCTTATTGTAAATCAAGCAAAACTTCAGCAATTGTATTGCAAAGTCTCTGTCCTCTTCATTTTGGTAAACATCAGTAACAGGAATAAATGGCTGCTCGGTTGTTTTCACAGCTTTAATATTTCGAATGATGGTACTGATAACGAATTCGAGATCATCGTTCCAGTAAATGCTTTTTTCTTCGAGCTGTTGCTCGATATCGATATTCACAGCAATTTCTTTTTCAAGGATATCGGTAAGTATTTTCACTGAAGCATTTGTGCCCGCTTCTCTTTCTGACAGATATTTTTGATAATATGCCGATTGTCTCACTTTTGCCCAGATGCGTTTTAGCAACTCTAATTGTTCATTCCAGAAAAAGCCTACAGTTTTACTATGTGCTTTCACATTGTGTTGTTCGGCTATTTTCTCGAGTATGGGGTTTTCGGAAAAAGTTGTGATGGGATGCCTATCTTCGTCGGTCGGGAAATATTTGTCTTTCGAAGCTTCGATTCTTTCGTTTTCGATATCGCGAAAAACGAGCAGCAAATGCAAAAAAGTATAATACAGATCGAGAGTTGCCTTGGTACTGCGGTCTAATTCGTTTAAAGCCGAATCGAGGTCGATACTACCTTTACCTTGCTGCGCGTAATACACCTGCATTACTTTAATCCGTAATAACCTGCGACTAATCATAGTTAAGAACATTTTGCGCAAAAATAAGTAAATTATTATGGTAGCAACAATAAAAGAAAATTAATATTTCAATTCGCTGGCTGCACATCAAGCGTCCTATATAAATATAAATCATTAATTTATTGCGACTTAGACCAATGTCATTTTTTAATAATATATTACTAAAACGTAAACTTGAATGCCATAAATTAACCCTAAGCAATTCTTTTCATAAGAATAATTTGCATCTTAATTATTTTTGATTTATTTTCGTAAATTGGAGATAATGAATTCTGTGTAAGATGCAAGATTACGACAACAAAGGGAAAGACGAAATCTATTCTAGAGCCATCAGGGCAGGCAAAAGAACTTACTTTTTCGATGTAAAAGAAACCCGAAAAGGCGATTATTATTTAACAGTAACCGAAAGCAAAAAGATTTTCGACCGCGACGGGAATTCACATTTTGAGAAGCACAAAATTTTCTTGTATAAAGAAGATTTTGAAAAGTTTTCGGAGGCATTGCACGAAAGTGTCGATTTTATTTTCCAAAATTCGCCCATAATTGATATGGAGCAAAACATTTCGGAAAACAAATCGGCTGGCAACTTCGATGATGTAAGTTTCGAAGACCTTGAAGGCAATAAAGAATGACTTAGACGAGAGTCGGTCTGATAGTGTTTTATGTCATCCTCATCGGGGGTGTGATTGTAGTTACCTATAAATGTATTCGTTTATTTTCTTCAGGAACAGGGCATCGGTTTCGTCAAAAGCCGAAAGTCTGTCGCTGTCAACGTCGAGAACCCCGCAAACCTCTTTTTTCTCGTTCAATAAAGGAACTACAATTTCTGATTTCGATTTCGGATTACAAGCAATATGCCCTTCGAATTGATGTACATTTTCGACAATTACAGGCTTTCCCGAATTAATACCCGACCAACACACTCCGGTGTTTCTTGCCAACTTCATGCATGCGGCCGGACCCTGATATGGCCCTACCAGTAAATCTCCATCAATCAGCAAATAATAACCTGTCCAAAAAAACACCGGTTGCATTTTGTGATGCAAATAAGCACACACAGTAGCCATCCTCGATACAGGGTTATTTACTTTTTGCAGAGCCGGCTCTAATTGATCAATTAAACGTTTATATCTGGCTTCTTTATTCATGAATCATTTTTATTACTATTTTGCAAACAATATTAATCATTATCTGTTTCATTAAAAAATTTAGATTATGAAAACTTCATTAATAACCCTATTCGTGCTTATTGCAACATTTTCTTATGCCCAAAAGTCAGATTTTTATAGTTTAAAAGCCACTGACATATCGGGTAACGAATTCAGTTTCGAAAACCTGAAAGGCAAAAAGGTTCTCATCGTAAACACAGCCTCAAAGTGTGGTTTAACACCACAGTACAAAGAATTGGAGGAGCTACATCAGAAGTATGCCGACAAACTTGTTATTATTGGTTTTCCGGCCAATAATTTCATGAGTCAGGAACCCGGAACCAACGAAGAAATTGCCGAATTCTGTGAAAAAAATTATGGTGTCAGCTTCAAAATGATGTCGAAAATATCGGTTAAAGGCGACGACATGCATCCTGTATATCAGTGGCTAACACAAAAGTCGAACAACAGGCATTCTGATTCGGAAATAAGCTGGAACTTTCAGAAATACATGATTGATGAAAAGGGGAACCTTGTTGGTTTTGCAAAACCCATGGAAAAACCTTTCGACAAAAAAATCATCGATTTTATCGAGAATTGATTTGCGATATCAATAAAACACTTCTGTTACCAGTGTTTTCGAAGCTCGTGCACTTCTTGGTGAAGGTCGAAAAACGATAGTATCGCCGGCAACATCAAGCATAGGATATAGTTTATTTTCGAAATATTGGCGCACAGTGGCGTAATCGAAATCGCTTGAATAGCGATACATTGTTTTATTCTTTCTCTTTTCTGAAAATATCATTACGCAACAAAGACTTTTTGATGGCTGCCCCAGATGCAACATAAGTTTGTCGTTTTCACGAATTACCCGATTGGTAATTATGCTGAAATTGACCCGGACGAGGCTATTGGCCGAATCGGTGCGGAATGTAAAATCGAGACTTAATTTATCGTCGTCGGCTTTATACCACAAAGGTTTAATAAAATACTGAACAACACCGGGAGCTATAAAAAAATCGGTATAATAGGTTGAGTTGATTTTTGATCCGGTATGCTTCACCCCCATGCACGCAGATAGAGCCATTGCTAAAAGCACAGCTATAAACAATTGACCAATACCAGTAAGACGGAATGATTGTTTCATGCACATTTAAAATAAACAAAGCCGCAACCTCAGTTACGGCTCTGTCACCAAAAGCTTCAGGTTATTCACCTGTTACAATGCATTCGTAGGTTTGGATAATACCCAGCATATCTTTCTGTTTAAAATCAACGGTAGAAATTTTAGTAATACCGCCGTTTTTTGCTGCAGTTCTGATACTGGCATCGCCATTAAACCACAACACATGTAAAAATCCGGTGGCTGATGCAACACCTACCTTGCTACCTACAGGATTACTTGTAGCAGCCACAGGCACAGTTAAAGAACAAGCAGTAGCCAATAAACCGGCTAAAACCACGAATGCAAATAATTTAATACGTTTCATAACACATTTCTTTGGTTAATAATAAAGTACAAAGCAATACAAATATGCATTATTTTTCTCGTTTTCGGAACAAACGATAAAAAATATTTTTTTTCTTTTCCGGTTTCAACAATTCTACGCTATCTTGCGCCATGCCTTGGGCAAAGGTAACTTTTTTACTTTCGTAGGGATATAACAACGACAAATGCATCATATTACGATCGTCGATGCAAATGCTTCCAATTCGGAACTGCATGTTGTTTCTCGAAACTTGCCTAGCCAGACTGCCTGTTGCATTATCGGGTGTGTTGTCTTGAGCTGTAGAATATATGTCGTTCACCAGCTCCATCTGCGATTTAAAATTCTTTGTTTTGCGAATCATACTGTTAAGTAAGGCTTCTACAAAGGCGTTCCAAAGACCTTTCTCGAGCTTTGTGCTTGAGTTAAACGCATTCAGATTTAAGCTTTCGTACGAAACTCCCCGGTAACCATAGAAATATCCCGGAGGTTTAATTTCTATAGAGTCGAACTCTATTTCGAAGCTAATATCGTTATTAATGTGAATGGCCTTAAATTTTGAGAATATTCGGTCTGATTCCACACTGCGCCTATACCCCAGCATTAAACTACGAATACTTTCGAGAGAGCGTGTATTGCTTAACTCAAAATCTTGCCGAAAATACTCAGCATACACCATCGATTCTTCTTTATCGCTATCGGGATACCACACAATCAGTACGATGGTTTCATCATTCTGGTTACGTTCCTGCTTCAGCACCTTGTAGTTATTCACTTCCTTCGAAGACATGCGGGCTTCAATTTTCGCCAATTCCTGATAGGTCTCAGTGAGAATAAATGTACGGTGTTCTTCCGACTTTGTTTCGAAATAGTCGGAAGCATACATCACCTTACTACGATGTAGCAATGCAGCAACACACACAGCACGATGAACGGCAATATTGGCAGCCAATACAGTATCCGACATACGAGGATCGGATATGCCAATGGCATAAACACTAGCTTCGTCAGATAGAGGAAAATCGGAAAACCATGCCGGCACCTCGTAGTATTGAGCGCTGATGCCGTTGGCCAGCGTTATAAAAATAAAAACAGAAACAAAATACTTCATGCTGTGCTATATTTGCAGAGCCTAAAATTACTATTTATGAACGAAATTCCGAAAAAAATAATCATAATAAATCTAGGATGTTCAAAAAACCTTGTCGATTCTGAGCAACTACTATACCATATTCAGGCAAACAACATTTCAACTGAGTTTAACCCGGAACATTTGCAAGGCGACTTTGCCATAGTAAACACCTGCGGTTTTATTAACGATGCCCGCGAAGAATCGGTAGAAACTATTCTCGACCTTATACAAGCCAAAAATGCGGGCAATATTGGTAAGATAATAGTATTCGGCTGTCTGTCGCAGCGTTATGCTGCCGAGCTGGCCTCTGAATTACCCGAAGTTGACTGCTTCATTGGGAATTACGACCTAGAAGCCTTGATGCAGGAATTGGAGCTAAAGGCAGACAACCGCTCAGTATTTGGACGGACAATCACCAATTCGGGCCACTATGCCTATGTAAAGATTGCAGAAGGCTGCAATAGGAAATGTTCGTTCTGTGCAATACCTTCAATTAAGGGCAACTATATCTCTCGCAGCATCGATTCAATAGCCGAAGAAGTGCAATATCTAACCGAAAGAGGAGTTAGCGAAATAATGTTGATTGCTCAAGACAGTTCGTTTTTCGGTTACGACCGTTACAAACAACACATGTTGCCTACACTTCTTAAAGAACTTGTAAGCATAAAAAATTTACATTGGCTTCGGGTGCATTACCTCTACCCCAACGCTGTAGACAAGCAACTTATTGAAACCATTGCAACAGAGCCTAAAATTTGTAATTACTACGACATCCCTTTTCAGCACGCCAACACTCAGGTTTTGAAACGAATGCGTAGAAATTCTAACCAAGAGAAAATCATCAAATTAATCAACAACATCAGAAGTGTTGCCCCCGATGCTGCCATTAGAACAACCATGATAGTGGGATATCCGGGAGAAACGCGAAGCGAATTCAACGATTTGATAAAATTTGTACGCAAGATTCAATTCGACAGACTAGGTGCCTTTACCTATTCGCACGAAGAAAATACCTATGCAGCCAAAAACCATCGCGACAGTGTTACTACATCAGTGAAAAAATCGCGACTTAATCGCTTAATGACACTACAACAATCTATTTCGCTTGAAAAGAATTTAAGCAAAATTGGAAAAACAATTGAAGTTATTGTTGATGAGGTACAAAAAGACACAGCCATAGGCCGCAGTCAATACGATTCAGTGGAAGTTGACAATGAAGTTATTATCGAAAACTCCGGACAACTCAAGGTGGGCAACTATTATAACGTAGAAATAGAAATGGCTTCCGATTACGAATTATTTGGAAAAGTATTAGAATATTAGCAAGCGATTAGTAATTTTTGCAAAAATTTGCTATGTTGCAAACTCAAATAATCGTTATTAACCAAAAATGAAACAACTATGAAAAAGCAAACTATTATTTTAATGTTGCTGGGTGCCTTTGCATTGGCTTCGTGTGGTGGTTCTTCAAATAAAAACAACGGAAGCACCGAAGAAGACCAAAAACCCGTTTGCGAAGTAAGCAACGAAATTGCAATCACCGTGCAAGATTATTACTATTCGATGAAAGACACTCTGGTATTTACAACTCCGAAATTCGAAGTGAAAAATTCGGAATTCCAGTGGATTAACGATTCAACAGTAAGCCTGAAACTATCTAATTATGAACCCAAAGACCTTCAGGGCGAACGCAGCGAAAGTCAAATTGATTTGAACATTGAACTCCGCGCACGTAAAGGTAAAAAACTGGAACCCGGATATTACGGTTACCACGATTACGAAAGTGGCATGTCGAGCAGTGTAACACTCACCACTGCTTATGGCACAGTTTGGTTCAACTGGTTTTCGGGAATGCCCGATCAGGGTGGAATTACTGTAGAACACGTAAGTAAAGATGCCGTTTGTGGGAAACTTGCATTAAATGTTGAGAAACCTGATAGCCCTACCATTGGAATTGTTAGAGTTAACGGCACATTTGTTTACAAAAAATAAAATATTCTCCACAACAATAGCAGGATGGTCCTGCTATTGTTGTTTAATTGAAGCAGTAAAGGCTCCAAAAATATTTTTTAAGAAAATTAGAAAGAAAATACATCTGTTTTCTAAAATTTTATGTAATTTTGCATTCACAAAAAAGGACCCGTAGCTTAATTGGATAGAGTATCTGACTACGGATCAGAAGGTTGGGGGTTCGAGTCCCTCCGGGTTCACGTAAACGAAGACGGTTTTTATCGGTCTTCGTTTTTTATTTGAAAAAAGGACGAGAAGTTTATCCCGATTTCATACGAAACCAAAGGTTTTTTTTGAGTCAGAGTGAGTGGCAGTGTGAGTACAGAGTTTGAAAGAGGGAAGTCCCTCCGGGTTCACGTAAACGAAGACGGTTTTTATCGGTCTTCGTTTTTTAT
>CAZEHA010000002.1:117276-148299 GCA_964511665.1 uncultured Bacteroidales bacterium
TTGAAAAAAGGACGAGAAGTTTATTCCGATGCTGAACCTTGGTTGGCGTACAAGCTTGAAAAGAAGTTGCCGAAATGTAATTGGGAATTATCTGTCTTTGTCAATCGTTTGGTTGTTTCGCATTCTTACAGCGTCAGTGTTGCACACTAAATATGCCGCTAGTGTGTGCGTTGGTTCCGTTGATTATGTATATACAGACCCGAAGGCCAGTTTTCGGTATTAATATCAATTTTATTTTCAGTGTGTGATAGATCGACCTGTTCCGAATAAATAAGCTCGCCCGACAAACTGACTATATTCACACATACATTTTCAGAAATATTGGAACTGCATTGAATGTTCAGAACACTGTGAGCAGGTACTGGATATAACATCCACTCCCGATTCAAGGTTTTTGTAGGGATGTTCACATTTTCGGGTTTCAAAATATTTACAATTACCCCTTCTATTACAGTAAGTCCCATTTGCATTTCGGCAGGCATCAGATACCAACCGTTGTAATATTCGCCATAGCCATAGTCGAGATGAAAGTATCCATCGCTGCGATAACCATCAATAACCAAATTATGGCCTGATGTATTGGTTTCGTCAACCACGGCAAGGTGCACCGGATATCCCTGTTTAATATTTTGAATAATACTATCGTATATACCCGGTTCATCAGGATACATAAGAGTTGCTTGATTGCATGCAAAACGAAGATATCCGTTGTAAGCCTGACTTACCCAAAATGTACCCGAACCCTGAGAAGTGTAAACCTGCCTCATAGCCACACCACAAGCAAAACTTAGTGCAGCTTTATCGTTATCGGTGATAATGTCATTGTTCTCATAATGAACACTTAAGGTATCAAGGTATTTATTAAGCTGATCAAACGAAGGAAATCCCACAGTTTGCCAGTCGTTGTCGATATAATAGTTTCGCCCTGCATAGGAATGGTAATAATCGTCGTCGTCGGTAAATTGTATGTTATTGGTGGTAGCATGGAAATTCATAATCATAGCCATAGCAGTTGCAGGGCAACCCGTATAGCTTCGAGAATGGCTTACCGGATCGATGGGGCACATATTCCAATAGGGTGCCGCCTGGTTCCAACTTGAAACAATCCATCCCTCCTGCCCTTCTGGCCATTGCTCGGGTTCGCCTTTTGCCCGAAGTGGTATAGCCGAAACCGTTAAACCAAATGGCATTCGTTGGTCGCCATGCTTTGGGCAAATATTTGAGGCTTCGATTTGCAATAGTGCATCGGTAACCAGCAAGCGATATAACGGATTATCGACCGACAACGGGCCAAAATTACTTTCGGTGGAGAAAGCCTTTATTGCAGGTAAATATTTTTTCGCGCCAACCAGCACATAACCATTAGGGGCAAGGTTTGTCAGGAACCATAAGGTATCGTTGTTAAACACCAATGGCTTCTCTTCAAGCACAGAATACCCCTTGAATTTGGCTTCCGACTCTAGAAAAAGCTTGGTTAACAGCTTTGCATCCGGTTCGCAAAGTTGTTGCGAAAAAATGTGACCACCCAATACAATGGCAAACAATGTGATAAAACAACGATGTAACTTCATTAAAAATAATTTTTGTGAACCTATAAAAAAATACGATTCATTGTCTTAAAATTATCTTAATGAATTGTCATTATTGCTATTGTAAATCATTAACTTATTGACTGCATATTAATTAACAACCGATAAGCATTGTAACTGAATGCAATTGAGACAGAATCTTGAAGCATATCGGCATATTTCATCATACCACAATATTCACATTGAGCGTTGTTAATTGGTATTAACGAGTGATAAAATCTTCTTGTAAATTCGTTCGCCATTGTAATTTAGCGAATAAGCGTTATCTCCAGGTTGAACACACACAACATCGGTGTTATTTTACACACTACAGTTCATTTCTAAAAAACTATGATTTCAAAGAATTATCAATACTATAAATTCATATCTGTTCTCTCGGTAAGATACCATTTACCGTCGGTTAATTCGAAAGCATAACTAACACCAAAACCACTGTTTGGAATATAAATTTTATGCTCTACCCTGTTGCTTGTTTCGTTTTTCTCAATACTAAAATCAGATGTATCTATATTGTCGATATGCGTTAACATCGACCAGTTTTCTGCTGACCATGCTTCTTCCGATTCATAATCGGTAATATTGGAACCTTTTATCGGGAACTGTATTCTCTGCATTTGGAATGATTTATCAGAGACGAAGTTCTCATAGAAATCGGCAAATACTTCTGATGTTTCACTAACACTTTGGTGGTTTTCTGTTACCGATTCCGATGAATCTGCAGTTTTAGTTTGAGAACTATTGCTGCACGAGATCAGTATAAGAACAAGTGCTGCAACAGCCATTAACGGTCTGATTTTTTTCATACTAGACAATTTTTAGTAGTTTATTACTTGTATATCGACTGAATATCTTTCAGTATTTCGTAAACAGTTTGCATATTTCCCTCCTTGTTGCGTCTCATCCAAAACGACCATGCATCATCGCAGTAGTAGCTATCATATCTATCGATGTTAAGATATTGACAAATCAATTCTGACAGGCGATTGCTGTCGAAACCATATGCAGGGTTGCATACCTCGAAGTAAGTTTCCTCTCCGTCGAAATACAGTATTCCGGTGGCAGTATCGGCATGATTATATGCAAGTGTGAGTAATTCACTGTAATTGTCAATTTCTGTAAGCTTCTCATACACATATATCCTACTGTTTACTTCCTCATCGATAAGCAAATCTTCATACAATTGTTTCGACACAAGCTCAGTTAATCTAGGTTTATAAGTCTCATACAGCGATTTAAGATTATCGGGGCTTCTGTCGATTTTATAAATTGCATATGCAATCATCCGTTCTTTTTCGGGCTGTTGGTTCTCGTCTTTATAATACCCCAAATGCCTTTCGTTTTCATCAACAAATTCAGGTAAGGCATTGTACACATACCAAAAATAATTCGATAGTAAACCCCTACTCACCGGATTATGCGCAGCCAAAACATATTTTGTTGCATAAGCTTCCATCACATCAATCGATTCTTTTGTGAGGCTTTTTGCCTTGGTTTTCAACACTTCATCAAAACTTTTTTCTTTGGCTTGCGGCACATCAGAATAGTGGGCCACAACTTTTGTATGTTCAACCGATTGCGGCTCTTCGTTTGATGACTTTTGCGACTGAGGCTGTTTGCAAGAAAACAAAGAAACTACAACAAAAACTAAAACATACCATAAAACAGGCTTCATCATTGTACTCTATTTTTAAAGTTAAACAAATAAAATTGCGTCACGCTTGAGAAATAAATGTACATTTCTCTTGAGTCACAGTTTGATATAATTAAGGGGTGAAATAATAAGTCACTCAATGTAAGCTGCTTGCAACATCTAAAAATCCATCTCCTCATGGTGGCAAAAATAGTATTGTTTTTCAAATACCAAAATGAATTGAGAACTTACTGTACTATAATTATACTTACTCTACAATTGTTGTACAGCAAGCAAATTGGCAGTTCTATAGTGGTTTATGGGCGATATACATTTTTTCGTTTCTATCGAGCCGAAACAAATTTATTTCATGTTCCGAAAAGTATTCGGCAGGGTCGAATTCTTCAACAACAAAACCGGCCTTTTCGAGACGTTTCGGATAATCGCGACCGTGCCAGCGGACATGGTCGTACTGTCCAAATACTTTTTCGCGTTCGGCAGGCGAAGTAATGCTGACGTCTTCGAAAGTAGTTTCAAGGTCGTTTCTTAACGGGACCTGCATTACCGACCAGGCACCGGGTTTCATAATACGATATATTTGTTGCATTGCCGCAATATCATCGGGCACATGTTCGAGCACATGATTACACAACACAACATCGAAGCTGTTATCGGGCAACGGAATATTCATTACGTCGAAATGCAAATCGGCAATGGGCGAATTCAAATCGGCTGTAGTGTAGTGCAGTTGCTGTAACTTTTTAAAATTGCGACGAATCGACTGTTCGGGTGCTATATGCAAGACTTTTGCTTCAGAATTTAGTAAACTTGTTTTCCGTTGCAAATACAACCAAAGCATTCGATGACGTTCCAACGACAAACACACAGGGCAAAGGCGATTTACAGCACCTTTATTTCCATATGGCAGCAATTTCCTAAGTTTACTTTCACACACAGGACATTGGTATCGAGACCCTTTGTAGAAAGGGCTTACCAGTACCGAGAATAGATACGAAAATCTTATTAATACCGTCCTGGGAAGATTTCTTACTATAAATTTAATAAAACTTCTCATAACTTACCAATCAATTGTTTTATTACCCCTATCGTCGACCTGAACTATTTTATTTAGGGAAACATACCACACAAAGCCTTTGCAATTCTCATATCCCATATCATTAAGCAATTGCATATATGTTTTTATCTGGCTTATATGTTTATCAGATGTTTTTAAGCCAAATTTGTAATCGAGCACCTCGATTGAGTTGCCAAATTGCATTACTCGGTCGGGTTTGTTCATGTTGCCGTCGGGCGACAATATCCAGGCTTCATTGTGCAAATTGTCGAATTCGGTAAACCAAGGTTTTACATTTGTGTTCGACAGTAGATTATGAATATATGTTACATGGGCATCCATATCGGCGTTATTGATATATCCGTTGTTAAGCAATTGTTCTACAGCCGGTTGAATATCGTTCAGGCCTCTGATTTTTTCGAAAACGGAATGTAATAATATACCCTTTTGGATATCACCCATGGCTTCGCCGGCAAATTTTTTTGTAAACTCACTGTGGGTAATCACCTGTTTTTTATTTTCACTCACATTGTGTTCCGGCATAATAATACCAGGCTTGTAATAATATTTTGGTTCAGGAATCGATCCGTATTCAAATAACTCTGTGCCATCGAAATACTTCGACAAGTCGATAAATCGGTTATCGGTGGCACTATTCGGTTTTTTAAGAATCTCACGCGTATAATCAGCCAACGATTTCGATTTTTTAAGAGGCATACCCATCCATAGCACTTTTTTTGCACGAGTGGCCGCAACATAAAATAAATTAAGCGAATCGTGACAGAAATGAAGCATTTCTTCGAAATACTCGTTTACAAATAACGATTCAGCCATTTCGCTTTTATATGTCACCGGCACATAGGGTATAATGCTAAATGCAGTATTCTCGGTATTACACCATAGCAATGGGTTTTTCTCGGGGGTTAAATCGAAATTGCCAAAAGGAATAAACACTGCTTCGAAGCCCAGTCCCTTGGCTTGGTGAATGGTAAGTATTTTAACCGCCTGATTGCTGTCGGGCAACGACAACGATTTGGTGCAACCTTCGTTTTGCCACCATTCTATAAATGCCATCACCCCAGTTCCTTTTCGCGCCGAAAAATCGGCAGCCAATTCAACAAAAGCATCAAGAAAAGCAGTGTTTTCGTTTTTTTTATTCAATTCGCCAACACGAATGAAATGCTCGCACAAACTAACCAAATCGCCATGAACCGATTGTGTTAACAAAGATACCAATTCAGCAGGGAAAGCTTTTAGTAATTGATTATGCTCGGCTGAAACCGAAAAATCGCTGAATTGGGTATTGCGTCTAATATGTAAACTGTAATTTACCGAAGCATTAAACAAGGCCATCGAATTGCTAGGTTGTGCCACATAGCTAAGCAAATTTATCAGCACGCTAACTGCTGGATTAGATGCCAGGTTGAGCGATTCGGCCGAAACAACCGAAAAAGACATCTGTTCATGATTTTCGTTACCTTGCTGATAGTCGAGTAAATAGGAAACTACTCGTTTAGCATCTTTGTTGGTACGAACCAAAACAGCAATATCTCCCGGTGCATAGCCCATGTGCATTAACTTCACAATTTCAGCGGCCATATATTGCATCGACAATGTTTTCCATTCATCAACTTTAAGTTCTTCGGGCATGAACCTAATGCTTACGCAGCCACCCTCACCCGCCATGGGGTTTTGAGCAACATCAGAATAATTATCGATGATTGTTTTATGCATCCAATCATACGAGCTTTCACCATCTACAGGCAATTCATTATTGATATAATGCTGAACTCTTTCGGCAAGAGCCAAAAACAACGAATTATTAAATTCAACGATTCGTTGTGCACTGCGATAGTTTTCTTTCAGCACTAATGCTTGTACGTGTAACTGCCTGTGAATTTGTTCAGCCAAAATACGCCAATTCCCATTTCGCCATCGAAATATCGACTGCTTTACATCGCCTACCACCATATTCAGATTCTTACCATACGACAGGCTTTCGCGCAACAAGGGGAGAAATGCTTCCCATTGTTTTTCGCTGGTATCCTGAAATTCATCAATCAAATAGTGTTTCAGTCGGATACCGGTTTTTTCATAAATAAATGGGGTGTCGTTATGCCGTGAAAGATCGGATAAGAACAAAGGCGTATCGCCTATAAAGAAACTGTCGTTGGCTGCCATTAAAGCATTAAGCCTTTGCTTCCCGTCGACAACCAAACCAAGCAGATACATGTTGTTCAATAACAGATTACAGGTTGTATATTCGGCAAAATCAGATTGTATCCAATCGTTGAACTGATGCATTAAGGCATTCAACTCCGAAAATGCACTTCTTATGTTGGCTTTGTGAAGGTTTCCCTTTCCGATACATGTTTCAGCATCATCTAAAGCATCATAAAAGCGTTGCCCTGGTTTTTCTATTTTGTTTTTCTTATTGAGCTTCAACATTGATGCGATTGCTCCGGCAGACTTATAACTAAAGTCGTCGGTAGTAAACCCATATTTTTTCAATATATCATCGGCATCGCCGGCAATTGAATTTACATAATCAGTATGCTTTTTTTTAAGCTCTTTTACTATTGCAATAAGTTGACGTACCTTATTTTTATCGGTTTGTTGCAAGCGGTATTGCTCATTAATAACTGCAAATTTTTCTTTGTAAAGTTCCTTAAACAATGCGATAAGTTCTTCTCTGAAATCCCATCTACCCGATTCATTCATTTTTACCTTTACAACATCGAGCACCCAATTGAGAAGTTCAGTGTCAACAGCAGTTTCCTCGATAAGCTGATCAACCGCCTCATGAACCACTGCATTGGAATCGAGTTCCAGGTTGTAGTTTGCATTCAGATTCATTTCGTGCATAAAAGCCCTGAGAATCTTCTGAAAGAAGCTATCGATTGTCATATACGAAAACCTTCCGTAATCGTGCAATATCAATGTTAAAGCCTGTAACGCACGACTCCTGATGAACTTTTCGGAATCGGCATTGCTTTCGGAATTTATTTGAAGATGTTTTAAATAACCGGAGCTTTGCCCTGAGGCCAGAACATATAATTCATTAACCAGCCTCTCTTTCATTTCTTCGCTGGCTTTGTTGGTAAAAGTTACGGCGAGAAGGTGTTTATAGTCGTGGGGGTTTTCGATAAGCAGTTGCAAACATTCACAAGTAAGTCGAAATGTTTTTCCTGCTCCCGCAGAAGCCGAATATACCCTGACTTCAGACATAATTTTAGAAGCTGACGCTAACGGTAGTAGCCTTACACTGCTCAACATTCACCGTAATTGTATTCTCATCGGTGAAACTTATAAAACGCACCGAATAATTGCCGATTGGTTTTACTACACAATTCTCGGTATTATCGGCAAGGGTTAATGCCCTCACATTATTAATATACACTTCAACATTTCTGCCTGAGTAATTTTGCACACAAATTTCACCGGTATTGTTCTGTTCGCAAGGCTCTTTAACACCACACGAAGCCAGATACAGCAAGCCAATCAGCATTGTTATCACCACAGCTCTGTTCATATCTTGTTTTTTTCAAAGATAAGAACTTATGTTGACTTTGAACAAAAAATACTTATAATTGTTGCGTAATTGTAAAATTCAGATTATGAAACTATTAAACATTTTAGCTTTATTTCTGCTTGTTGTAGCTATGTTTTCATCATGTGACGAACCGGATAACCCGCCTTTGGTAGTAGTTTTTAATACCACAGAAATTGCCAATGGTGGTTTTGAATTGTGGACTACGAAAGTGCAAAACGATGCTCAATTTGAATCACCCTCAGGCGATTACTGGGCAAGTCTCAACAACCTTTCGTTTATTCAGGCACCGCTTACTATGTTAAAATCGGAGAATGCGTATATTGGGGACTACGCAGTGCGACTCGAAGCCAAAGCTTGGACTGATGAATGGACTTTACCAGGGATACTGGTAGCCGGAGACTTTGATGCCAACCGGCCCATAGGTGAAAACTTATTGCAAGGTAAGCCCATTACAATTTCTCCGGGTTCGCTCAGTTTCTATTACCGCTATTTGCCAGCCAACAACGACACAGCCGTAATTTACAGCAGCCTTACTAAATTTAACAACCTAACTGGCGCCCGCGACACCATTGCCGAAGCGTCCACTACTATTACAAGCCTGACAGAAGTGTACACCCTTATGGTATTACCTTATGCCTATCGTTCAGAAGCCCGCGACCACGACACCATCAATGTAATATTTCTGACTAGTATTTCAGGTGAAAAAATGAAAGCACATGCCGGAAGTATTCTCGAAATTGATGACGTAAAACTGATGATGCCCCGCCAATGAAACTGATATTGGCAATTGTTATTTCTACTCTTTCATCTACAGTTATTGCACAACATACGTTTATTTCTGCCGGTTTTACCTATGGTGGCGCTATACCAAATATTGAGGTCAATAATTCTACAGGAAAACCCGGGTTTGGTGCCACGCTTGCCATAGGCCATTCAATACATGTAAACAATAGAGTATCGATAGAGTCACAACTCAATTACTCGCTGCGTCATTTCGGGTACGGGTCAATACAAAGACGCGACACTACTGTAAGTGTCGAATATCAGGGCACAGAAACCCAGATACCCACATTTTATACAGTAAATGTAAATGGAAACGTGCATACTCATAATGTGGAATTTGCTGCTCTCACTTCGATACAACTGGGTAAATACTTCTCTCTCGACCTGGGCTTGTTTCAAAACATTGCTTTTGTGAGACGCGATGCCACCGATATCACTGTGCGAATTGGTGAGGGGGGGGCTGTTCCCGATATTTTTTTAACCGAAAATCACGGTTCCGATATCAATCGGTTTGAACCGGGTATTAAACTGGGAGGCAGTTTTCATTTCAACGATAAAATATCGTTAAGATTTACAGGCAACCGTTCCATTACTCGCTTTTACCGCGAAGATTACATTAAAAACGACGAAGGAGAGCCTGTCTCATTTTATTACACCATGCTTCAAACTTATCTGGTGTATCGGTTCCGGTAAAGCAAACTATGTTTATTTTCGAACCTCTTTAATTGCCTGGGCTATCGCACAGCTTAATTCGTCGAACAAAATGCTTTCGTCGCGATTGCCTTCAAAGTTTTTAAATTTCCCTTGTTTTTTATAATATTCGGCAACACCCGCAGTTCTTTGCTCAAAAACTTCGAGCCTATGGATGATGATGTCGGTATCGCGATCGTAGATACGAGCATTGGGTGTTTTAGAACGGGCAACCAGTCTTTTCATCGACTGCAAGGCACTTGTTTTAATCTCAAGTACTGCCGATACGCTACTATCGAGCCGCTTCAGCAGGCCGTCGAGTATATAGGCCTGAACTAAAGTACTAGGAAAACCTTTAAAAATAAAACCTTTAGCCTCCGGAAACTTTTGGATTTTTCGTTCAATTAATCTGATTGCAATATCATCGGGTACAATATCGCCATTGTCGAGAAAAGGTTGTGCTATCTTGCCCCATTCGGTTTGTTGCTCTATTTCGTGCCGAATCATTTCGCCTGTAGACACATATACAAGCTTGAATTTTTTAGCCAGTTTTTTAGCCTGCGTGCCCTTACCTGAACCCGGAGGGCCAAACAACACAATATTTATCCAGGTTTGCGACAGCACTTTCTCGATAGTTTCTATAAGAACATTATTCACTTCGTCAACACTTCCAATACCGCTTACCGGAAAATACTTAGCCTGTTCCCTGTAAAAATCGATAACAGGAATGGTTTTTTCGTCGTATTCATGTAAACGCTTCTCGATAACCTCGAGGGTGTCATCGCTACGCTTTTCGCTTTCGTAACGCTTAAGCATACGCTGAAGTAATATTTCTCGCGGCACTTCGAGCGACAGCAAACAATTCAGTTTGGTGTTCATTTTAAGCAATAGTCCTTCGAGAATATATGCTTGGGCATATGTACGAGGGAAACCATCGAAAAGAATACCGTTTGAATCGGGATTCATTTCGATAGATGCTTCTATAATTTGAACTATAATTTCATCATCAACCAGACCTCCCTTTTCGATAACCGATTTGGCTTCGAGCCCCAGTTTAGTTTTATCGGCAATTTCTTTACGTAAAATATCACCGGTAGATATATATGTAAGTTTGTATTTTTCGGCAAGCAATCGTGCCTGTGTTCCTTTTCCCGCTCCGGGGGGTCCAAATAAAGCAATATTAAGCATTATAAATGTTTATTTATTCAACAATCTGATACAGGTGCTTCAGGTTGCGCCCCAAGCCATTATAGTCGAGGCCAAAACCAACAACAAATTTATCGGGAATTTCGATGGCAACGTAATCAATAGGAATGTCTTTGGAATAGGCATCGGGTTTCAATAACAAAGTTGCCACTTTTATTTGTTTGGGATTGCGTTTTCTCAGATCGTGAACCAGTTTTTCGATGGTAATACCGGTATCAACAATATCCTCAACTATAAGCACTGTTTTATTTTCGACATTTTCGGTTAATCCCATGATTTCTTTAATAGAGCCGGATGAGCACACACCTTCGTAAGACGATAAGCGAATAAAAGACAAGTTGCATGGCATTTCGAAATGGCGGAACAACTCACCGGCAAACATAAACGAGCCATTCAGTACACACAGAGCCACTATATCTTCTTGGCCCAGCTCGGCTTGCATTTTTTCGGCAAGAATTTCTATCGACCGGCATATCTGGCTATTATCGATAAAAACGACAAATTCTTTATCGTATAATTTAACTACATTTTTATTTTGCGTCTGCATAAATGTGTTATTTTTAGGCCTGACAAATATAAGCATAACTTTTAATTTAACATATGAGACCACTAGTTAGTATTATCATGGGAAGCACCTCCGACTGGGGTGTAATGCAGAAGGCTGCAGTGTTGCTAAACGATTTTAAAATCCCCTTCGAGGTAAATGCACTGTCGGCACACCGCACACCCGAAGAGGTTGAAAAGCATGTTCGCACTGCCGGCCAACGGGGAATTAAAGTGTTTATTGCCGGAGCCGGTATGGCAGCACACCTACCGGGTGTTGTTGCCGCATTTACAAGTCTTCCGGTGATTGGGGTGCCCATAAAAAGTTCGTTCGACGGACTAGACTCGTTACTCGCTATTGTTCAAATGCCTCCGGGAATTCCGGTAGCTACCGTAGCTGTTGATGGAGCCATGAATGCAGCTATTCTTGCTGTGCAAATGTTATCGCTTGCCGACGACCAACTATATGACGAAATGAAAACCTATAAAGAAAACCTGAAGAAAAAAATTGTTGCAGCCAACGAAGAGTTGGCCGGTCATCATTTTGAATACAGAGTAAAATAATGAGGAGAATATTATTGTTGGTTGTGCTTGCCCTGTGCAGCACTATGCTTTTTGCCGACGGCGACCATTCGGTTGCAGGAGCTCGCTTTGCCGGCATGGCAGGTAGCAGTGCGGTGTTTCACGACACATGGTCGGTTTTTGGTAATCAGGCAGGTCTTGCCGGTTTACATACAACATCGCTTGGCATCTCCTACGAGAATCGCTTTCTGATGAAAGAAACGGGATATGGAGCATTCGCATTTCAAACACCCGTGGCATTCGGAAATTTAGGCATAGGCTACAGTCACTTCGGATACAGCGAATACAACGAGAACAAATTTGCCCTTGCCTGGGCTCAACAGCTTTTTAAACGAATAGCAATGGGCGTGCAAGCCGACTATTTCATGATACACCAGCCGGGTTTATACGGGAATCTTCATGCCTTCTCGTTTGAAATTGGAATTATGGTTCAAGCCAGCGAACGACTCCGATTCGGGGCTCATGTATCTAACCCCTGGCCTATTCAAATTATTGGGGTACAGGGACAATATCTACCGGCAGTGTTAAAAGCAGGCATGGGCTATAGCTTCAATAAAAACCTGATTGTTACGGTTGAAGCCGAAAAAAACCTACATCTCGAAAAACCCGTTTTCAGGGCTGGAGTTGAATATCAATCGGACAGGCACTATTCGCTGCGATTGGGTATTGCCAACCAACCGGTTCTGTTTGCAGTTGGGTTTGGATACAAATTCAATGCTTTTCACATCGACATGGGCTATGGCTATCATCAGGTACTGGGGTCGAGTCCTGTTATAACGCTCAATTATGTGTTTTAAGAGCCTGACAACGGCATTTTTGTTGATTGGCTTTGTAATATTTTCAAAGCCACTAATTGCTCAGGAATCTGAAATACAAGCTTTCTCCGATATTGTAGAACAAATAGCCGAAAACAGCGATGAGGAACTTGATTACACCAGTCTCTACGAAACATTAATTCAGTATTACAACGACCCTATCGACCTGAACCTGACCAATGCCGAACAACTTGACCGTTTGATGTTTCTAACATTTTTTCAGGCGAGAAGCATTATAAAGTATCGCGACAAATTCAATGGTTTCAAATCGATTTACGAACTTCAGTTTGTTGATGGCATCGACCAGCAAACTCTTAAATTCCTGTTGAATTTTGTAACTGTAATGTCAAATCTGCCATCGCAACCTGCCGATCTGAAGCGATGGGTAAAACATGGAAAGCATGTTGTATTTGTTCGCACACAGTTCACGGTGCAACCAAAAGCAGGCTATCAGGAAGTACCCGATAGTATTTTGCTGATGAATCCCGACAAAAACCGGTATCTGGGCAGCCCATATAAATTATACACCCGTTACCGATATAACTATAAGGACAAATTGTACTGGGGTATTACGGCCGAAAAAGATGCCGGGGAAGAATTTTTCAGAGGCAGTCAACCCTACGGGTTCGATTATTACTCGGCACACCTTCAGGTAAACCAGCTGGGGCCGTTAAAAACAGCTATACTCGGCGATTACCAGGTAGAGTTTGGTCAGGGCCTAACCCTGTGGTCGGGAATGAGTTTTGGGAAAAGCACCAATCCAATAAACATTATAAAAAAAGGAAGGGGCATAGCAAGATATGGTTCCACCAACGAGAGCGACTTTCTGAGAGGACAGGCTGCAAGTTTCTCGCTAGGAAAATTTACGATTACCGAGTTTGTTTCGCACAAATCGCTCGATGCCCGCATGGAGTCAGACAGTAGTTACGAGGAAGATGAAGAATATGTAACCAATTTCCTTAACACTGGTTATCACAGAACTCCTTCGGAGATTTCGGTTAAAAACAATGTAAAACAAACTATATATGGTGGGCACATAGCCTACAAAGGCGAATGGCTGCTACTAGGAATAACAACTGCTGCAATGCATCTTTCGAAACCCTTGACGCACAGCGGAGCATTGTACAATATGTTTGAGTTTGCAGGCACCAACATGATGAATATGGGCATACACTATACGGCCTACAAGGGAAATTTTAGTTTTTTTGGAGAGAGCTCAATGAGCAATAATCTGGGATATGCCAGTTTGAATGCTGTAAATTTCACTCCTGCTCCTGAGGTAAATCTGAGTATATTACACCGATATTTCGGTAACGATTACCAAAGCATTTATGCTGCACCTTTTTCCGAAAGCAATAAAGCTTTCAACGAGTCGGGTCTTTATGTAGGCGCAGTAATTTATCCTATGAAACGAGTACGACTCGATTTGTATGCCGATATGTGGAAATACCCCTGGTTAAAATATGGTGTGAGTGCCCCGTCGATGGGCAGAGAATATTTTGCACAACTCAACTATTCGCCCACGCGCTATGTAGATATGTTTGCCCGGATTAAATATGAAACCAAGCAGCGAAACAACAGTGCAACAGAATTTGGAGTTCACGATCTTAGCTCTTATTCGACACGAAAAATCAGATATCATATCTCGATGAACCCGGGAAGTGGATTTAGCCTGAAAACCCGTCTCGAGTGGGTACACTACCGGTTTGATGATGGAGATGCCGAAGAAGGTTTTCTGATATATCAGGATGTAGCCTATCGATTTTACCGCATACCGTTGCAACTTACTGCGCGCATTGGCATTCACAATACCGACACCTACAACGCCCGTTTATATGCCTGGGAACCTGATGTATTGTATGCGTTTTCGGTGCCGGCATACTACGACAAGGGAACCAGATTGATATTTCTCGTGAAATATTCAATAAGCGATAATCTTGATTTTTGGTTTCGCATAGCCAATTCATTTTATTACAATAAAACAACAATCAGTTCGGGGCTTGACGAAATTTCGGGGAAAAACAAAACTGACATTAATATACAGTTACGATATAACTTTTAAGCATGATTCTTCAAACGGCATTACAACACGAGAAATATCTTCGCGAAAATCTGATTGATCCTCCGCGAAAGATGCTCGACTGTGGTTTCGATTTACAAGCCGTGTTGCTAATGGCTCAAAGTTTCGAAATTTATGGGGCCTATTTCGACAATAAACCATTCAGGGCAAGCGGACAGTCGCTAAAACGCTTCAATTTGGCGATAAAGAATCTTTTCAACTACAAATATCATCTCAGCAATCGCAACAACATGTTATACACCCAAATGCGGGCCATGTTCATACATAGTTTATTACCCGGAGAAGGCTTACTGATAAAACAAGTCGGAACAGTTGCTGAACATTTGCAAATCAGTAATGGAATTATAACTATAATCCCTGCCGTTCTGCACGAAGACGTGAAAGAGGCAGGGATTAATTTAATCGAAAGACTGAATACAGGGACAATAATTCCCAAGAGAATATCGACCAGTTGGTTTAGTTAAAACCTCCCAACTTTTCGATATCGGTTCTGATGTTAATGCACATCACAGGAATTTTCTTGTACATTTCTTTGTTTTCAGCCTTTTTCAGATTGGTAATGTAGTTCTTATATTTTTTTGTCATCATCAGTACCAAGTCGGCTTCTACTTCCTTGATGTAATCGTAGATAGCATCGGGATAGTTTGCACTGGTTTCTACTTTGCGCAATTCGTAATCGATAAGTTCCTTCTGGAATATTCTGTCGGCAAAGAGTAAAGTGTTGTTCATGGTTTTCACCTGATAGGGCTCGGTAACATTGGGATACAGCACAAAAACCTTACTTTCGAATAAGTTATTAATATAACGAACCCAATTGAAAGCCACACGGGTTTTTTTGTCGGCATCAAGGGGAACGCAAATACGGTCGTAATCGCCATATATTGCAGAACTTTGAACTAAGATAAACGGGATTTTCACAAATTTCTTAACCACTTTCATGGCTTTACCCAACGATTTCACCCCATGAGTACCCATTACGCCCAAATATGCATTCTTTTCGAGGCCAAAGTTATAAATGGCTTTATACAGGTTACCCGTTACCACTTCAACTTTTACTGTAATGTCTTTCCCTTCCATAAATTGATTGGCAATACCCTGAAGTTGCTCACGCAATTCATCGACCTGCGATTTCTTCGAAGCAACATGAACCAAATAGATGGTTTTCTTTGAGATTTTCCCAATTAAATATGCATGCTCAAGCGCATAGTTCGAAATTTCGGTAAAATCCCATGGTACGATAATGCATTTTTCCATATAGTTAGTATTATAGGTTTTCTAAAAAACTAATAACGTAAAAAATTATAAAAGGTTGCGTTTTTATTCATTTATTTTGTAGTTGTTATAAACATTTTCATGCTGGTGTATATCTTTTATCATTAATTGCAAGAATGTTCGCCCCATAAAATGATTTTCGAACACATGATAACAAACATTAAATGCCTGATAATCTGCTATTTTCGAATAAGAGTTTCCCAAATTAAACCCAATACCTTCGATACACAAATTGGCACCTAACTCCTGCACCACTTTTACCTTAATATGTTCTCCGTTTTTACCCACCTTTTTCACGTCACCATTATCGTACACATGCCGAGAAACAAACAGCGGCATCATGTTGTTTGGGCCGAAAGGTGCAAATTGTTTTAAAATGCGGTAAAACTTAGGCGTAATATCCTTCATTTTTAACTCAGCGTCGATAACAATTGTTGGAATAAGTTGCTCGGCAGTAATAGTTTTCGAAACATAATCCTCGAAACGCTGTTTGAATTCATCCAGGTTATCGGGACTTAAGCTGAGACCGGCCGCGTACATGTGCCCCCCAAAATTTTCGAGTATATCGCTACACGATTCAATAGCGGCATATAGGTTATATCCGGGTACCGACCTGGCCGAGCCAGTTATTGTTCCGTTCGACAAAGTAAGAACAACAGTGGGGCGATAGTAGGTTTCGATAAGTCTTGAAGCTACTATACCAATCACACCTTTGTGCCAGTTATTGGAATACACAACAGTGGTGTTGCGCAGGTGGCTATGTTCATCGGCTGCCACCATGTGCAATGCTTCTTCGGTAATGCTTTGATCGAGCTCTTTGCGATTGGTATTAAAATTATTGATATCAAACCCTATTTTTTCGGCCAAATCATCGCGTTCCGACACCAGTAATTCTACGGCCATACTGCCCGACTCCATTCTGCCTGCTGCATTAATACGCGGCCCAAGTTTAAACACAATATCGTGAACCTCAATGGTTTTGTCGTTAAGACCGGTAAGGTTAATTATCGATTTAAGACCCTTGCAAGGATCAGTATTTAGTTTTTGCAGACCATAGTACGATAAAATCCGATTCTCTCCGGTAATGGGAACAATATCAGAACCTATGCTTACTACCACCAAATCGAGATACTCATACAATTCATCAACATTGAGCTTGTTGTTGAGCACATAAGCCTGCATAAATTTAAAACCCACGCCACAACCCGACAACTCTTTGTATGGGTAAGGACAGTCGGGGCGTTTCGGATCGAGAACCGCAACCACATCGGGCAAATGTTCTCCGGGGTTGTGATGATCGCAAATTATCATATCTACACCCCGTTCTTTTGCATAGGCAGCTTTCTCGGTGGCTTTTATGCCACAATCGAGAGTTATTATCAGCTTGTAGCCCTCCTCCACGGCATGATCGATGCCTTGAGTAGAAACACCATAACCTTCGCTATAGCGGTCGGGAACATAGAAACCAATGTTGTTGTGAAATCTCCTTAAATAACTGTAAACCAACGCAACAGCAGTAGTGCCATCAACGTCATAATCACCGTAAACAAGAATTTTTTCTTTGTCGGTAATGGCTTTGTTAAGTCTATCAACCGCACTCTGCATGTCTTTCATCAGAAAGGGGTCGTGAAGGTCGCTTAACTCCGGCCTGAAAAAAACCCGCGCCTGTTCGTAGGTTTCAATACCGCGCTGAACTAAAAGATTGGCAATAACAGAGTCAACGTTGAGTTCCTTGCTGAGTTTCTCTACCTTCTCGCCGGCCGCCTGTTCTTTTAAAACCCATCGTTTCTCCATTTCGTGATTGTCTTGTTTCTGATGTTTACAAAAATAATATTTTTTTTATGTTTCAGCCCATTTTTTTACATCGTCTTCTTTTCTAATTTGCTTAAACACGTCATTTTTTCGGCTACAGCGCAAAAAAAATGTGCACATTTTTTACAAAAAACAATTTTATCGCTCATACACTCAAAACTGAATAAGTTAAAACAAACAGAAACATTATATTTGTGCCACAAAAACTTGATTACTATGAGTACTATCGGACTAAGCGAACAGGAAATTGTGAGACGGCAATCGCTTGAAGAACTTCGTAAGCTGGGAATTGACCCCTATCCGGCACAAGAATATCTTGTAAACAACAAGGCAAAAACCATTATCGACAATTTTAACGATGAGCGCCCCGATGCCTTTGGCGATGTTATACTTGCCGGTCGCATTATGTCGCGGCGTATTATGGGTAATGCTTCGTTTGCCGAATTGCAGGATGACTCAGGCAGAATTCAGCTGTATGTAAAAAAAGACGATTTGGCAGCCGATGGCAACACGCTTATGTATGACCCTGTTTTTAAAAAGCTGCTCGATATTGGCGATATAATTGGGGTAAAAGGCTTTGTGTTTCGCACTCGCATGGGCGAAATTTCGGTACACGTACGCGAATTTACCGTGCTCAGCAAATCGATAACTCCACTACCGGTGGTAAAAGAAAAAGACGGTCAGGTTTTTGATGCCTTTACCGACCCCGATATGCGTTACCGCAACCGTTCGCTCGACATGGTTGTAAATCCGCATGTGAAAGATGTATTTGTAAAACGTACCCGCCTAACCAACATCATGCGCTCGTTTCTCAACGAAAGAGGCTATCTCGAAGTTGAAACACCCATACTGCAGCCTGTGTATGGCGGTGCTGCTGCCCGGCCTTTTACAACGCATCACAATACCCTCGACCTGAAACTCTATTTGCGTATTGCCAACGAACTGTACTTGAAACGACTCATTGTAGGCGGCTTCGACGGTGTGTATGAATTTTCGAAAGATTTTCGCAACGAAGGCATGGACCGTTTTCATAACCCCGAGTTTACACAAATGGAATTGTACGTAGCATACAAAGACTACGAATGGATGATGAATCTGGTAGAAGAAATGCTCGAAACCATTGCCCTCGGATTGTATGGAAACACACAAGTGCAGGTGGGCGATAATGTTATCGACTTTAAACGTCCATGGAAGCGGTTTACCATGTTTGAAGCTATTGAGCACTTTACGGGTATAGATATATCTGAAATGGACGAGGCTCAACTACGTGCCACAGCACAACAATTGGGCATCGAAATTACCGAAGCCATGGGCAAAGGCAAACTGATTGACGAGATTTTTGGCGAAACCTGTGAAGCAAAACTAATACAGCCCACTTTTATTACCGACTATCCGGTTGAGATGTCGCCACTGGCCAAAAAGCACCGTTCGAAAGAGGGTTTGGTTGAACGTTTCGAAGCCATTTGCAACGGCAAAGAGATTTGCAACGCCTATTCGGAGCTTAACGACCCCATCGATCAGCGCGAGCGTTTCGAGCAGCAATTGCAACTGGCCAAACGCGGCGATCAGGAGGCTATGGTTCTCGACGAAGACTTTTTGAATGCCATAGAACTGGGCATGCCCCCTACTGCAGGTCTCGGTATTGGCATCGACCGAATTACTATGATTATGACCAATTCGGCATCGATACAAGATGTTATTTTCTTTCCGCAAATGAGGCCCGAAAAGAAAGCAGAAGTTGCTTCGAGCGATGAGTTTTTAGCACTGGGAATTCCCGAAGAATGGGTCGAAATTGTGCAGAATTCAGGGTTTGCATCGGTAGAGCTACTGAAACAAGCCAACCCCAATAAGTTACATCAGCAGTTGTGCGGCTGGAACAAAAAACACAAACTGGGGCTAAAAAACCCAAGCCCCGACGAAGTAAAACAATGGATTTCGAAATAAAAAAAACAAGCCGGTAAAATCCGGCTGTTTTTTTTGTAATTTTACAAAAACACCAATTACAATGAAAACCGATTTGCAATACCTGAGCCGCTTTATCACTCAATCGCAGCTCGACGACTACACCCAACGTGCCATTGCGGCACTGCAAACCCTGAAGCGACGCGATGGTGCGGGCAACGACTTTTTGGGTTGGCTCGATTTACCGGCACAGTTCAATCCACCTCTGGCCAACGAAATTATGGCTGCCGTAAACAGTTTGAAGCAGCTCGACACGGTTGTGGTGGTGGGCATTGGTGGCTCGTATCTGGGAGCAAGGGCAGTGATTGATGCGTTGCAAGAACCGTTCGAGCAAAACAAGCCCGAAATTATTTATGCCGGTCATCATTTAAGCAGCGATTATCATAAAGCTTTGCTGGCTTACCTCGACAACCGACGGTTTGGTATTATAGTAATTTCGAAATCGGGAACCACCACCGAGCCGGCCATTGCCTTCAGGTTGCTGCGCAACTTGCTTATACAAAAAGCCGGACGCGAAAAAGCTGCGCGTTACACCATTGCCATAACCGACAAGAAACAGGGTGCGCTCAGGCTAATGGCCAACCGCGAAAACTTTAAAAGCTTTGTGATAGCCGACAATGTGGGCGGCCGCTTTTCGGTGTTGTCGCCGGTAGGTCTTGTTCCAATCGCATTGGCGGGTATTTCGGTAGCCGAGCTTATGGATGGTGCACGGGCGGCGGCAGCCGACACCGGTAACGAAACATCGCAAAACCCTGCTGTGCTTTATGCTGCCATTAGAAACTGCTTACTTGCAAACGGTAAAACAACCGAAATTATGGTTAGCTACGAACAGGGCTTGCATTACATTGCCGAATGGTGGAAGCAACTCTACGGTGAAAGCGAAGGCAAACAACACAAAGGCTTGTTCCCTGCATCGGTGCAATTCACCACCGACCTGCATTCGCTGGGGCAATACATACAAGATGGACAAAGAATGCTGTTCGAAACCGTGTTGTCGGTCGAAAATGTTCGCGAAAATATTAGCATTCCAACCGATACCGACGATTTCGACAAACTGAATTATATTGCCGAAAAAAGCCTGCATTATGTTAACACCACAGCTCAGCAAGCCACGGCTCAGGCACACGTTGACGGTGGGGTCCCTGTGTTACGTATCGAAATACCCGAACTCAATGCCTATCATCTCGGCTATTTGATTTATATGTTCGAGGTGGCATGCGCCATAAGCGGCTACATGCTTGGGGTGAATCCCTTCGACCAGCCGGGAGTGGAAGCCTATAAAAAGAATATGTTTAGGATGTTGGGGAAGGAGTGAGAAATTTTTGTTTCTAACACCAGTCAGGTTTTTCTCAGACTATTTATCATTTTACTTTTCGTTTTTTACCACGATTTTCGACGTAGTTATGTCATCTTCAGTTATGCATGTTAAAATATAAGTCCCATTGTTCAGCGCTGATATATCAATGGGTTCACACGAATCAATACGGGTTTTGAAAACGAGTTTCCCGTCTGTACTATAAATTCTGATTTCGGCATCACTTGTGTTGTTGCAGTAAATGAACCTAGAGCATGGATTTGGGTAAGTCTGAAGTTCCTGATCTGTTTCAGAAATCCGGTTTCCCGAAATAAAGTAATTTTGCGTAACATCCTGCCCGCCCATATTGCTGCCCTGATTATTAATGATTGTAGTAATTTCGGTGCCGTCTAGTTTCGACATTTTAATATATCCGTTTTCGCGCTCTATCCAGTAAAGATACTCATCGTCGAAATCGGTACTCATAGAACCCATTACCCCATTGCTGTTTATCAGAGATTGAACACTGCTTCCATCGTAATTCATCACGCTAATCTCATCGTTGGTTCTATCGGAAAAATACACTTTCATGTATTTTACATCGAGTTCCAGATCATACAGCGAGGTTGTAGTTTCCCGAATTGTTATTTGTCCGGTCCCGTCGGTATAGGCCCTGTAAATATCTCCCGAATCCTGATCTGTCCAAAAAATAAACTGTCGGCCAGGGTCAACCCCTAAACCTTGTATTAATCCTGTACCTGTTACTAGAAGCTGGATATCGGTGCCGTCAATATTGCAAGATTTGATATTGCCTGCAAAGCTCTCTGTATAGAATATCCTGTCGTTCAGATAGTCAAACTCTATTCGACCAATGATTGCTCCATAATTCAAAATCTGTGTTAATCCGCTTCCGTCGAAGTTTGCCGAATACACGCCCTGAGTTCCAACTGCCCAATACACACGAAAATTTTTATTGTCAACCGTAACTGTGCGAACCTGTAAATAGCCAGATGCGATTACTGTAATGTCCTCTCCATTTAAATCAGCTCTGTAAACATTTCCATTAGTGTAATCGCCATAGAAAATGTAGTCTTGTGAAACAGCCATATTTGCTAAGGCAAATACCATTACCAGAAAAAGAAGTCTCTTCATATCGGTTAAGAATTATATTTACATTTCAATAATAGAAAATATCTCATTGCAAATATAACGATTTTCTATTTTGCAAACAACTGGATTGTTCTGATTTGTGTTGAATCTACCAATACAACCGAATTTGCAATTGCACGATAAAAAGATTTGTATTGGGAGAAATGTAATTATCCAAACACGAAAGAGTGTTTCCCTGTTGCTAGAACAAGCGTTTGCAAGTGGTTCTATATTCAGTCTTTATTCATGCACTTAATACATCATATGTCGAAAGAGCCTTAGCGAAAAAAAGCAATACATACTTCTTATGCAGCAAGAATGGTTCCTGAGCGGCGCCAAAGAACCACTCAGGCGTATTAGCAGAAACTGATGGTTTATGTAGCGATTGCGTAAATTTGTAATTCAATTCAATTGCATCTTTGCTTAAAACAGTGATTATTGAAAACGTAACCTATGCTTTTTCTTGCAAACCTTAGTATGTTGCAATAATATTCTGATATTCAGTGCGTTTATTCAATTATTGTGCTTATCTTTGCCCATTCTCAAAATTCATTCACAGTAAGATAATGAAAGAGTTAAAAATTGGTGGTCTTACCATTCCAATTCCTATTATACAAGGCGGAATGGGTGTGGGTGTGTCGCTGTCGGGTTTGGCAGTGGCGGTTGCAAATCAGGGTGGCGTAGGCGTTATTTCGGCTGCAGGGCTGGGTCTGATTCATAGAAATAGTGCTTTAGATTATTTGCAGGCCAATATCGAAGGATTGAAAATCGAAATTCAAAATGCAAAAGAAAAAACCAAAGGTATCATTGGTGTAAATATTATGGTGGCAATGACCAATTTTGCTGAACTGGCCAAAGCAGCCATCAAAGAAAAAGTTGATATCATCTTCTCAGGGGCCGGATTACCGCTTGAATTGCCCTGTTTTCTGAAAGAAGATAGCACTACCAAATTAGTGCCTATTGTTTCGTCGGGACGGGCTGCAAAAATTATATGCCAGAAATGGAAATCTTCTTACGATTATCTGCCCGATGCCATTGTGGTGGAGGGGCCCAAAGCAGGCGGACATCTCGGGTTTAAAAAAGACCAGATTAACGACGAAAACTACTCACTCGAAGAACTGGTTCCCGAAGTAGTGCGCGAAGTGGCCGGTTTCGAAGAGCAATATGGAAAAAAAATACCGGTAATTGCTGCAGGTGGAATCTATACGGGGCAAGATATTTACGAAATTATGCGCAAAGGTGCCAGTGCCGTTCAATTGGGCAGTAGGTTCGTTACCACGCAAGAATGCGATGCTTCACCCGTTTTTAAGCAATCGTATATCAGAGCAAACGAGGAAGACATGGAAATTATCGCCAGTCCCGTTGGTATGCCCGGCCGAGCTATCATGAACGACTTCATTAAAAAAATAAAGGAGGGACTGAAAACACCTGTATCGTGCCCCTATCATTGCATTAAAACCTGCAACGCCGAAACCAGTCCGTATTGTATTATGGTCGCGTTATACAATGCCTACAAGGGCAACATGGATAAAGGTTATGCCTTTGCAGGAAGCAATGCATACCGGGCCAATAGAGTCTCAACAGTAAAAGAGATTTTTGATGAATTGTGTTCCGATATTGGGTAAAAAACACAAATTGACCAAATCATTTAATACATTGGACGATGTTATAGAATACCTGTTTAAGTCAAATATTCCCAATTTAAAAATCATCAATGTTTTAGTCTGTTAAATCAGGGATAAATAAAATTGATTAGCTTTGCATTATACTAACCAAAACCAATCATTATGTCAGTAGCTTCAATACTATGTGATCGCTGCGGAAGCAGTAATCTAAAAAAAATAAATGACAGCGTCTTTAAATGCGAGCATTGCGGGGCATTGAGTATAGCTAAAAAAGGCCAAGACGCTAACGAAAAAACAATCGATGAAACTATTATCGAATTAGTGAAAGCGGATAAGCGATTAAATGCAATCAAATATGTCAACGATAATTTTCACACAGGCCTGAATGAGGCCGTGAAATATGTTGATGAAGTTTGTGCATTAAACAACATTAATAATGCTGGTGTGGCTATTGAGAACAAACCATTTGAATCGACCGGCAAGGAGCTTGATGATGAGGTAATCGGTTTTATTCAGACAAAAAGCTATTTGCATGCAGTGAAACACTATCAAGCCCAAATGGCAGTGAATACAGAAGAAGCAAAAGCCTATGTAAGCAAGTTATGTGAATCGAGAAACATAACGGTAAAAAAAGGTAAATGTTACATTGCAACCGCCTGTGTTGGTTCATACGAAGCCCCTGAGGTAATGGCACTTAGGTGTTACAGAGATTTTGTTTTAATGAACTCTTTGTATGGTAGGTTGCTTATTAAAGTATATTATCTAATTTCCCCATTTTTTGCATTTATTATTTCGAAAAATTTGATCTTACGCAAGTTGTCGCATCGCTATATCGTGGTGCCAGCCGTAAAAATAGCTGTTAAAAGGAATTTAGGTTTGCTGTAACTTCGACTGATAGTTTTTTGCAAATTTCTCATCGCATTTCAGGTTTCTATGTAAATGTTAAATCCTGAAAGCAGCATCTGTTGAAATATTTGTGAATAAAAAACTCCTTGACAATAAATTATTGAAATTCAATTACTATTTTTGCCCCTGTAATGGTTTCCGTCGGGTCAACCGGCGGATGAAAAGGGAACCGGGTGAAAATCCCGGACAGTACCCGCTGCTGTAAGCTCTTTTAAAAGCCGTTACCGATTATGCCACTGTCGTGAATCAGTATCCACACCTGAGATGGGAAGGCCGGTAACGCAGAGTAAGTCAGAAGACCTGCCACTACACAATGTTTTTAAGGCTTTCGGGTATAAAAGCCAAGGACGGAAAAATTTCCCCCTGATGCCCAAAGACTTACAAACAGTAACACGTGGTGTAATGTTATGTAATGTTTTATTAAATGATTTGAAAAATGAAAAAAATTGGATTTTTCGCAACAGCACTGCTGCTTGCTATTTGTGTTAACGTGCCAATGAGCGCACAGCAAAATGTTGATTTTGAAGAGCTTACACTTGACCCCGAAAGCCATTGGAACGGCTCCGACGGATCAGGCATGTTTACTTCGGGTGGATGGAATTTCATGAATGAACACGACGCGGGCTTCGGCTCGTGGATGGGCTGGTCGTACACCAACGAAACCGACAACACCACCTACAACTGGCAAAATATGTACAGCAGTGCGCCGGGCTCGGGTTTTTTAAATTCCGAAAACTATGCCACTGCCTATGTAATGAGCGACTGGATGAACAACAACCAACCCATTCCCTGCGTGGTGCAACGAAGCGACAATCAACCGGTTGAAATGTTCGGCACATGGATTTGCCTAAATGCCAACGCATCGCTGTATATGGACTACGATAACTATTACAGCAACAATGGTTATTACCTGAAACTTATAGTTTACGCACACATGTCGGAAATGCTGCCTGCCATTGTAACTCAGGAGTACTTGCTTGCCGATTATCGCTTCGAAAACAGTGAGTACGATTTTAAATTCGACAATTGGCACTACATCGATCTTTCGTCGCTCAATAGTGCTTATAAACTTGAATTCGTTCTTGTTTCGGAAGATTTTGGCGATTACGGCCTAAACACGCCGGGCTATTTCTGCATCGATAATTTCAATTCGGAATACTTCCTTTCGAGCTTGCCTGAGTTGTATGTTGAAACACCGACAATTGTTACGATTACCGAAGGTGAATCGGTTAATTTAACGGCACTGGCCGGTGGCGGCATTCAGCCATATACTTTTTCGTGGCAATACCATGAGAGTCTTAGCTCAACATCTGCTCAAACGGTAACCGCAACACCTGCCGAAACAAGTACTTACCATGTTACCGTGTCGGATGCTTTTGCCAATTCGCCCGGTCACAGTATCGAAAGGCAAATTACAGTGGTGGTCAATCAAGTGGGAATAGAAAGCAGCCTGTTTAATGCAGTTTCGGTGTACCCCAACCCTTGCAGCGAAAAAGTGAATATTGCAAACATTCCAGTGGGCGCAAAAATTATCGTTTCCGATATGCAAGGTCGCAATGTAGTTACTGCAATTTCAGACAAAAACACTGTTGAGCTTCCCTTATCAGAACTGGCCCAAGGAGTTTATCAGGTAATAATTACAGCGAACGGACAGCGCAATATTCAAAAACTCATTGTAAAATAAACATGAGTATAAGAATATACATATTGTTTTTTGCATTGCTGATGTGCACAAGCATGCTTCAGGCACAGGTTTACGACAATTACCCGAATGCATATGCCGCCAGCGATTCTCGTATTGTAGCCTGGGCAATACAATGTGAGGTGGAGCGGGGCTACATTAACATTTCGAACCCGGAGCAAACCTACACACATGGCGAGATTACTTCGAATCGGGCGTTTGCCGGTGCCGAGCAGGATGCCTGCGGGGCTGCCAATGGTTTATCTACGGTAAGTTTGGGCGATGGCGGCATTGCAACAGTGCAATTTCAGAACCCCATACGCGATGGTGAAGGCTACGATTTTGTGGTGTTCGAAAACGGTTTTTTCAACCCACCCGGCGAAACCTCAGCCGCATTTATCGAACTGGCATTTGTAGAGGTTAGCTCCGACGGTTTGCATTTTTTCAGGTTCAACACCTTGTCGGAAATGCCTTATGTTTCGCAAAACAGTAGTTTTTTGGCCATCAACTGGACATTATTTCATGGTTTTGCAGGTGTTTATACGCATCCCTACGGGGTGGCTTTCGACCTGGCCGACCTGCCCGACAATGCATTGCTCAATAAACAACGCATTACCCACGTTCGGGTGATTGATGTAGTGGGATGCATTCAGCCGCAATATGCAAGTTACGATTCGCAAGGCAATATTGTGAACGACCCCTGGCCTACTCCTTTTCACACCGGTGGTTTCGATTTAGACGCTGTGGGGGTAATCAACGAGGCAAACAGTTCCGTAAACAATACTCTCTCTCTGCAAGTGTATTTGTATCCAAATCCGGCAAGTCACAATGTGTTTGTGCATGGTGTAAGCGACCCTATTAGCATCGAAGTTTTCGATAATACAGGAAAACAGTTAATGAAAATATACGATAGCGCTTCTTTCTCGGTCGAAACACTTTCTAAAGGCAGTTATATTATCAGAATTGTAGGCAATAACAACGAAATGGGGAATTTTAAACTAATGCGTTATTAAAACACGATTCACATATCTCATTCTGGGGTTTCTGCTTTTTGGCTTTTGCAGTAAGGCTCAGGATGTGTATATCGACGATTCGATTACCTTGCTGCCCAACGTAAACGTAATGGCCGAGCGACCTGTGTTTGAAAGCGGACTAAAGATATCGAAAATCGATTCGCTGGTGTACGACGAAAACCGACAGTATAGCTTGTCGGAACTCATCGCATGGAAAACACCGGTATTTATTAAATCGTATGGTCGTGGCAGCATGGCCACAGCCTCGTTTAGGGGCACCGATCCATCGCACACACAGGTAACCTGGAATGGAATTCCTGTGAATTCGCCCCTGCTGGGGATGGCCGATTTCAGCCTGCTGCCCCTGATGGTTGCCGGTGGTCTCGATTTATATCACGGCACTGCTTCGCTAATGTCGGGCTATCCCTCGATTGGCGGTCGCATAGCCATGACCAGCCGACCGGCCTGGAATACAGGCTTTGAGCTCGATGTTATAAGTGCTGCAGGCAGCTACCTCACATTCGACGAGGCAGTAAAAGCCGGCTATTCAAACCGGGATATCAGTATTGGAACGGGCCTGTGGTATTCGCGTTCGCGCAACAATTTTGAATTTACAAACCGCGACATCTTAAACGGTGGGGTTCAAACGCGCGAAAATGCCCAGTGGCAACGCTATGGTATTGTGGCCGATGTGTACAGGCGCTTGCGTGGCAATGGCATGCTTTCGCTGAATGTGTGGGCACAACACAGCGAACGCAGCATACCCCAGCTTTCGACCAACGAAAGCGGAAACCTCAACAACATAAACCGCCAGAACGACGACATGCTGTATGCCCTGGTAGCCTATTCAAATTACACCGAAAAATCGAAGCTTACGATGCAAACTGCATTGGCACATCAGCAAAACCGGTATGGCTTACAGAATTACATAAGCGGCAGCGGCTTTCTGAATGCCGTAAACAGCCATAGTCTCAGCTGGTCGGGTTACAGCTTTGCCGATTATCGGGTAAGTTTCGGCTCAAAGTGCTATGTGTCGGGCTTGCTGCAGATTGACTACCATAATGTGTTGTCGGAAGAATTGGTTTGGCAAAGAGAATACAAGGTTTCGCGTTTCGAAAGTGCAGCAACGGTTTCGTTTTTCTACAAACCACTCGACAAAATAACAATGGGAATAGCACTGCGACAACAGCTATCGAACCTCGTAATACTTCCTGCGATGCCTTCGCTGCAGTTTGAATACCGACTGCTGCCCGGCATAATATACAAAGCAAACGCATCGCGCATGGTGCGCATTCCCTCGCTCAACGACCTATATTTTCAACCCGGAGGAAACCCTGAGTTGTTGCCCGAAAAATCGCTGATGGCCGAAACCGGTATAGAATTGGCAAAAACGTGGAAACAAATTCGCCTGAGCGGTGAAATGTCGGGTTATTACAGTACTATCAGCAACTGGATTATGTGGAAACCAACCCACAGGGGGTATTGGACACCCACCAATATTGAGCGGGTTCAGATAAACGGTATCGAAGTTTCGGGAAAAGCCGAAGCCAATGTAAACAATGTCCTTTTTTCGATGCAAGGAGCCTACACCCTGGCAAAATCGATAAACAAAAGCCCTGCAGTAGCAGAAAACGACATGTCGTATGGCAGCCGCCTACCGTATATACCATTGCATTCGGCCACGTTGTATGCCAACCTGAGTTACAGGGCTTTTTTTGTAGGATATCAATGGAATTATTATAGCGAGCGGCTCACCAATATTGCCGGCAGCAATTCGCCTTTGCTTTGTTTGTACCCCTATTTTATGAACGATTTAAGCATGGGCAAGCATTTCGTTTTCGACAACTGTGCCATACATGTGCGCTTTGCTGTGATGAACCTTTTCAACGAAAGCTATCGCTCGGTGCTGTGGCAACCCATGCCCGGACGAAATTACATGCTCACCCTAAGGTTTTTGCTGAAATGAAAAAAACACTCCTCTATATTATAGCCTTGCTTTTTATGTTGCCATCGTGTATGCACGACAACATAAACCTGAATTCGTACCGCACAACGAGTGGCGTTTTTGTGGTGTGCTCGGGCAATTTTATGTACGGCAACGCATCGTTGAGCTTCTACACGCCTAGTACCGGAGAAGTGTTGCACGAAATATTTTTCAATGCCAATGGGTTTCCGCTGGGCGATGTGGCTCAATCGCTTAGCATTGGCGACTCGATGGCTTATGTGGTGGTGAACAATTCAGGACGTATTTATGCATTCGACCCAAACACATTTGTAGCAAAAGGTAAAATCACCGGTCTTACATCGCCTCGATATATGCATTTTATAAGCCGCGAAAAAGCCTATGTAAGCGATTTATATGCTAAAAAAATATGGATTGTAAATCCGGTAAGTCTTCAAATTACCGGAAGCATCGATGTGAACAACCGAAATCACGATTTTTACCAACACAGCACAGAACAAATGGTTCAATATGGCTCAAAAGTGTTTGTGTCGTGCTGGTCGTTCGACAATAAACTCCTGATAATCGACAGCGAAACCGACATGCTAACCGATTCGGTAACAGTGGGTATTCAGCCCTCAAAAATGCTTATCGATAGGTATAACCAAATATGGGTGTATTGCGACGGAGGCTACGAAGGATCGGCCTATGCACACGAAAATCCATCGCTATACAAGGTTGATGCAGAAAGCCGGCTTGCCCAAAAGCTATTCGACCTGCCTGCAGGCGTGTTTGGTGCATCAATGTGCATGAACGCCACCGGTGATACACTGTTTTTAACGGCACACGACGTGTATGCCATTGATGTGCTCATACCGGCAATGCCACAACAACCATTCATTGAAGCCGGAAACCGGAATATTTCGGCCATAGCCTGCGATGCAAGCAACGGCGATTTGTATCTGGCCGATGCTGTCGACTGGTTGCAATACGGGGTAGTGTACCGCTATTCGCGGAATGCACAGCCCATTGATACATTCAGAGTGGGAATCAATCCGGTGGAGATTGTGTTTAAATAGGCACGATTTCAGCCTTTTTTCCTGATTAACATGATGTGAATACTCACTGCAATGGCTATACTCACCAGCAATATTCGCAGCCATAGTTTGTCGGTTGCAAACATGGCACTGCTGAGAATACCTGCCCAAAGTAAAGTAATCGAGAATAGTTTTATTTTAATTGGGATACCTTTTTTCTCCATATAATTTTTAATGTACAAACCCAGCACTTTGTGGCCAATAAGCGCTTGGTAAAGCCGGTGGTTGCTACGCATGAAACAAGCTGCTGCCAATAGCAGCAGAGGCGTTGTGGGAAGCAATGGAACAAAAATGCCAATCACACCCAATGCTGTAGAAACAATGCCGGCAGCTATGAGCAGGTATTTTATAAGATTCCTTTTCTCCATGTGCCAAAAGTACTGAAATTGGAGGATATTGCGCTGCCTAAACGCGAAATATTACCATAATATCGTGGGGTGGTGAAATTGAGGTTTGGGGATAATTTTTTATAGAATACAGAAGTCAGAATGCAGAAGGGGCGATTTTTAACGTTTGTCACCCTGAGTAGCGAAGCGCTAATCGAATTTGTCACCCTGAGTAGCGAAACGAAGTGAAGCGCTAATCGAATTTGTCACCCTGAGTAGCGAAACGAAGTGAAGCGCTAATCGAAGGGTGACTGCCGGAGACACTCCTCCCTGACCCTTCTGTATTCTGTCTCCTGTATTCTGTATTCCACAATAAAAAAAGCATTTTCATCAATCAA
>CAZEHA010000003.1:0-118884 GCA_964511665.1 uncultured Bacteroidales bacterium
GCTGCACTCCACTACTCAGCATGACAGGGGAATTGTCACCCTGAGTAGCGAAGCGGTAATCGAAGGGTGACCCCGAAGACCTTTCTCGATAACCCCTTCTGTATTCTGTCTCCTGTATTCTGCATTCTCAAAAACAACAAAGGTCGCCAACGATTGACAACCTTTTGTTTGTTTGGAAAAACAGAACAGTACTATTTAATTTTTTCCAGGTCTTTTTTAGCTTGTTCGTGCCCCTGAGCGGCTGCTTTCGACATTAATTCGCGGGCTTTATTGGCATCTTTCGACACACCGGTACCATTGCGATAGCAATTGCCTAAATTATGTTGCGCATCGGCGTTGCCGGCCTCGGCAGCAATGCTAAGCCAGGTGATTGCTTTCTTCAGGTCTTTGCCCACACCAATACCTTCGAGATAAAAGGTGCCCAGCAAGTTTTGAGCAGGGGCATAATTGGCTTGTGCTGCATCGAAAAGTATTTGCGCTGCTTTGGTTGTGTTTAGTTTGGTTCCATGTCCTTTCGAATGACACACTGCCAGATTATACAACGCTTCAGGCATTTTGTTCTTCGATGCTTTGGTGAAGTACTCAAATGCTTTTGCATAGTTTTGCTTAATTCCATGCCCATGATAATAGCACAATCCCAAATTGTTCTGAGCCTTAAGATTGGCTGCATCGGCGGCTTTCGAGAACCATTCGAATGCTTTATCGTAGTTCTTATCGGTTCCTCGGCCATTAAGGTAGTATTCGCCTACAGCATTTTGTGCTTCGATATTTCCTTTTTCGGCAGCTTTCTGATACCACTCAAATGCCTTTGAATCGCTTTTTTCGACACCATCGCCGGCTTCGTAGCACGTAGCCAAAAAGTACTGAGCATCTTTATCGCCATCTTCGGCAATTTTCTGGAACAGCTCTACTGCTTTCGATGTGTTTTTAGTAACTCCCTTTCCATAGCGATAGGCATTGGCCAACTCTGCCTGTGCCTTCACGTGGCCTTTTTCGGAAGCTTTAGTATAATACTCAGCCGCTTTGGCTTCGTTTATAAAAATACCATCACCGGAGGCATAGCAGGTGGCCAGTAAATACATCGACTCAATATCTTCTTCGTCTTCCACGGAAAGTTTAAGCCATTTTGTGGCCTTTTTACGGTCTTTCACGGTGCCTGTTCCATGATAGTAGCAAGCGCCCAAAAGCGGGTAAGCTTTTTTGAAACCCTGATTCCCTGCTTTCTCAATCCACGGAATGGCTTTAGTATAGCTTTGCGGCGTTCCTGTGCCATCGATAAAACACTTGCCCAAATAGAACTGGGCCAATGCGTTACCGCCTTTTGCTCCCTCATTCAGCAGTTTGAACGCTTCTTTAACGTTTTTATCGACATTGGTACCTGTTAAGTACAAATAACCCAGTTTCCCCTGAGCATCGGCACTGCCTTGAGCGGCTTTTTCTTTCAGCGTCTCAATGTCTTCGGTAATGTCTTCGGTCTGTGCAAAAGAAACATATCCAATTGCCAGCATCGCAAAAAATAACAAGAGCTTTTTCATATTCTTATTCGTATTGATGATTACATGTTACATTAATTAATCACGGTTGTTATAGTCTTACAAATGTATAAAAAAAAATATTGAATTCTTCCTATTCTAAAAAATTGTTCTATTACCCTTATTCCGGTAGCAAATGCAAGTCATTCATTTACAAGTATTGTGCCTTTTATTAAAAATTAGATGCTCACATAATCGTGTTATCTAAAATACATGACCTTAGTTCACACACAATCAACACCAATGCATGCATTACATAGAAAAATAAAAAAAAGCGCCTTGAGAGCGCTTTTTTTGTATTGATATGAAATTTTAGTAATTCTTGCGAGGATGATAATGCGTATGAAGCAGTTCGTGAGCCTTGTGACTGTTCGGGTGACCAAGAAACTCTTCATAAATTGCAATAACCTCGGGATTCTCATGCGACTTACGTATTTCCATGTGGGTATCTTCGTCGTAGATGGCTTCCATACGTTTGCGACGAATATCTTCGTTGGTAGGTATGGGTTGACCGCCACCGCCGAGACATCCACCCGGACATGCCATAATTTCGATGAAGTGGTAGCTAACTTTACCTTCGCTAACGGCTTTCATCAGAGTGTTTGCATTGGTTAAGCCGTGAGCGATAGCGCAACTCAGTTCTGCTCCTTCGAGGAAACTCCATTCGGGTTTCACACCTGTTATTTGAACCTTGGCTTCTTTTATACCTTCGAAACCGCGAACCGGTACAATATCGAGATTCTGGAAAGGCACTTCGCGACCGGTAACAATTTCGTAGGCAGTACGCAGAGCGGCTTCCATTACACCACCGGTAGCTCCAAAAATAACAGCTGCACCGGTTGATTCACCCATAATGCTGTCGTATTTTTCATCGGGAAGTTCGTTGAAATCAACACCGGCCTGGCGAATCATCATTGCCAATTCGCGGGTAGTGAGAACATAGTCAACATCCTGATAACCACTTGCTCTCATTTCGGGGCGATTGGCCTCGAATTTTTTAGCAGTACATGGCATTATCGAAACAGAAACCACTTTGTCAGCTTTCAGGCCTTTTTTCTGTGCGAAATAGGTTTTTGCTAAAGAACCGAACATTTGCTGAGGCGATTTACAAGTTGACAGGTTGTCGAGTAATTTCGGGAATTTATGTTCAATAAATTTTATCCAACCCGGCGAGCATGATGTCATCATCGGGAGAGCGGTGTTGGTATCTTGTTCAACCAACACTTTTTTCAAACGGGTAAGTAACTCGGTGCCTTCTTCCATAATGGTAAGGTCGGCCGTGAAGTCGGTGTCGAGAACAGAGTCAAACCCGATTCGCTTCATAGCGGCTACCATTTTTCCGGTAACACGATGTCCGGTGTCCAGGCCAAGATCTTCACCAAGACCAACACGAACAGCAGGAGCAGTTTGAACAACCACATGCAAGTTGGGGTCGTTGATGCAATCCCATACCTGATCGATATAGTTCTTTTCGATAAGGGCTCCGGTGGGGCAGCGATTAATGCATTGTCCGCAATTGGTACATACCACCGAATGCATTGGTTTTTCGAAGAAAGTAGTAATTTTCTGGTGATCGCCTTTATAGCCTACAGCCAAAGCACTCACATGCTGCAGTTCGGCGCAGGTACGCACACAACGCTGGCAACGGATACATTTGCTATCGTCTTTAATAATTGCCGGCGACAAATCGTCGATGGTGTATCCTTTGTTGAGGATAAGTTTCAGATAATTGTTTTCGTTTACACGATATTCGTGCGCCAGTTCCTGCAGTTCGCATTTTCCGTTTTTGTAACAGTTTGTACATTCCGAATTGTGTTCCGAAAGAAGCAGTTCGATGATGTTTTTACGGGCTGTGCGCACTTTAGCACTGTTGGTGAATATTTCCATACCTTCCGACACCGGAGTAGCACAAGCAGCGGCTAATGCTCTGGCGCCTTTTTGTTCAACCACACACACACGGCAGTTGCCGGCAACACACAGGTCGGGGTGGTGACACAAGGTAGGAACCCTGAAATTTAGTTTTTTGGCTGCATCCAGAATGGTAGAGCCTTCTTCAACGCTTACAGGGATGTCGTTTATTTTGAGATTTACTTCGTATTTTGCCATTTCTTTTATCGTATTTTATTATTAATTAGTAAATAATCTCTTCTCTAAAATTATCGACAATAGAAATAAACGGATTGGCCACCGATTGACCCAGTCCGCATTTTGCTGATAATTTCATAGTTTCTGCCAGTTTCTTTAAGTTTTCGAGATAGTCGGGAGTTTTGTTTTTATTTTTCACCGCTTCTATACCTTTCAGTAACTGCTGGCAGCCTACGCGACATGGAGTACATTGTCCGCACGATTCTTCGGCAAAGAAATCGAGGTAATCGTGTAAAACATTGTACATTGAGCGTGAGCTGTTGAAAAGCATCATCGACCCACCGGTTGGTACGCCTTCGTAGCCAATAATGGTATCGTTGAATTTTTTACGGGGAACACACATTCCCGATGCTCCACCAATTTGAACCGCTTTGGTATCGCCATCGCCAAATTCATCAACAAACTGCTGTACCGACATACCCAGACCCAATTCGTAGATTCCGGCATTGGGAGTATCGCCCGAAATAGAAAATACTTTTGACCCGCGCGAGTCTTTAGTTCCGAATTCTTTGAATCTGTCGGGTCCATATTTACTAATCATGGTAGCATATACCAATGTTTCAACATTGTTTATTACGGTTGGTTTACCAAACAATCCCGATACCGTAGGGTAAGGAGGCTTGTTTCTGGGTTCACCGCGTTTCCCTTCGATTGATTCGAACAGGGCACTTTCTTCGCCACAAATATATGCGCCTGAACCTGACCTGATATCAATAGTGAAATCAAGTTTTTTAGCTTGTAAAGCCTTGTTAAACTCGTTCATCATCCTTTCGAGCTTAGGAAGCAAGAAATTGTATTCGGCTCTTAGGTATAAGATACCTTCTTTAGCACCAATTGCATAACCTGCAATGGCCATTCCGGTGAATACTTTTTCGGGGACTTTGTCGAGGATTTCTCTATCTTTAAAAGTTCCGGGTTCTCCTTCATCGGCATTACAAACAACGTATTTTACATCGGAATCTTCGTTGCGTGTAAATTTCCATTTTAATCCGGTTAGGAAGCCTGCACCTCCACGCCCTTTCAAACCGGAATCGATCATGTCGTTGATGATATCTTCGGGTTTTCTAGAAAGAACCTTATCGAGCACGGTAGTTGCACATGTTCCGTCGTTTTCAAAAATTAAATCGACTTTATGTAATCTCGTGTTTTCCATTTTTTAGCTGTATTAAATTATTACTCTTTTGCCATATATTCCTGAACAATCTTAATCGCCTTCTCGGGGGTGAGTTCAGGATACACCTCGTCGTTGATAAGCATAACCGGCCCTTTGTGACACCAACCCATGCAATTTGCAGTGAGCAAAGTGAACTTTTTATCGGGAGTGGTATCACCTACTCCAACTTTTAATGTGTCTTGCAGTGCCTTAATAATCTCATCTTTACCCGACATGTGGCACGAAATGGTTTTACAAACTCTGATTACATACTTTCCGCGAGATTTAATGTCGAGAAAAGTGTAAAATGTTGCTGTACCATACACATCGGCTGAGGAAATATCGAGAGCCTCGGCTACAGCTACCATGTCCTCTTCGGTAAGATAGTTCTTCTCCTGAACTATAGCCTGAAGAATTGGCATGAGCGCTTCTCTGCTTGCTCCGTACTTTCCCAGCTTTTCTTGAATGATTGTTTTAACTTCTGTCATTTTGTTTAAAGTTTAAATTATACCTGGTTACTTGTTTAATTTTTCACAAAAATTATTTGAGGTCTAAAAATATGACTTTCAATATGGCTCAAATATGATATATATCATGTTTTCGTATTTGTATATAGATTATATCCAAATTGAAAATGATTTTTACACTTTGATTTTCAACCACTTACATCTTATGCATTAACAAACGACTAATGATTCCAAAACTCAGTATGTTTTACAATATTTTTACCAATGTGAATTAATTCACGGCACCTATAAAAACACATAAATATTGCGACATCTTTTATTTCATGCATGCTTCAACGGTATCGGCAAATACCCAATCGAGATTTTCAGGTTCAAAATGCAGATAAGAGCTACAGAATTCCGTATCGATATAGGTTTTTTTACATTGCATACGAATAAAGTAATAGGGGTCTAATCCCGATTGCACACCTTTTAGCTTAAAGTGAAGCTTCAAAAACAACGTTAGTGGCTGAATCATCCACCAGGTAAGTGAAATTACCGGCTTCTTCTTATCAAGTGCTTTGGCAATTAATTTAATCATTTCTTTCCAGGTCATATTTTTACCGGCAACAGGAATGCAATCGCCGTGTTTGGCATATAGAATGGATCCGGCAACTGCCTGAGCCAGATTTCTCACAGAAATAAACGCAGTTCCGCCTGTTGTGTAAAACACTATTGGGGTTTTATTAATGTATCGCACCAGACTTTTCCACAACGGCACAACGCCCTGTAAGGCTCCAAACACGTAGGGAATTTCGAGTACAATTACCTGCAAGCCACCTTCGGCTGCAGCAATGCATTGTTTTTCTTGTTCCACCCGGCTTCTTACATAAGGATGATGTTTCGTGAGTTGCATCTGGGGCATAATGCGATTGAAATATGCAAAATACGAACCCATTATAACAAGTTTTTTTACACCGGCCTCCGACGAAAGTCGGGTTAGTTGAAGCGTTGCAACAACATTGGCTTTATAAAAGAAATCCCAGGCATCGCCATCGGGTAAGCTTCGGTCGTCGCGGCCACCACAAAAAACCACCACATCGAAGCGTTTCAGCAACAGAATCGATTCGCTTTCGGGTGCCATACCAAAATCATGTGTAATGGCTTGTATTTCGGGAGCAAAACCGGGAGAGTCGCTGCGTATGTCAGAAACCGTAACCCTAAATTGTTGCGATAGCAATTCCGCGGCAATGTAACGCCCTAAAAAACCAAAACCACCTACAACCAAAACATGCTGCATAATAATTGTGTTTCGGCAAATATACTTGAATAAAAAATAAAACAACCCATACCATTGCATTATTGGCAGTTCAAAAGAACTTATAGGTGCATGATAAAATTCGATGTTATTAAAAAGTAAATATTCCATGCCAAATACCTAAGTTTGCATCATGTTTTTAGAAGGGTTAACAGCTTGGGGCATCGATGTCTGGTTAATGGTAGTAATACTATTTGCCTCGGGTGTTATTGTGGGTATTATCAACACAGTTGCAGGCAGCGGTACCGTAATAACCTACTCTCTTTTTATGGCTTTGGGTATGCCATCGCCATTGGCCAACGGAACAGTACGTCTGGGTGTTGTAATGCAAACACTCACATCGGCAATTGCATTTTACCGCAACGGCAAACTCGATATACGCAAAGGCCTCTGGCTTGGTATTCCAATTGTTTTGGGTTCGCTTGTTGGAGCTCAGATAGCGGTAAGCATCAATAAAGAGGTATTTGAGCTTATAGTTGGTGCAACACTATTGATATTACTTGTGTTTATATTCATCGAACCGGAAAAGTGGCTTACGGGGGTTCGCGAAAAACAATTGCGAAAAGTAAGCGCATTGCAGTATCTGATTTTTTTTGCAATAGGTATATATGGAGGTTTTCTGCATATTGGAGTTGGGATATTTCTGCTCGCAGCCCTGGTGTTAAATGCAGGTTACGACTTGGTTCAGGCCAATGGTCTTAAGGTATTTCTGGTGTTTCTATACTCGCCGTTTGCTTTGGCTGTGTTTCTTATCAACGGGCAAGTAGAATTCCTTTTAGGCTCGATAGTGGCTGTTGGGAATATCTTCGGTGGATGGGCAGGGTCGAAAATAGCCATTAAGAAAGGGGCCGGGTTTATCAGAATACTGCTAGTTATCGTAATAGCATTGTTCAGCACCTATCTTTTAGGGTTGTGGGGCCTGTTGTACCGATTGTTTTAAAAAATTGGTTTTCTATTTAGTGGAAAAACAAATAGGCCACTATAATGGCGGCTATTATACCGGCAAGGTCGGCAATAAGACCACACGACAATGCATGACGAGTTTTACGGATACTCACCGAGCCAAAATACACTGCTATAATATAAAAAGTGGTATCGGTTGCCCCCTGAAACACACAAGAGAGGCGGCCTACAAACGAATCGGCACCGTATTGGTTCATCACATCCACCATCAAACCACGCGCACCACTGCCACTTAGCGGTTTCATCAGGGCTACGGGCAACGAAGGAATAAAATCGCTGTTTACGCCAATAGCTTCAACGCCCCAAGCCAATCCGTAAATCACAAAATCGAGAGCCCCCGACGCCCTGAATACTCCAATACCTACCAAAATTGCTATGAGATATGGAATAATTTTGACTGCGGTGGTAAATCCATCTTTGGCTCCTTCGATAAACGATTCGTACACATTCACTTTTTTTCGCAATGCCAGCACAATAAAACCGATAATTACGGCAAATAGCAAACCATTACCGGCAATTGAAGACACTATTGTAATTTTATCGGGCGGCAAGGTGCTGAAGTAATAAATAATTGCCGAAATAAAAAGCGTGAGCGTTCCCAAATAGGCAAGCACCACCTTGCTGAAAACTTTGATTTTCTGAAAAAACGACACAGCCAAAATACCAACCACAGTACTAAAAAATGTGGAAATCAAAATAGGGACAATAACATCGGAAGGGTTGGCAGCTCCCATTTGTGCGCGATACACCAGAATACTGATAGGTATCAGGGTAAGGCCTGAGGTATTCAGCACCAAAAACATAATCATTGCGTTTGAAGCAGTGTCTTTACGAGGATTCAACTCCTGCAACTCATTCATTGCTTTCAGCCCCAGTGGTGTTGCTGCATTGTCGAGGCCCAGCATATTGGCCGCAACATTCATCACCATGGAACCATGAACAGGGTGATTTCGGGGAATTTCGGGAAATAATTTATGAAACAAGGGTCCGATAAGTCGTGCAAGTATTCGTATGGCTCCGCCATTTTCTCCAATTTTCATGATTCCCAGCCACAAAGTCATTACACCGGTAAGACCCAACGACAATTCGAACCCGAGTTTAGCCATATCGAAGGTGCTGTTCATGATATTGCCAAACACTGCGGCATCGCCAAATACAAGTAACTTAAGTAAGGCTACAACAAAAGCAACTAAAAAAAAGGCTATCCAAATATAATTCAAAACCATAGCAGCGCAATTGAATCATAAAAATATACTGTAGCCTTAAGAGTATAAAGGTGTCCCCAATAATTATGTTAACAAACTAATTAACAGGCTTGGTATTAGGGATTCGTTTGGGAATAAAACAAAATAAAAATGGGTAAGCTACTTGCATCGCACCGCTACAACCGCCTACCCTTGCTACCTTCCGGTCCTGGGGGAGTTCAGCAGGAGCTGGTCGTACAAGACTTACCCGATGCAAATGTAATACAATTTACGTTACATCTAAACACAATTCTGAATTTTCATAAAAAAAACATATATCTTTGCTCGAAAACAAACGCCTTATGAAATCGAACATAAATATCATACTGAAATACGGTCTTATTCTAGGCCTTGTATTTGTTGTTTTGTCGGTGATAATATATGTATTCAATCTGATAACAATAAGTTTTTGGGCAGGAACCATTATTGGTGTGGCAAACCTCGCGCTTCTTATTGCAGGTTTGATAATAGCCGGAAAACATTACCGTAAAAATTACGGGGGCGGGTACATCAGATATATGGGAGTTTTTAAGGTTCTTATATTGGTTGTATTGATATCTTCATTGGTTTCCACGGCCTATTCGTTGCTTTTTTCCACCGTTATCGACCCCGGCTACGAACAAAGGGTAAAACTTGAAATAGCACAGAAAACAGCAGAATATATGGCCAATCAGAATATACCCGAAGCTCAGATCGACAAAATGATTGATAATATGACAAAGCCTTCTGAGGACAGTATGCTGAGCAAAATGCTGTGGAGTTTTTTGGGTTCGGTGCTGTTCGGTGTAATAGTTTCGGCAATTGTGTCGATTTTTGTAAAGAAAAATCCACCTTTATTTGAACAAAACGCAGAAACTGCAGTATCAAACATTGAGGAACCACAACAATGAATGTATCGATAGTAATACCATTGTACAACGAAGCCGAATCGCTGCCCGAACTTTGCGACTGGATTGCAAGTGTTATGCAGAAACACAACTTCAGCTACGAAGTAATTATGGTAGATGATGGCAGCAACGATGGTTCGTGGCAAGTTATCGAAAACCTGAAAAATACGTATCCTGAAATAAAAGCCGTAAAATTTCGCCGCAATTACGGAAAATCTCCTGCCCTTCACACAGGGTTTCAAATGGCTGACGGTGATGTAGTTATAACAATGGATGCCGATTTGCAAGACAGTCCCGAAGAAATCCCCGAACTATACCGAATGATAACCGAAGAAGGATTTGATTTGGTTTCGGGATGGAAACAAAAACGACACGACCCACTGTCGAAAAGGCTCCCCAGCAAGTTTTTTAACAGAACCGTACGTCTAACTACCGGTATAAAACTGCACGATTTCAACTGCGGATTAAAGGCATACAAGCAATCGGTAGTGAAAAGCATCGAAATTTTCGGGGAAATGCATCGGTATATTCCGGTGTTGGCACGTAGGGCCGGTTTCAAAAAAATTGGTGAAAAAGTGGTGCAACACCAGGCCCGTAAATTTGGTAAAACAAAATTCGGCTTCGAACGATATATCAACGGGTATCTCGACCTTCTCACCGTTTTGTTCATAACCCGTTTCGGCAAAAAACCCATGCATATTTTTGGTGTATTAGGAAGCCTCGTATTTCTACTGGGATTTATTGCTGCCACGTATTTGGGGATTAACAAACTTGTGGCTGTTGCCCATGGAATACAAATAGAACGAGTTACCGCCAGCCCATACTTCTATTTGGCATTGACATGCATAGTGCTTGGCACCATGCTTTTTATGACAGGTTTTCTAGGTGAGCTCATCTCGCGCAGTGCCGGCGACCGGAATCATTACCTTATCGAAAAAGAAATCAAATAATAATATCAAATTATGAAGAATGAGCGCGAAATAGATCTTGTTGAATTGTATATTAAGCTATTGTCGTTTATTAAACGCCGTTTTTTAATTATCGCCGTTATTTCTCTTGCCGGATTGCTTCTGGGTGCATTCAGGCACTACACGGCCCCGGCCAGATACCGCGTAATTATGATAGCCTCATCGCAAATTGTCGACAAGCAATATTTGCTTGAACTGGCAAATCCTATTATGATGTACATTGAACAGAGAGAATACAACGATTTGGCCACATATTTAGATTGCGATGAAAAAGCATTAAGTACAGTGAAAAGTATGGAAATTGACACCAGTTTGTTGTTTTCGATAAAATTCAGCCTGATTTTTTCCGATTCATCATCCATTGGAGATTTCAGGAATGCCATGATAAATTTTTACAACAACCAGCGATTCATTAATGGCTTGTATGAAAATGAAAAAAATGCACTGAACGAATTTGTAAAGGTAATTGATGCCGAAATTGATGAGTTAAATGAATTTCAGGCAAGAATACTTAAAGATGATATTAGTGCGAATGACATAAAAATTTACACATCGCTTTCGGGTTCACACGAAGAACTCATTAACCTGTATGAAAAACGTTATGCATTGCGCGGTAAAATGGCGCAAACCCAACCCATTTCTTTTATTACTGATGATATGGTAATGCAAAAAAGAAACTCATTGCTTATTAGCCTATTAATATGGGGCGGGATGTTTTTTGTAATATCGTTGTTGCTTAGCGTGTACCTCGATCTCAGGCGTGAGGCTAAAATAAGGAAGTCAGCAACCAGTCAGTTATAAACTGGTTTTTCGAATATTTCGATACATTTTTCGGCTAACACTCGGTAGTTGTGATGTTCTACTACAAATTGCCGTCCTTTTTCACCAAAAGCCTGTCGTTCCGCCTGCGACAATGCTGCCATTTCGGTAATTGCTAAGGCCAAGCGACCGGCATCACCGGGTTCAACACTTATGCCACAACCCGACTCCATCACCGGATCGTTGCCCGCTTCAAGTGCCTGCACTATTGGTTTTGCCGCCATCATATAATCGAACAATTTATTGGCACTAATCCCATATTTATACAATGGGCTTTTGTTCCATACCATTGTAAGCACATCCATTTGATGCAAGAAGCTGGCAACCAATGTTTTGGGCACAGCATCCAAAAAATGAACATATTTTCGATCCTGCTCACTCAATTGCGCAATAATTCTTTCTTTTTCGGGCCCCTTGCCCATAATAATGAAATGAATGTTATTGCTTTCAATCAACCTGCGTGTTTCTATCAGCATATCGATGTTGTTGGCCACGCCAATACTTCCTGCGTATCCAACCAACAAACAGCCTTGTTCTTTGAGTGTAGCAATTAAACTGCTATGCTCATTGGGCAAATCTCGGTTAAAAACAATTTCTTCGGGGAGTATGCCATTAGGAACATAATGCCAATTAACCGACCCCATACGCCGCAGTCCATGTTGCAGCATATGTTCAAGGGTGCATGGCAATAGCGAAATAATTGTATCGCTGTGCCTGTAAGCATAGTTTTCGGCGCATTGCATCGTAAAAATGAATGGATGCCACTTACTGTATCGCCCTAATAGTTGTGGTGACATAGGCCACAAATCGTGAACTTCGAATACCAGCCGGGCTTTGCACTTTGATGCCAAACGTTTCAGCGGCAATATTTCGTAAGGATAGGTTGAGGAAGCGATGATGACATCGGGATTAAACTTCTTAATATAACCACCGGCTTTTCCATACAGTGCAACAGTAAATCGCAGCATGTTCTTTATTCGGCCCAGTCCGTTTCCCTTGTAGGTATTTGTTTTCACAAACAAATAATTCACATCTTCAATTTGCTGCTCCTCGATATCGGCCACAATTTGTGGTTGCTTATTTCGCAAATGACTATAAGATGCCGCTACAATAATTACCTTGTGACCTGCTTCAGCCCAAAGCCGTGCCATGTAATATGGCCGGAACTCCATTCCTGTTTCAGGCGAACCCGCATAATGATTTACCAAAACTATTTTCATTGCACATGAGTGGCATTAATGGCTTCAACTTTTTTATCGGGCAACATGTTTCTATTGAATAAAATTACCATGAAAACAATATCGATAAGCGATATTCCCCAAAACACCCCATATTGTGTAAGGCTATAAACAACAAAGGCCAGCACCAATAAGGCATTGCCTCGGTTAACACTCATACCGATTAACAACAGGTATAAGCTAAAGATTACAATGCCGTTGTCGGCCAGCACCTGTAAAAACGAATTATGGGCATGAGCCAGGTTCGACCTTCCGTGATAATCGGCATAAAACTTAACAGAGTGATTGCCACTGATCGGGTTTTCCTTGATAAATTCGATAAACTGAGGCCATATCACTTCTCTGCCCGAAAATTCAATATTACCCCTACCCTTGGTGAACTGATTGCTGATTTTATCGATTTGAGTAACAGTAAGCAAACCCACACCGGCAAGCACAATGGTAAACAGAGCTAAGAAAACAAACAATTTACGTGATATACGAAATTTAAGCAGCTTTATAAAGCCCAAAATGTAAATACCGGAGTATCTAAAAGCAAAATAGACAAGCAGAACCACAATGATTGTTCGTGAAAAGGTAAGTAGAATTCCAACAAACAAGAGCAATTGCGCCAGTCGGTATAATCTGCTATTCATCCGAAGATATTCGGCAATAAAAACGCCTATCATTAACTTATACGCAACAATACTGCTGTTGTAGCTCAAACCCATAGGCCTCGAAAAGTACAGCAATCCTTCATCGCTGTATGTTGCTGATTTATAGGTTGGCAAAAAACTATTGGTACCTACGGCAAACTCAGCAATTACCACCACAGCTTCGAAAGCCGCAAGCCAAACAACAAACTTAAGATCCTTTTCGGTCATACCAATCGCAATCAGATAGGTAGCAAGTAGAAGCACAGGATAAGGAAAACCGAGTTCATAATTGAACCACACATACCCCACAAAGTAATTAATCAGACTGAAAACGGCGATCGCCATTAAAACCAGAAATTCGTTGGGAAACTTTGAAAAATTGCTGAAATGAGCTATCAGCTTTTTCCTTCTGAAAATCAATACGTAAACAAGCGCAATAACAAATGCTGCGTGCGGAACAAAGGCCAGGGTGGGCAAATATGTAAGTATTCCGGTCATTATGCTTTCAATCGCCAGGGCATGTTATACATCCTGGCGGCAAATATCCAAATAAATATGAATTGTACAAAATACGACAGCGTACTGGCCTGAGCAGCTCCAATAGGTCCAAAATATGTGATCATGAAATAGTTCAGCACAATGTTCAGCAGAGCAGTACCCAAACTTACCATCGATATAAGCATGGTTTTTTTAATATACAGCAAATAATTCACCACCATTTTATACATACCATTGAATGCAAAACCCAGTGCTATCCAAAACACAAAACTCACAGCCGAACTGTAATCTTTATTAAGTAAGGTATCGAAAAACCATGGAGCAAACAACGACACAATGCCCACCAGCACCAGCATGGCAACAAAATACAAATAGGTGAACTGTACTATTTTAAGTTTGCGTTTCGGAATATCGGCTTTCAGCTCACCAAAAAACCAGGGAACCCAAGCCTGATTGAATGAATTTTGTATTAAATACACAATCATGCCCACGGTGTAACCCACGCTATAGAGACCTTGCTCCGACATACCCACCATATTGGTGATAAACAATCTATCGGCAAAAAGAATAATATCGCTGCTAAGCACATGAATAATCAATGGACTTCCATAAATAAGATTGTCGCGGATGTAGTGCTTGTTCAACTTCATCTTGAGCCACCCGCCCCTATACATCAAATATGTGGCTAGAACAGCAAAAAGCAACATTGCCAATACCATTCCCAATAATCTACCCTTCCACGACATTCCAATAGCCAAAATCAGAAAAATTGACAATCCCACCTCGAGCGCTGTACGGCTAATTCGAAATATTCCGTATTGATTCGCCTTAAACTCGAGACGCCACAAACCCAATAAGGTTAAGGCAAGATTTTGACTAAAACAATATATCACCACCACCCAAATCCATTGGGGTGGAATCATTGTAATGGCTGTTAGCGGTTTGCTGAACACAATTAGCACCAATAGTGCAAAAAACGATGTAAAAAGCAATATATACAGTGAGTTGCCTACATAGCTCTTTATGTCGATTGTGTCTTTCTCAAAATATTGTCGGCTGATTGCTGCTGTGTGATTGAGCCCTGCAATAGGTGTAAAAAACTGAACCAAGGCCTGAAACATGGCTACTATACCATAATCGTAAGGTGTAAGGTGATTGGTAAGAAAGGGCAACAAGAAAAATGGTATAGCTGCCGTTATTACATTGGCAATCATGTAAATACTGGCCGATTTGAACAGCTTTCCTTGTATGAATTGTTTTATTTCGATAGCAAATGAGAAATAAATTGTTCAACATTTTCAGAAAATAGAGGCTTTACCAAAAAAGCATGCTGTTCAACAATAAGATCGGATTCAATCAACTCACACGAAGCGGCTTGAGTAAGCAATTTGCTGAAATCGCTGAAGTATCCTGTATATTGAACGGGTAAGGTGCTTTTAAAATTCACCGAAGACCTATCTTTAAAATCGAAAAGCAAATTTTGTTTGCCAAATGCCGGTGCTTCGAGAGCGCACGAACTACTGATAGTTGCATGAAAATGACAATGCTGAACCACCGAATAAAAATTCAAATGGTCGGCAAACAAAATGTTAACGGGCAACTTATAATCGACATAATCGCTGCTTTTTTTGTCGCGCGGCACATATACCACAGCAACATCGCTATTTTCCACTGCTGCCTTACAAATTAGGGGCAAGGTTTCGGGTTCATACATGTTTTGGGCAGTAAAAGCAATGCTGCGTTTGTATTTTCTTAGTTGCCCCGAAAGGATTTCGTCGGGGGAAAACATTTTTTGTGCAATATCGATATAATAATTGCCTACGGCAATCACGTTTTCTTTATGAATATAGGTGCTCTTTTCAAAAACATCAGCCACATAGTTTCCCCAGCTAAGCAAATAGTTCGGATATAAATCAGCATTCACTTCAGTTACCGGATTGTATGCGTAATGCTGGCGGCTTATTACACCGTGCTGCATTTCAACAACAGGGATTCCATGCAGTCTGGCTTCGTAAACATAACCCATATTGGTATAGGGTGTAATGAGTATAAATATTTTAAGCGGGTTGTGCTCAATAAGCGATTGCATTATTTTTTGCTGAGCCACAAAGCGTCGGCACAAATGTTCAAATGAAAAGTTTAGCTTATATTTTTTCTGTATTTCTCCAATCAACACATGGCCTTCTATGTCAGGGTTCAGCATTTTAGCAAGAACACGCTCCTTCAAAATCAAGGGCATTTTCGAGGCTATTTTTGCATGGGGTAGTTTTTTTATGGGTCGGTGTTTGGGAACCGGAGCCTCATATATATGAAAATTCAAACCGGTATTGGCTAACACATCTACCCTATCGGAATAAACACCACCCATAATTTTTCGTTGCGAAGCTGCACTAAAAACGAGGCATTCGGCTTTTTGGGGCCGATATCCATAGCAGAATGAAGATAACAGATTCAAGTACTCGAAACTTCTCGATTTTTTCACCTCAACTTCGCTAAAAAGCAATGCCGAACCAAGGTAAGTCCTAATCCAAGGCCAAATAGATATCCCGTTAACTTTAATTCTGTTTACCGGGAAAATAGTTTCTATTTCCTGAATTGGTGATAGCGTCATGCTTGTCGCGATTCAAGATACATCATGATAGCCTTATTCAACAGGTCGGGTCCGAGTATGCGTTCTACAAATTCGCGAAAAACGCCTTCGCCGCCGGCCTTAATCAGCTTAATATTAGTATACTGTTTTACGTAATCAGGAGCCTGAGACGGAGCCCCGCTGAATCCCACCTCCCTGAGCAATGGAATATCGATAATATCATCGCCCAGATAGGCTACATCGCTCATCGATATATTCATCGCATTGCACAGCTTATGCGCTACCGATAGCTTATCGCTAACCCCCATATACACCCTGTCGATATGCAATTTTGCAGCACGCCGGCGTACAATTTCGGTATCTTCCCCTGTAACAATTGCCATGGGGATGTTCAGCATTTTCAAAAACAAAACCCCTGCGCTATCGGAAGTATTGAACTTTTTGAATTCGTTGCCTGTTTGGTCGTAGTACATTCCTCCGTCAGTCCAAACTCCATCGATATCAGTGAGAACGAGTTTAATCATTGGGCAAATTTTATTGCACCAAATTACAAATAACAAATCAAATACAATCAAAAAATGCAATAAAACTTATTAGCTGTAGGCAGTGAATTGGATTATTCTAAAAAATGCGGGTAAATAATTTCGTTTTCGCCAATGTCCCTGTTCAGTCTGCGACCAAGCAATTCATTCAGTTGCGACCACTTAAAACCATCGCCCGGGCTTAATAGATGCAGTGAGTCTATCGAAAGGATTTCGCCCTTTTTTATAAGTTTTTTACTTGCAACCGATCGTTCAAGCTTTATACTGGCTTGTTTTGAAGCCTCTGAAACAAAAAATGCTTCGTCTCCCATTGCCAATTCAAGGTTGCGAATATCGCGCATCATTCGCCAAATACCTTCGGGCCCCAACGATCCTTTGTGATCGGTACCTTTCATAGTGCGGTCGAGTGTAATATGCTTTTCGATGACAGTAGCTCCCAATGCTACTGCTGCAACCGGAGCCATAATTCCCATGGTATGATCGCTGTAACCTATAGTGTAATGTGGATAATGCTTTTTAAGATACGGAATAGTATTGAGGTTGACGTTTTTGTAGTCGCTGGGATATTCCGAAAGACAATGAAGAATGGTGATATCCTCATGAATTTTGGTTATCACATTCAATGCATCATCAAGCTCACGAGCCCCTCCCATACCCGTTGAAAGAATAATTGGAATACCTGTTTCGGCCATTGCCTCCAACAAAGGCAGATTGGTAAGGTCGCGGCTGGCAACTTTTAATCGGTCGGGTTTAAAATATCGCAACAAGCTCATACAGCCCACTGCACACAGGGTTTCTACAACATCGAGGCTTTTCGATTTGGCATAGCTATACAGCTCAAAATGTTGCTCATCGCTCAGTTCGAGAGCCTTACGATGTTCTCCATAGGTGGCTCCAAAACTATTCACGTTGTTGTATGGTTGAATCATTGCCGAGGCCGAAAGCTCCTGACTAAGGTCGCGTTTGGTAAGTTTAATGGCATTCATTGGAACCAGTTCTCTGTTGAATAAATCGTCGTTAACAGCAACAGCAACCAGATCGATAAGTTTTTTTGCAATATCAACAGAGCCATTGTGATTCTGACCAATTTCTCCAATTACGTAAACAGATTTCATTATTTTGAGTTTTGTTTTATCTGTGTTTTCATGGCCTCAATGAGTTCGGGCATGTTTTCGACAAAGTTTACCAGATATTCCGGATTGTGGTTGCCATTAACAATACGATACAAATAAGCCATATTGAAGAAATCATCAGCCGTGTCAACTGTGAATCGCAGATGCTGTTTGTGTTGCCAAAAACTATCTAATTCTATGAGCCTCAGCGAAAAAGTATCAGGATTGTTATATATATAATTGGTCACATGCTCGCGGTACATGTTTTCTTGTGTCAGTTCCGCCACTTGATGCAGCGTTTTCAATGGCACACCCTCTGCCCAAAAACCGAAATGAGTTAAAATGCTTGGTGTGCCGGCTATGCTAAAAGCAATATAATCGGTATCGCTGCATTGTTGCATTTCGCTTAAAAGTTGCTCTACTCCATCTCGACTAAGGAAAGGATTATCGGCACAAACCCTAACAATATGGCTAAAACCATAGAAACCGGCACAATCGATATAGCGTTTCAGCACATCGTTTTCATCTCCTCTGAAACATTCGATGTGTTGCCTGCGTGCAAAGTCTTCGATAGGGTCATCGTCAGAAGCATTTCCTGTAGCAATTATCAGGGGTACAGATAATTTGGACAACTTGTCAATCTGAATTTTCAATATACTATCGCCCTCGTAAAAGTCTTTAAGCACTTTTCCGCGAAACCGGGTTGACCCGATTCTGGCCTGTATAATAATTCCCGGGGTCATACAATTATGGCACCTGCGATTTCAGTTTGTGATAATACCAGTCGATAGCAATCTGAAGCCCCTGATGTACATTGTATTTGGGATTGTAGCCCAGCAGTTCGCGAGCTTTTTCGATAGATGCCAGAGAATGTTTAATATCGCCAATTCTTTCTGCACCGTATACCGATTCAATATTCGCAATTTCGGCATCGTATTTCGACAGCAATCGTTTCAATTCGGTAGTAAGATCGTTCAAACTGTTGCTTTCGCCATAAGCCACATTGAACACTGTGTTGAAGGCTTTTGGATTTTGGGTAGTTGCAGCCAGCTCGTTGGCCTGTATCACATTATCGATGTAGGTAAAATCGCGGCTTTGCGATCCGTCGCCATGAATTAGCGGAGCCTGGTGATTCAGAAATCCGGAAATAAATTTGGGAAACACAGCAGCATAGGCTCCTTCCGGGTCCTGACGGCGCCCGAAAACATTAAAGTAGCGCAAGCCAATGGTAGTTATGCCATACAGCTTAGAGAACACACCGGCATACAATTCGTTCACATATTTTGTGATAGCATACGGAGACAATGGCATCCCTATTCGTTCTTCTATTTTTGGCAACTCGTTATTGTCGCCATAAGTTGAACTGCTGGCAGCATAAACAAATCGGGGAACCCCCTGATTTACCGCAGCCCATAACATATTGACAAATCCTCCAATATTAACGTCGTTGGTAGTTTTGGGGTCGTTTATCGATCGCGGCACCGAGCCCAAGGCCGCCTGATGTAACACTACATCTACATCGCGAACTGCAGTAGAGCACAAGTCGGCGTCGCGTATATCACCTTCGAGTAAAGCAAAATTATCGTCCGATAAAAAACCTTCGATATTTTCGCGTTTGCCGGTAGAGAAATTATCGAGACAAACCACATAGTTGCCTTGTGTGAGAAGTTTTTCAACAATATTCGACCCGATAAAACCGGCTCCTCCGGTTACCAAAACCTTTTTGTTGCAAAGAATTGCTTTGCCCATATATATTTATTTTGCGTAATTCACAGCGCGCGTTTCGCGGATGACAGTAATTTTAACCTGCCCCGGATAAGTCATTTCGGTTTGAATTTTTTGAGCAATTTCTTGACTAAGGCGTTCGGTGTCGGCATCGCTCACTTTTTCGCTTCCTACAATAACCCGTAACTCACGTCCGGCCTGAATAGCATATGTTTTCAATACACCGGGATACGATAGTGCCAGGGCTTCAAGATCTTTTAATCGCTTGATATACGATTCAACAATTTCGCGACGGGCACCGGGGCGTGCTCCCGAAATGGCATCGCAAATCTGCACGATTGGCGAAATAAGGCTGGTCATTTCTATTTCGTCGTGGTGAGCACCAATAGCGTTGATTATTTCGGGGCGTTCTTTAAACTTCTCGGCAAGTTTCATCCCATAGATGGCGTGTGGCAAATCGGTTTCTTCATCCGGTATTTTGCCAATATCGTGCAAGAGGCCGGCGCGCTTGGCCAACTTTGCGTTTAAACCCAGTTCAGCAGCCATTATTGCCGATAAATTGGCTACTTCGCGAGAGTGTTGCAATAAATTCTGACCATATGAAGACCGATACTTCATTTTACCTATAAGTCTGATAAGCTCGGGATGCAAACCATGCACACCCAAGTCGATTGTAGTGCGCTTACCTGTTTCTATCATTTCTTCTTCTACCTGATGGGCTACTTTATTCACCACTTCTTCGATACGTGCAGGGTGTATTCGTCCATCGGTAACCAATTGGTGCAGCGCAAGTCGGGCTACTTCTCTTTTCACCGGGTCGAAACCCGAAAGAATGATAGCTTCGGGGGTGTCATCAACAATAATTTCGATGCCGGTTGCAGCCTCAAGAGCTCTGATATTGCGCCCTTCACGGCCGATGATGCGCCCCTTTAATTCATCGCTCTCAATATGAAAAATGGTAACAGCATTTTCGATGGTTGCTTCGGAGGCTACACGCTGAATGGTTTCGACTACAATTTTTTTAGCTTTTTTACTGGCTGTCATTTTAGCCTCTTCAACAATTTCGTTTACCAGTGCCATCGATTCGGTTCTGGCTTCATTTTTCAACGATTCAACCAATTGCTTCTTTGCCTCTTCGGCCGACAAGCCCGATACTGTTTCTAGCTTCATAACCTGCTCACGGTGCATTTTCTCGAGATCGTCTTCTTTCTTTTCGAGACGTTCGCGTTGAGCTTCTAAATTTTCACGCTGCAAATCAATTTCTTTCTTTTCGCGCTGTAATTCTTCAATTTTTTGCGAAATCACTGTTTCTTTCTGTTTGATACGATTTTCGGCTGTGGCCATTTTCTGATTTCTGTCGTTAATAACTGCCTCGTGCTCGCTTTTTAACTGTAGAAATTTTTCTTTGGCCTGAAGAATTTTTTCTTTTTTTATGACTTCGGCATCTGATTCTGCATCTTTAATTATCCGGTTTCTTTTTTGAATCAGGGCTTTATCCCAAATAAAATAAGATGCACCTCCACCAATAATTAATGCACCTGCTGCTACAATCCACGATATAATATCCATACTCTGTTTATATATTTATTGTTAATAAAAAACCCGTATTAATATCTTTAATTGTTTGAAAAAACCCCAGTTTTTACATGGGTGGAGCTTCCTGAAAAATTCCGACTTCCACTGTTGCTATTCGCAATTCCGACGAATCGGAACGAGGCCTGCCGTCCATAATCAGAGCTATGCTCCAATTTTAGTAGTGTTGAGTTTTTCAACCCTTAAAGAATTAATACGGGCCGTATTTTATGTTAAAGAACGTTCTGCTCCTGCTCTAAAATTTCGTCAATCATCAGGCTGATATCCTTCAGCTTGTTAATTATTGGAGTTATGTCTTCGCTTCCGTCTTTTTCCATGAGTTTCACTGCAAGTTGCAGCGATGCCATCGCTAGATAATCTTGTTCGTCGCGATTTACATATCCCATACGCCGGAATTGCCCCACAGTGGAATTAATGGTTTCGGCTGCCTTGCGAATTAACTCCTCTCGTCGGGTATCACCACGCGTTATATTAATCGGATAACTCCGTTCGCTGATTGTAATGTTTATGGTCAACTTCTCGTCCATCCGATCGTTATTTGTTTAATAGAGCAATACACTGATCAATTTCCCGTATTATTCTGTTCAATCTTTGTCTGGCCTCATTCGGGTTGGCTTCTGCATCAGCCATTAATGCCCCTGCCAGCTTCAAATTGTTGTATTTTGTTTTTAATGTTTCTAATTGTTCGCTATTTTCTTTCAAAGATAACTCATATTGTTCAATTTTCGACACGAGGTCAGCATTTTTTTCTTTCTGCTGCACATACATACCGGCAAGATTCTGCGCCTTGGCCTGCAAATTCAGCAATATGCTCTCGTATTCGCTATGCATAATAAGTTATCTTACTACAAAAATAGTTTATTTTTTATTAATGTAAAAACAATTATAACTATAGTTTTGTGAAATTGTTTGTGTTAAAAATTTTTTAAAAATGTCGAGAGCCCTTTTAGTCCTGAGCCTTTTTGTGTTGATAAATAGATTTGTATCGGCGCAGGACTATCCGAGTCTCTCTGATTTTGTATTTCCTCTAGATGGCAGCATCAGTTTATCGGGTAATTTTGCCGAACCACGAAATACCCATTTTCACACAGGCCTCGATATTAAGACCTATGCCGACGGCAAACCCGTAAAAGCTGTTTCAGATGGCTATGTTTCGCGGATACTGGTTTCACCCTATGGCTATGGAATGGCTCTTTATGTAAATCACGCCAACGGTTTTACTTCGGTGTATGCCCACCTAAGCGATTTCAGGGCTGATGTGGCACAATGGGTGAAGCAAACACAATATAAATTAAAAAGTTATGCCATCGACAGCACATTATGTCCTGATCTATTTAGGGTTACTCGAGGCGAAATCATTGCTTTTTCGGGTAATACCGGCCAATCGTTGGGACCTCATCTCCATTTCGAAATACGGGAAACCGAAAGTGAAAACCCCATTAATATCCAAAATAACCCATATAAAATTACCGACAATCTGCCTCCCGAAATATTGTGCCTGATAGTGTATCCTCTGTCGGCAAATGCATCAATTAATAATTCAAAAAAAACTGTCGAAATAAAACCACAAGGCAGCAATGGCAAATATTGGTTGCCGGCAAAGCAGATTAATGCATGCGGAGATATTGCCTTTGGCATTGAATATGTCGACCGCATGAACAATACCCCGAACAAATTTGGGGTGCAAGAAGTAAAGATGTTGGTGAACGACACTGTGTATTACCACAGCCGCATCGACAAGGTTGACTTTAGCATGCAAAGTCGTAAAAACAGCCATTTCGACTATGCCTACCTAGTAGAGAAAAAACGCGATGTGCAACGCTGTTGGGTAGAACCAGGCAACGATCTGAATTATTATTCTAATCTTACAAACAATGGCATCATTAGCTTGCAAGCACTGAAAGAATATAAGATTCAGATTGTATTAACCGACTTTAATGGGAATGTTTCTCAACTCGAGTTCAACTTGAAGGGTAATGATTTTGTAGATGAAAAAGATTTATCGGTTGCAGTAACAAAAAATATATTGGTATTGGGAAGTTGTCGGGTTGAAATGGCTCACGATGCCCTTTTTTCGCAAAAAGAAATAACCATTACGACTATATCAGGCCGTGACATGAGTAATAGGTACAAAGTAGGTGATGAAAGCATTGCATTGAAAAATAACATTGAGGTTTTCATTTTTGGTGCCGATATTCCGGCAAAGTACCATAGCAAATTAGTGATGTTGCGTGTACGCGGAAAAAATGTGCAAGCTTTATCGGTAACAAAACAAGGAGAGTTCTTTTCTTCGAGCAGCAATAGTTTCGGAACCTTTAGCCTGAGTGTTGACACCATTGCTCCTGTAATAAAACCCAAAATCGCCATCGAAGGGGCAAATCTGAGTCGCCATAAGGAGATTTGTTATAGCATTACCGATAATCTCAGTGGAATTAGTTCCTACAACATATTTATCGACGGCACTTGGGTACTGGGTGAATACGATGCAAAAACCAATACATTGTGTTATCGTTTCGATGAGAACATGCCACAAGGTAGAAACCACACAATTGTTGTAAGCATCAGCGACCGTTTGGGGAATACCTCAAGCCTTACAAATTCATATATTTACGAATAAATTACTTTAGCACTGCCAGTGCTTTACGAATCCGTTCAATCGCTCTGCTCATTTCTTCTTCCGAAATAGCATACGACAACCTGAGGCATTCGGGAGCACCAAATGCATCGCCGGCAACGGTAGCAACGTGTGCTTTGTTGAGCAGATATAAGGCCAAATCGTCGGAGCTGTTTATGGTGCATTCGCCATCTGATTTGCCAAAGAAATAACTCACATCCGGAAAAACATAGAAAGCACCCTGCGGTGTATTCATTTTCAGACCCGGAAAATCGCTCATTTGTTGCAATACCAAATCGCGACGTTTATTAAAAATAGCTGTCATTGCCTTGCATGCATCGTTACCGGCATTTAGAGCAGCTTCGGCGGCTTTCTGCGCTATGCTGCATGTACCCGATGTAAACTGCCCCTGCAGCTTAATACACGCTTTGGCAATCCATAAAGGCGCACCAATAAAACCAATGCGCCATCCTGTCATTGCATATCCCTTCGACACACCATTAACCACCACTACCCTATCGCGTATATTTTCGAATTGCGCAATGCTCTGGTGTTGACCGACGTAATTGATATGCTCGTATATTTCGTCGGAAATAACAATAACACGCGGATAGTCCTGTAAAATATCGGCAAAAGCTTTCAGCTCATTTTGTGTATATAAGCTGCCTGTAGGGTTCGACGGGGAACTAAAAATTATTGCCCTGGTTTTGTCGGTTAAGGCAGCTTTCAACTGAGCGGGTGTCATTTTAAAGTCCTGATCAATACCGCAGGGTATTTCAACCACGGTTCCATCGGCAAGTTTCACCATATCAACATAACTTACCCAATATGGAGCCGGCACAATAACCTCGTCGCCCGGATTGAGAACACTTAAAAATACATTGATAATAGAGTGCTTGGCACCGGTTGAGACCACTATCTGGTCAACGGTAAAATCGAGATTATTCTCGCGTTTGAATTTGTTAACAATCGCTTTGCGCAATTCGGTGTAACCCGGAACAGGCGGATAATGGGTATAATTCTCGTCGATTGCCTTTTTGGCAGCTTCTTTTATATACTCGGGCGTGTCGAAATCGGGTTCCCCGATACTCAGGTTAATCACGTCGATACCTTGCTCTTTCAACTCGCGGCTTTTATTTGTCATTGCCAGGGTAGCCGAAACGGCAAGTTTATTCAGTCTGTCGGATGCTTTTTCCATAATAATTGATTTACTTTGCCGAAATTACGGACTTATTTTAGAATTAACTAATATTGTAAAGCATAAATAAAAACTGATATTATGATTGGCGAAATTGCAAAAATTACCATTCCTGCGTTGCTGGTTCTTATTACCGCATATCTGGTTCTGAAACAGATGTATAAAAAGGATGCCGAAATACGGAAGTTAGAAATCTCACTACGCAATCAAAAAATGATTACGCCCATTCGGCTGCAGGCTTACGAAAGGATTATTCTGTTTCTCGAACGTATAGGACCCAATCATTTGGTAATGCGCATCCAACAACCACACATGACTGTGGGCGAACTGCATCGCGAAATGTTGCAAAACATCCGCACCGAATTCGAGCATAATCTTTCGCAACAAGTATATATGAATGCAGAGACATGGGAAATCATTAAAAATGCCAAAGAAAACATCGTAAAACTCGTGAACACTTGTGCTTCCGAAATTGATCCTTCTGAAAATGCAATGCTGTTGAGCAAATCGCTTTTCGATAAACTTATCGAAATGAGCAAGGCCCCTAATCAAACAGCTATCGATGCAATTAAGAAAGAAATCAGAGAGTTGTTTTAGACGCCTAGGTTTAGAATAATCAACAAAAAAGCCGCTGTTGCGGCTTTTTTGTTTTATCGTACCAGATGAACGCTTCCCGTTCGCTGGTGTATGGTTCCGTTCCAATCTCTGAATTCGCAATACCAGGTATATACACCATTAGGCATAATTTCGTCGTCGAGGTTCACATCACCCCTATTTGTTCCGTCCCAAGCTCCTGTGGTGCACGATTTACACGGCACATCGGGCTTAAAGGTTTCTGTTTCGAATACTTTGTTGCCCCAGCGATCGTAAACATTCATATAGAAATTGTTTTTGTCGATACCGTTACCACACACCCTGAAACAATCGTTTTTGCCATCACCATTGGGAGTGAACATGGTTGGAGCATAGAAGGTAAACTCTCCTGTAACAGAAATATTTCGGTAAGTTGTGTCGGCACAGCCATGCTCGGTTTCAACAACCAGCATCACTTCGAACACACCTATCTGGTTGTAACGATGCCAGGGGCTATAAACCAACGATGAATCGCCATCGCCAAAAAACCAGAATACATTATCGGCCAGTACCGATTGGTTGTTGAGGAAAACATCTCCATCGAGTACCGAAACATTATCGGGTTCGGCGACAAACGAAGCCAGCGGGTTTTCGTGTATGGTAATCATGTGGGGAATAGTACGTGTAAAAGTACATCCAAACTCAGAACGTGTGGTTAGGCTAACCGAATACAAACCGGGTTCGGTGTAAAAATGTGTTGGGTTTTTCTCGATAGCATAACCATTATCGCCAAAATCCCATAAGTATCCCTGACCAAAATCGTCACTTAACTCAGTAAAGTTGATAGCTACACCAGGACATCCATGAACCTTGTCGGCTACAAACAAATTTGGCGGTTCGGGATGAACGTTGATCTTAATACTGTCCATAACTGTTGGCGACCCACAGGGATCCATCAAGCTAACGTAATACCACATGGTTTCTTGTGGATACACGGTGAATGGAGAGGGCACTACACTACCATCCTGTAGCATAAGCATATATGGGCCGCCGTTGCCACCCAGTGCATCTACTTCGATAATAGCGGGTTCGCCCCTACACACTGTATCGTAACTGGTAACTATATCGGTAATTAAAAGCGGAGGATATACATCAACGCGAACAAGGCCTACGTTGCCCATACAACCTCTCGAGTCGGTTACGGTAACCCGATAATCGGTAGAAACCTCGGGACTTACCGTTATGCTGGCTGTGGGATATGTGCTTCCATCGCTACCTTCCCACGAAAAACTGTAATAAGGCACTCCTCCCAATACTTGAGCTGCAAGCACTGCCTCTTGCCCGATGCAAATTTGCCTGCCAGTTGATGCAACCAGAATAATCCGATCGGGCTGTGTAATGGTTACCGGAACTTCAATTCTACACAGGTGATCGTCGATAACTGTTACAGTATATACTCCTGCAACATTATTCATTGTCATGTCATCATCGCCATTTGGCCACAAATAGGTGTAGGGTGTTACCCCTCCCATTACATAAATGGTAGCTTTGCCATCGTCGTAACCATAACAAGAAGCCTGCTCGGTATGTACTGTATAAGTGATTTCGTCGGGCTGAGTAATGGTATAAACTGCATTAGTGGAACAACCAATTTGGTCTTCTACAGTAACATTGTAGATACCGGCGCATAGACCGGGATAAATATGGTTGGTACTACCCCAACTATATTGCAACGGAGGAATACCACCATGTATGACAAGTTCAGCTTGACCGTCGCACGATTGATAACAACGATTGTTCGTAATAATTACCGAGTCGATAATAAGCTCGGGGCTCACTGTAACCAAAACCGACTCAACATTGCTCTGACAACCATTAGCATCGGCAACATAAACGCTATAGGTAGTAGTAACATGAGGTACAGGAGTAATATCGGCAGGGCCTACTTCGTAACCATCGCCACTATCCCACCAATAGACATATGGTCCTGTTCCACCCATGTGCTGTGCCATAATGGGTGCTGTTTGCCACTCGCAAATGGCAATATCGTTCGAAACAGTAACTATGAGTTCTTCGGGTTGAGTAAGTTGAAAAAATTCAACAACCTGACATTGATTTTCGTCAACTACGGTAACAATATAGGTTCCTGCAGCAAGTCCAACCCGCACAGGATCACTCACTCCGATATCGTTCCAAATAAACATCAACTCACCGGTTCCACCAACAGCTGTAACAGATATAGTTCCATCGTTTGCGTTATAACAACTTAGGTGGGTAGAAACAGCATTGGTTACCAGTAGTTGTAAGGGTTCTGTGATAGCGAAGTTCTGACCGGTTGTACACCCATTTTGATCGGTTACTGTAATGGCATAACTTCCTGCACACAAATTGGGTAATTGAGTATTACCCGAAGCCCAGGAGTAGGTATAAGGGGCTGTGCCACCCTGAGCCAGAATTGATGCACTTCCCTGACAACTTTGAAAGCATGGGTCGTTGTGAGTGGTAAGTGTATGTGTTAACAAAGCAGGCATAATAACATTTTGTGTGGTTGTGTTCGACGAACAGCCAGACTGTTCTACCTGTAAACTCACTTGTTGTGACCCTGCATTCGACCAGGTTACCAGATATGGTCCTGCTCCACTTCCACTCAATACAGTTCCACCTCCAAAATTCCATGAAAAGTTTGCGGTTGTGCCCCCATTGCCTGTGTATGTTACCGTAGTATTACCACCAAAGCAATCGATGGGTGATAACGTAAAAGTTGAAGTTGGATTTTCGTTAAATACTATTGTAATTTGATCGGTTGAAGAGCATGACGGAGCCAAATTTTGTTCGTATAACTGGAATATATACGTTCCATAAGCACTTACGGTAACGGTTGCATTGGCCGATGTTTGATTTGTCCAGGTGGCTGTTCCCGGGCCATCTACCATTGTCCAGTTACAAGTGTTGCCTTGCGTGATAGTTCCATTGAAAGTGTATGTATTGGCACATACCTCATTGTCGGTACCGGCATTGGGAAAGGGAAAATCGCAGCATGACGGGTCGTCGAATTGACGAACGGTAACATAGATGGTGGTGTCGTAACTGCATCCGAAATTATCGGTTACCGTGAAAACATATCCCTGATTTCCGGGAGTAGTTGGGTTAGCCACAGCAACACCTCCTGTGTTAGCAGCCACACCATTTCCGGTCCATACTAAATCAGTTGAAGTGGTACTAACATCGTAACTTGTAGTCATCGACCATAAATCGGTAGGGATAATTGAACTGTTGAAATTCAAATCAACATAAAAAATGGTTCCATCGTCAGCACCCCAGTTATCGAAAAACCGAACACACCATTCACCATTGATTGGGCAACCTACCAAATCGGCAAAAGTACCCAACGGCAAATAAGTTCCGGCCGGCACCGATGAACCTGAGGAGCAAATAGCTGTTACAGCCTGTGTAGCACTCATCGACCAGCAATAGGTCCAACCTGTTCCCGGGTTGCAGTTATCAGCCTGATCGGGCACACCAAAATAGGCTCCATTGCAATTATAATATTCATGAAGCATAGCTTCCTGGCCATTAGGGCATCGTATATACATATAGAAGTCGCCAATAAATGAATGTTCCATGTTGAAACACACCGACTCGAGGTCGTACATCGAAGTAATAATCTGCCCCGGTTGAAATGCATTCACGGTGAAACACACTGTGCCTTCGTAATTATCGTAAAAACATTCCTGAACTAGCTGTGTTTCGGTAACAGGCATTGTCCAGGTATTTGCCGTAACGGTGCCTGTTAGGTTTACTGTTTCGTATGGACAGACAATACTCACATCGCTGCCAACATTAACAAAATTGGGAGTAAGCGAAACCCTCACCCGGTATTGCTGAACAATAGCCTGATTACAATTATTGGCATCGTAAGCAATAAGATTTATAAAGTAACCACCTCCTTCGTTAAAACTATGCGTAAAACTAGTCATACCCAAGCCGGCATACTCATCGGTAGAATTACCTGAAGTGACCAACCAGACAAAATTGGTATTGGCATTTGTTTGAGTATAGTTAACCCCTGAGTTGGGAAAATTTCCGGTTGCATTAAAAGTAACTGTTTGCCCCTGACAAAGGTCAATCCATAAAGAATCAGCAGGAGCTGAAATAGCAGGCGTAGTTCCGGTTATTTCAACCGTAAAATCCTGACATGGGAATCCGCACGATATGGTTGCAGCCCAACCTGCATACTGTACAGAACCATCGGAAGTAAACCGAAAAGTAAGACAGGTTCCACCAACCGATTCGAAAGTTTGTCCGTTAAGTGAGCTTCCGGAGGCATTAACAACTAATGCAGGACTACCGGTAGTGGGACCATTATATATACTCAGGTAATCGTAACCCGACTCCAAGTCGAAGGAAGTAAAGCTTACCATTACCGAGGCACCCGGTAAGCTGCTGCAAATTGTGAAAGTAAGATTTGCATTGCTCCCATAGGTTCCACTGGCTCCGCCTGAATCGTAAAATGTCCCTGAACAAGTATTTACCGTACCATTTGCCATGTTATAGGTTTGTGCATTAAGCAAACTAACCCATCCCAACAAAATTGCGGTAACAAACCATAGTTTTAATCGTATCATGTTATTCCTGATTAAATTCTTTGTTTAATTGCTTTAATGAGGTAAAAGATATCACCTTTCCTGTGTTTCCAATGCGATATGCAACCGACATGTCATATTTTCGCTCGAAATCGTACAACATAATATTTACATTCATTTCGTCGATTTCGGCTACTGCAATACCCTGAGTTTTATCGGTTGTATTCAGAAAATATAAAGGGGGAAGCGTTGATGCCTTCTCTACTCCCACATCAGTTATGGCATACCCAAAGTCGAGTTCATAGTTCATAAATGCAACAATGTTTGCATCCGACTGCAACAGACTTTGAATGTATTCGGTTTGGTAACGGGCAAAGAGCCGTGGGTCGGGACTTACTTCTCCTGTTTGTTGCGAATACAAATGCATCGAAAATAAGCTGACAAAAATGATAAACAGATATTTCATAATAATAGTTTTTATTTCAAAGACGACAATAAGTTAAAAAGGTTTGCTCTTATCAGAAAAAACCAATTTTGTAAATTTAATTTTTTTTTATTCAACTACAAAATCATTTATTTCAAACAAAAAACCGCAACAACGCAAAGCTAACAAGTTAGTTACGTGCATATTACACGAGTCATGAAAACATTTAATACTTTGAATACATCGAAACTGAAATGGAAATTTTGCAATGCAAGAGAGAAATCATACAGCAAAAATTACCGTATCAATCGCACCACCCCCGACTTTTTGTGTGTTATGTTGCTCACATCTTTAAATTCACAATACCATGTATACAGCCCGATGGGTAAAGTTTTGTCGCCCGACATTCTGTCGCCACGGGTACCATCCCATGAACCGTTGCTACAGGAATGGCATCCGGTTTCTGTGTTAAAGGTATTGGTATGATACACCTGATTACCCCAGCGGTCGTATACACTCAGGGTGAAATGATGCGGGTCGATACCCTGGCCACACACCCTGAAACAATCGTTCACCCCATCGCCATTGGGAGTAAAAGTTTCGGGGGCGTAGAAGCTAAGCACATTTTCGATATACACGGTTCGTTTTGTAGTGTCCTTACACTGATGATCGGATACAGCAACCAGTAATACCTCAAATTCTCCGGGACTGCGATACTGATGCCTGGGGTGAACAAACAATGAACTATCGCCATCGCCAAAATACCAGTAGTATTGCATTGCATTCTGCGACAAGTTGGTAAACGAGATTTCTGCTTCGAGCATGGTTGCGATTTCGGGCTCCAGATAGAAACTGGATGTAGGTTTAGGATGAACGGTAATCATATTCGAATGACTACGGGTGGTAGAGCAACCAAATGGATTTGTTACCGTAAGTGTTACACTATATATGCCCGGGTAGATATATACATGCATAGGATTTCGAATCTGGGCAAAATCGTCATCGCCAAAATCCCAAAAATACGTATCCCCGTCGTTTGATGCTGTTTCGTTGAATTGAATAAATGCGGGAGCACATGCCTGATTCATGCTTACAGAGAACTGGTTCTCGGGGAAAGGGATTACCGTAATTGTAATGGAATCGATGTCGGGAGGACTGCCGCACATATCGGTTGCCGAAATGTAAAAGGTTTGGGTAAATGTGGGATTTACTGTAAATGGAGAACCCACCAGAGCAGTATTATTCAGAGTCATCTCATAAGGGCCACCATTTCCTCCGATTACATCAACATAAATAACTGCACGTTCTCCCTGACAAACCGTATCGGTACTTGTTGTAACCGAGCTTATCTGGATGGGTGGGTGCACAATTACGCTAACAGTAGCCGGAGTTGCAGTACATCCATTGGCATCGGTAACACTTACGGTATATTGGGTTGTGGTTTCGGGACTCACATGAAATAAATGGGTGCTAAAAGAAGAACCATCGTCGCCCTGCCAACTGAAGTTGTAATACGGGGTTCCTCCTGCAGCCTGAGCTGCTACAGTAGCAGTTTGTCCGATACATATATATGGATTTGCAACAGGTTGGATAACCAGTTCATTAGGTTGCCCAATGGAATAATGCGCTTCGATACGGCAATTGTGGGCATCGGTTACCGTCATCACATAATTACCAGCCTGACTATTAATTGTTTGAGATGTTGCATTATTGGGCCATAAGTAATTATATGGCATCGTACCACCAGTAACCTGAACTGTGGCTGTTCCATCGTTTCCGCCAAAACAATTGGCATCTTGTGTCTGCATTGAATAATTAAGCGTATCGGGCTCGGTAATCACAAAATAACTATGTGCAAAACAACCGATTTGGTCGGTAACTGTTATGGTATAAATACCGGCACAAAGATTATTGAGTATGTGAAGTGGTGAACTCCAGCTGTAGCTGAGTGGAGGTATTCCTCCAACCACGTTCAATTCGGCACGTCCGTCGCAGGAGTGATAGCAACGATTATGGGTAAGGTCGATATCAACAATTTGCAACAATGGACTTACGGTGATTGTCATACCTCTTGTAGGGCTCACACAATCGTGTTCATCAACAACATATACCGAATAAACAGTTGTTTCGAGAGGTGTTACTGTTAATGTGGGGGGGCCTAATGCAAATCCGTTTCCGGTATCCCAGTAATATCTGTAGGGTAATGTGCCACCCATTGCCTGAGCATTCACATTCACGGTTTGGCCTTCACATATCGACATATCGGTTGACAATACCACCTGCAATTCGGCAGGTTGGCTAAGCTGAAACATTTCGAACACTGTACAGCCATGCGCATCGAAAACGGTGACAGCATAGTTGCCTGCAGGCATTCCGGTTCGTGTATGGGTATTAGGTCCAAAATCGCTCCAAACATAATTATAGGGAGGTACACCACCATCTACTGTAATACTCATTACTCCATCGTTTGCCTGATAACATGAAATATTTGAATATGCCGTGTCGAGTTTAACCAACTCGGTTGGGCTAGATATAGTAAAATTCACTACCGATTCACAATTGTTAACGTCGGTAACTGTTACTACGTAGTCGGCAGCACATAGGTTTGGCAGATAGTTTGTAGATGAAGCCCAACTGTAGTTGTATGGGGGAGTTCCACCCAGCACGTTCAGTGTTGCGGATCCATTGCACGACTGGTAACACGGATCGTCGGTAATCGTTGGATTTGCATCGAGAACCGGTGGGGAATAGAGGCTGAGTTCGGTAACTCCTGATGCGCAGGTGTGCTCTGTTACCTGAAGGCTGATAGCATGGTTACCGGGATTGTCCCAAATAATATGATATGGACCCTGACCCGAACCCTGAACAATATTACCTCCTGCAAAATCCCAGGTATACGAAGCCGCGGCCGAAGCATTTCCTGTATAAGTAATTATCGAAATATCGCCGGCACAGGCCACCGGACTTGCAGCAAAGCTCGATTGCGGCACAGGCCAGAAGGCTATCTGAATGTCGTCGCTCACAGCACAGGCAGGCGACAGGTTTTGCTCGGTAAATCGAAAAACATATACACCATATTGCGACACGCTTACAGTAGCATTGGGAGATGTTTGATTTGCCCACACTGCTGTACCGGGTCCGCTCACCTGCTCCCAATTGAATGTATTGCCATCGGTGTAGCTCGGATTAAAAGTATAGGTATCGGTACAAACCAATTCATCAGCACCGGCATTAGGATCAGGCATCACACAACAAAGCGGATCGTTGAAAGGTCGCACGGTAACATTCACTGTAGAGGTATAACTGCACCCAAAATCGTCGGTAGCTGTAAAAGTATATATCTGATTACCCGGTGTGGTTGGGTTTGCCACAGCCGTACCTCCACTATTTGGAGCAACTCCGTTACCTGTCCATACCAAATCGTTTGGGTCGTAAGTGTGAGAAATTGTCCAAGAATTTGATGGGATAGCTGTGTTGAATTGCAAATCGACATTACAAAGTGTGCCATCGTCGATACCCCAATCGTCGATAACAACAACACACCACTCGCCATTTATCGGGCAACCGACAAGGTTATTGAACGATTGAGCGGGAAGATAATTACCTGCCGGTATTGCCGAAACACCTCCACATATTTGTTGCCATGTTTGGCTTGCCGACGACGTAAAACAATAATCCCAACAGGTTCCCGGATTGCAATTGGTTGCACTTATGGGCACACCCAAGTCGGTACCCCCGCAACCGCCGGCGGCACCAACACCCAGGAACTCGTGCAACAAAACCATAGTTCCATTCGGGCAGCGTATATACATTTCGATATCACCCAAAAAAGAATGCTCCATGCTTAAGCACACCTGCACATCGGAAGCACTTGCAATAACCTGCCCGGGCTGATACGCATTTACCGTCCAACAAAATTGCTGTTGCACGCCCTGATCGTCGGTAACGCACCAGGGCCCCACCTGAGGGCTGGTAATAGGCATTACCCATGAATTGCTGGTAACGGCACCTGATAAATTCACGGTTTCGTAGGGGCAAACAATATTGACATCGCTCCCCACACCAACAAAGTTAGGAGTTAAAGAAACCCGAACCCTGTATTGATGAAGTATAGAGGCTGTACAACTATTGGCATCCTGAGCCAATAGATTAATGAAATAGCCACCTCCTTGGTTAAAGGTATGCGTAAAACTTGTCATTCCAAGCCCCGAGAATTGCTCAGAACCCGATGCAGATGTTACTGTCCACATAAATTGAGTATTTGCATTGGTCTGATTGTAATTCTGCCCCGAATTAGGGAAGTTACCGGTTGCCGTAAAAGTGATTGATTCGCCTTGACATATTCCAATCCATAAGGAATCGGCAGGTGGCGAAATGGGAGGATTGGTTCCTGTAATTTCAACCGTAAATGGCTGACAAGAGAACCCGCACGAAATAGTTGCCGCCCAGCCGGCATAGGTTACCGAGCCATCGGAAGTAAAGCGAAAAGTAAGACATGTTCCTCCCACCGATTCAAACGACTGACCATTCAGGCTGGTACCTGATGCATTCGTAATTAAAGCAGGGCTTGACGTATTAGGGCCATTATAAATGGTTAAATAATCGAAATTCGACTCAAGGCTAAATGATGTGAACGTAACAACAACCGTGGCACCTGGTAAATTACTACAAATTGTAAAAGTATAGTTTTCGCTATTATTATAGTTTCCGCTTGCTCCACCTGAATCGTAAAACGTTCCTGAGCAAGTATTAACCGTGCCGCCTTGACTGATGAGATATGATTGAGAAAAAGCATTGCCTGGTCCCAACCAAAACATGGTGCCAAGAAAAAGAAGTATCAGAAGTTTATTAATCATAATGAAAGAGATTACAACATATTTCTGTATCAAGACGCAAGCAACTATAAAAGGTTTGCTACAGTGGCAAATTTACAAAAAAAAGAGACAGCTAAAGTTGCTGTCTCTTCTTATAGAAAATTTTTGTTGCTTATTGCAATTTTCGAGATGAATAGTTAATCTTTAGCGCACTAGCCTTACGCAGTTCCTGCTTAATATCGGTAACAATACCCATTTTGGTATCTTTGTGCACTTTAAGCGATGTGGTCATGTAGGGAATTTCGGCTTCGTTGCGTTTTTCACGTTCGGCAACAATATATTCACGAATATCGTTTACTGTTGCAAACGCTGAGTTCAACTGAATCCTCGGCTCGGTTCCATACATTCCCTGGAATTGTTTTCGCGGTTTACCCACGTAAATATAGCTAACCAGCGATTTTTTCTCGAGTTTCTTGATTTCAGTTGCTTCGGGAAGATCTTTGGCGCTTACATCAACTTTAAGCTCCACTTCTCGCATTACGGTTGCCACCATAAAGAAGAACAGCAACATGAAAACAATATCGGGCAAAGATGCGGTATTAATAGCCGGAGATTCTTTTTTCTTTCCTTGATTAAATTTACCCATGTTAGTTTCCTCCTATGTTTTTGGGTTCTGCTTCCGAAATGCGTTGTGGATACAATGCCTTGATTCCTTCTTGCTCATATTCGGTAAGATCGTCGAATTTGCGTTTGCCAAAATATTTCATGGCTGCTTCGTCTCTCACCTCATTGTAGGCAGCTACCAATTCGTTTTGAACTAAAATATACACGCCATAGGATGTACTACGGTCGTTCTGCAATGAAATCACTCCTTTGGGGACCATGACTTCTTTGCCTAATTCTTTGATAAATTTCGGTTCCTTTTCGGGAAGGTCATCAGCATCGAATTCATTTTTAATAAATTCTTTAGCAGCTTCACGTAAATCTTCCACTTTCATGTGCCTGTTTCTGAACAAGAGTTTATCCTGTGAGTTAATTAACACAATGCATACATTACGTTTCTTAATATCGAGGTCTTTCTTTTGTTCTTGAGTTTCGGGCATGGGTGGAAGTTTACGGGCAATACCGGTGTCAACATCCATGGTAGTGGTTACAAGGAAGAAAATAAGAAGCAGGAACGCGATATCGGCTAGCGAACCTCCATTTATTTCGGGTGTTTTTCTTCTTGCCATAATTACAATTTTTAAAAATACATTAACTTACCTGCTATCTCCAGATTTTTGATATCTCCGAATACAGAGTCATCACAATAGCCAATCCAAAGATTATATAGGTAGTGAACAATCCTGTATCAACCCATTTTACCATACGCGGAGTCATCTCAATTTTATCGGACCCAATAAACACGGGAATGGTATCGGAAGCCAGCATAAATGCAATTACGACAATTGCGAGCATTCCTACAATTGCGATGATGCTTTTCAGTGCATTTTTGGGTTGTGATATCAGTGTATAAACAAACTTAACCAGCGAAAAGACAAGTATAAGTGCAACACTGGCAATAAACAGTACCAACGAAAAATTGAAAAGAGTAGCTGACCAATTTCCGGCAATACCGGCCACGGCAGTTTGCTTTTCGGTAGAAGAAAGGCTGCTTATTTTAGATAATTCGGCTTCGAGGCCGGGGGCGTCTTTCAGGAAGAATAGCAACGCCAACAGCGCGCTAATCCCCAGAACTATGAATCCGAGTATTTTTACTGCGAATTCAAGATTCATTAATTTCTTTAACATGATTAGGCCTTTTTATTGTTGTATTCAACCAAAATATCAATCAGTGAAATGGAAGCATCTTCCATGTTGTTTACCAGATTATCGATTTTCGAAACGATGTAGTTGTAGAAAATCTGCAATACCATGGCAACAAGAAGACCGGTAACGGTAGTGATAAGGGCAACCTTAATACCACCGGCCACCAACGAAGGATTGATATCACCTGCTGCTTCGATAGCATCGAAAGCGGAAATCATACCAAGTACTGTTCCCATAAACCCTAACATAGGAGCCAAAGCAATGAACAATGCAATCCAGGTAAGTCCTTTTTCGAGAAGCCCCATCTGAACGCTTCCATACGAAATCACTGATTTCTCAACTACTTCGAGACCTGAATCGTAACGATCGAGCCCCTGATAGAAAATGCTGGCCACGGGACCACGGGTGTTGCGGCACACCTCTTTTGCTGCCTCAACGCCACCCTCGTTAAGAGCTTCTTCAACTTTTTGAAGTAATTTTTTGGTATTGGCAGATGCCAGATTCAGATAAATAATTCTTTCGAATGCAATTGCAAGACCAAGAATCAAAGCAACGAGTACAAAGCCCATGAACATGGGACCCCCTTCGATAAACTTAATTTTGATTTGCTGATGCATTGGCGTTTCGGGAGCCGCAGCTTCTTCAGCAGCCGGTTCATCAACTGGAGTTGTTTCGGTAACCTGTTCGGTGGTTTCCGACTGGGTTTCATCATTGTCTTGAGCCATCACAAATGATGTAGCTGACATCATCAGCATCCCTAACACAAAAACTAATGCAAAGATTTTTTTCATTTTACTTTTAAATTAAATTTAACTATCTCTATTTTAATTAATACTATTATGCATCACTTCGGGCGCGGAGAGAGTGGGATTCGAACCCACGATCCACTTTTGGCGGATACACACTTTCCAGGCGTGCGCCTTCGACCACTCGGCCATCTCTCCCTGCACTCTCGTAAAATGCCACGCAAAGTAATAAAATTTTAGTTTGACAACAAAATTATTACAAAAGAATATTTGCTGTAAAACGCAAGTAATCAAAAAAAATTATACCTAGCTTAAAACTATTGTTTGCACAGGCAGCATTTCTATCATCTTATTTGCACTTAAAAATTCGTGTTGTATATTTATTTTCAAAAAATAAATCAGTAACTTGCAACTTGAAAACACAAGAATAATGAAAAAGCTTATTGCATTACTGTGTATGGCTTGTGTGCTGAAAGCAGGTATCGGCCAAACCACCTACACAAGAATTACCGAACACTACCAAAACGAAACATCGTTAATCAGAATAAGAATCGACGACCCAATGATAATAAATTCGGAGGGTGGATACGGTTACAAACTAAAAACAGCCATTCCATTTACTTCTTTTTCGATTGGCTGGCAGGCAAGCAGTACTATTCATGAGGCACACTCGTTTACGGTGGTATACAAAGTACACAAACCGGGTTCAGGATGGTCGCAATGGAAAACCGACGACGGATATACAAAACCGGGACAGACTGCTACGGGCGCATATTTTACCGATTTGTTTTTTGGTATTGATGAGTGGCTGCACGATTCACTTGAGTTTTATGTACACGCTCCCGATGGAGAAATATTCACCGAAATGCAACTTGTGTTGCAGGATATCAGTAGCTCTATCAGAATTGATGCGGCAAATCAATTTCTAGAATCGGGAGCAAAATCATGTCCAGAATTTCCGGCCATTATTCCGCGTTCCGAATGGTGTGGGTCATACGACGCCTGTCATAATCCCACATATACGGTCACCTATCGCACACCTACACATACTGTGGTTCATCATGGTGCCAGCCCCGATTCCTATACCGATGGCTACGCGGTGGTGAGAAGCTACTGGAACTACCATGTGAACACCAATGGCTGGTCGGATATTGGCTACAACTATTTATTCGACAAATACGGTAATTTCTTTCAGGGGCGTCACAATCCGAACCTTCCGAATCAGGATGTTCATGCAGCACATGCCGGATATGCAAATACGTATTCAATTGGTCTGAATTTTTTGGGCAATTCCGATGCCGCAAACACAGCTCCCACCGAATCTCAAATTCAGAAATGCTGCGAGTTCCTTGCCTGGTGGTACGATTACAAAGAATTCGACCCGCTTTCTTCGGCCAGTATCTTGAATCAGGACGGAACACAATGGATTACTTTACCCAGAATATGCGGACACAAAGATGTAAATCCGGGAGGTACCACATGTCCGGGAAACACATTGTATGCCTTGCTGCCAAATATCAGGAGTATTACCCAGCAAATTATTACCGACTGCTCAACGCCATCAGACACCGAGCCGCCTACAACCCAAATCGCAACCGACCGACAATGGTATAACTCTGAGTTTCGCGCTGCTTTTTCAGATGCCGATAATGCAGGGGGCAGTGGTGTGAAGCATTGCTTTTATCAGGTGATGGACTACGATGGAACCGAATGGCGCGCCAATGCTTCTAACGGGTTTTTTAACGACAATTTCGATGAAGCCATTCATTCAGAATGGACAATCCTTTCGGGAACATGGTCAATTAACCAAGCTCATTTGAAACAAGCCGACCAAACCAGCGAGAACACCAATATATACGCCAACTTTACCCAGCAATCGGGCAACGTTTATTTGTATCACTGGAAGCAGAAAATTTCGGGCACTGGCTCAAACCGAAGATCTGGGATGCATTTTTTCTGTAGCGACGCCACAGGGAGCGGTCGTGGAGACTCGTATATGATTTATCTTAGGGCAGATGCAAATACTGTTCAGATATACAAATACCTGAACAATTCTTATTCAGCAACAGGAGCATGGTACATAACCCAGCCATTTACCATTAATGCCGATACCTGGTACGATGTTAAATTGATTCTTGACACCAATACCGGAATAATCAGCTTGTATATCGACAATGTACTGGCAGCTACAGCAACCGATGCATCGCCACTTACTGCCGGAAACAGTATTTCGCTTCGCACTGGGGGATGCGAAACAGAGTATGACGACATTAAAGTGTATTTGTCGAGAAGCAATTCTGTTTCGATTGTTCCGGCCAGCAATGCTGAAGCCGACATCCGTTATCAAAGTCCTTCGCACATTGAAGAAGCAGGACGCATTAGAACCCTATTAATTGATAATGCAAATAATTGGTCGGAGAGCATTGCAAAAAATATTTTTGTCGATTGGGATTTACCTACATCCATTGCTATGACCGAAAGCACATGGAACACCGACGATTTTCAGGTAAATTTTACCGATGAAGACGCCCTTAGCGGAATCGAAAAACGATTCTATTCGGTTAGCGATTACAATGGTGAAAGGTGGACATCAAACCAAAACAAGGGTTTTCTTACAAATCATTTTACCGACCTGATTGGAAATGAGTGGACTATGCAAACCGGAACCTGGGAAATACTATCCGACGCCCTCACCCAAACCGACGAATCGTTGAGTAACACCAATATATACACCTATTTGCAACAAGACCTCTCGAATCGTTATCTGTATGAATTCGACATGAAAATAGAAGGTTCAAATGCAAACAAACGCGCAGGGTTTCACTTTTTTAGCGATGCCCCTTCGATGGCGAACCGTGGAAACGGATATTTTGTTTGGTTTCGCCTTCAGAGTCAAGACCTCGAATTCTATAAGGTAACCGATGATGTATTTTCTCTTGAAAAATATTATAACATCGATATGTCTGCCGGTGAATGGTATCGCATAAGTATTGTGTACGACAGGGTTACCGGAGAAACCTATGTATATATGAACAACCAGCTTGTGGGAGAATATACCGACCCCGAACCCTACAACACCGGAAACTATATTTCGTTTAGGTCGGGAAACTCCAAACTTTCGATTCAGAACATGAAGGTGTACCGCAGCCGTTACCCTGAAGCGAACATTGAAATTGGAACAATAAACGACGATATTCGTTTTCAAAATACATCGCCCGAATTATATTCAGCCTGTATTTCGACTGTGGTTTCCGATTCAGCCAAAAACTTGTCGGAACCCAATCAAATTATGCTAAAAACAGACTGGACTCCGCCCACAGCAGTTGCTAATGTAAATGATGGTATATCTTCCGATATTGATATCACCGAAAACCTCTCCCAACTCTCGGCCAATTGGGCAACTTCGTATGATCCTCACTCGGGAGTAGCCGATTATTACTACGCCATTGGTACCGAACCGGGAGGAACACAAATAGTAAACTGGACAAGCAACGGATTGACTAATTCTTTTACACACACCGGGCTTAATCTTGTGGCAGAAACCATATATTATATAAGTGTAAGAAGCCGAAATGGTGCCGGATTGTTTAGTACTGTAGTTACTTCCGACGGAGTAAAGGCCGTAATCATTCCTTCGTGCCAATCTAATATATCGATATGTGCCAATGCGCCACAATTTGCACTACAAGGCGCAACACCAACAGGTGGTATTTACAGTGGCACTGGCGTTACAGGTGGCTACTTTAATCCTACGGCGGCAGGTTTGGGTACTCACATCATTACCTACACACTGAATTCTCAATCGTGTAACTTTACTGTTACTGTAAATCCATTGCCCGAAATGAGCTGCCCCGAAAACATATTTGTTACCCAATCAGCCTCAGCCTTTTTGTTGGACGGGGCATTGCCTGCCGGAGGACAATATCTTTATAATGAAATGTCGATTACCGAGTTCGATCCTGCGTCGTATGGTATTGGGACTTATGAAATAACGTATCGTTACGAAATTTCTTCGACCGGATGCTTCGGAAGTTGTTTGTTTTTCATCTATGTATATTCCGAAACAGAAGTACTGTGCCCCGATGATTTCAGCACTTGCCTAAACGAGCCTGCTTTCACACTCGAAATGGCTACTCCACCGGGAGGAGCCTATACAATAAATGGCGAAATACTGTCAGATTTCGATCCTGGTTATTGGGGTGTTGGATCCCACACTGTTATATATACCTACAATAACATCGATTGTGATTTTATTCTCACAGTGTACGACCTGCCTGAGTTAATCTGCCCCGAAGACATAGTTATTTCGCAGGATGATGACCCCATTGCATTATCGGGCGCTTTTCCCGAAGGTGGCTCGTATGAAATAGAGGGAACAACACTCAACATGCTTGCCCCCAACTTGTTTGAGCCGGGTGTGTACAATGCAGTGTATAGTTATACCGACCCTGCAAGCAATTGCACGAATACCTGCATGTTTACAATTAGTGTAACCCAAGGGGTTTCTTCAGGAACATCAATTGCGCAGGTATATAGTTTATATCCCAACCCAAACCACGGCGAATTTATATTTCGATCGAATAACCTAACCGGTTGCCAATCGATAAGTATTATATGTGCCGGCGGGAAAACTATATACGAATCATTACTGACAGATTCTCCCGACAACATAGTTGTAATGATTTCATTGAATGTTGCACCGGGCGTATATTTCGTTAAAGTAATATGCGATCAGGGGAGTATTATCAAAAAACTGTTTATTGAATAGTTGATTTCTCGATCTTATTCAGAGAAGCTTACACCATTGGGGTAATTGCAAGCTAATACTTTATTCTTATTGCTTGAAAAACAATAAAGCATTATGCGTTGTGATTCTTTCGACTTCTTCAACACTTGTTTCTTTGAGCATTGCCAGTTCTTTGGCAATATAATGCAAGTAAGCAGGCTCGTTTCTCTTTCCCCTGTATGGAACCGGAGCCAAATAAGGCGCATCGGTTTCCAACAGCAAATTGTGGAGCGGCACTGCTTTTACCACTTCACGCAATTGACTTTTTTTATAGGTAAGCACACCGCCTATTCCCAAATAATATCCTTTATCAACGGCCATTAAAGCTTGTTGCACCGTACCCGAGAAACAATGCAGAACAAGACTTAATGTATTGCCTGCGAAATGATTGAGCACTTCCCAAACCTCATCGAACGAATTGCGCATATGCACCACCAAAGGCAAATTCATATCGATTGCCTGTTGAATCTGAAATGCAAATGCTTCCTGCTGCTGAGCCTTATAAGTTGTATCCCAGTACAAATCGATACCAACCTCTCCTACTGCCGAAAACCTGCCGGTTTCTAATTGCTTACACACCTCGTCGAGTTGCCTGCGATAATCGTCTTTTACCGAAGTAGGGTGAAGACCTGCCATTGGAAAAATAATATTGCGATATGCATTCGACAATTGAACCACTGCATCGTAAGTGCTACTATCGATATTGGGCAGAAACATTTTACCCACACCCGATTCAACAGCTCTGCCGATAACCTGATGGCGATCGTGGTTAAATTCTTTTAAATAAATATGAGTATGTGTGTCTACCAGCATGCTTTTGAATTTATTTGCAAAAGTAGTAATTAGAACATTGCAATCAGTTTTATTGCTCATTTTTTTAAGCCATAAAGCTTGGCAGGGGAAAACAAAAAAGCCTCCGAAGAGGCTTTTTACAGTATATAATAAAGCAATTATTAAACAACACCCTGAGCCAGCATGGCATCGGCAATTTTAACAAAACCACCAATGTTTGCACCTTTCACGTAGTCGATAAAGCCGTCTTTTTCTTTTCCGTATTTAACGCAAGTATCGTGGATGCTTTTCATGATGTGTTTCAGTTCTTCGTCAACTTTTTCGAAAGTCCACGATAAACGCATTGAGTTTTGAGTCATTTCGAGACCCGAAGTAGCAACGCCACCAGCATTGGCAGCTTTACCGGGAGCATACAGCACCTTCGATTCGAGGAAATACTCAACTGCATCGGGAGTACAAGGCATATTGGCTCCTTCGGAGATACATATACATCCGTTTTTCATCAGGTTTTTGGCATCGTCAAGGTTCAATTCGTTTTGTGTTGCACAGGGTAATGCAATGTCAACTTTTTGTTCCCATGGGCGTTTGCCTGGATGAAATACTGCATTGGGGAAACGTTCGGCATAGGGAGCAACGATATCGTTGTTAGATGCGCGGAGTTCAAGCATAAAGTCGAATTTTTCTTGTGAATTGATTCCATCAGGATCGAAGATATATCCATCGGGACCTGAAAGGGTAACAACTTTTCCACCCAGATCGGTAACTTTCTGGCATGCACCCCACGAAACATTTCCAAAACCGGATACAGCAACAACTTTGTTTTTAAAGTCAAGACCACGTGTTTGCAGCATATTCTGTGCAAAATATACATTACCAAAACCTGTAGCTTCCGGACGACCCAATGAGCCTCCCCAGGTAGCGCCTTTTCCGGTAAGAACTCCGGTAAACTCGTTGCGCAAGCGTTTGTATTGACCAAACATATATCCTATTTCGCGACCACCTACACCTATATCACCGGCCGGAACGTCGGTATCGGGACCAATATGACGGAATAATTCCGACATAAAACTCTGACAGAATCTCATGATTTCGAAATCGGATTTACCTTTTGGGTTGAAATCGGAACCACCTTTACCACCACCCATGGGCAATGTGGTAAGTGAGTTTTTAAAGATTTGTTCAAATCCTAAAAATTTCAAAATTGAGAGATTTACACTGGGGTGAAAACGCAAACCACCTTTGTAAGGACCAATGGCACTGTTGAACTCGATACGGTATCCTCTGTTTACCTGTACTTCGTTTTCGTCGTCTAACCAAGGAACTCGAAACATGATAACTCTTTCGGGTTCTACCAATCTTTCGAGGATTTTTGCATCACGATATTTGGGATGCTCTTCGATAAAGGGAATAAGCTTTTCGGCTACTTCCTGCACTGCCTGAATAAACTCGGGTTCTCCCTGATTTTGGGATTTCACCTTGTCCATAAATGATTTTACTTTTGCTTCCATGCTTTTGTTTGTTTAGAAATTGTACGTATTTTATAATAAGTATGCAAGTTTAAGAATTAATTCGCATATATCTACCGAATCCTTTCCCCTATTTGCCAGCAACATATCAATGTAGTACGCTGATTTACTGAATATTACGCGACATTTGAAACTGTTTTACAACAGTACATGACGAATATCATCATTTTCAGGCTTTGTGCAGGGCAAAGATTTTACCCGGCAATGATTTCACTACTCCCTTAAATTCAAGTTCCAGTAAAATACAACTCAGTCGCCCGGTCTGGAAACCGGTTTTCGACATCAACTGGTCGATGTCGGAATATCCGTCTTGCTTCAGCACTTCTACAAGTACAGTTTCGTCGTCGGAGAGTTTCGTTTCAGGCCTAAGTTCAAAACTTGCCTGGCCTGCCTTTGGCAATCGAGGTTTCCAACCGGTGATATATTCCAAATCGTCGATGCTTTCGATAAGAGCTGCCCTGTGCGATTTTATCAATAAGTTACAACCATTGCCTCTCCTTGTATCAATTCTTCCGGGAACAGCAAATACATCGCGGTTATATTGATTTCCGAAATCGGCGGTAATCATGGCGCCTCCTTTTCTACCCGACTCTGCAATAATGATGGCCTTCGATAAACCGGCAATAATTCGATTTCTTTCAACAAAATTAGCTGGAACTATTTTACTATTATGGTTATATTCAGTAATAACAGCACCTGCCGATGCAATAATGTCCTTGGCAAGTTGTGCATGTTCGGCCGGATAAATGGTTTCGAAGCCATGCCCTACCACCGCCCAGGTTGACAGCTTGTGCCGCAGTGCTGCATTATGTGCAGCCGCATCAATACCAAAAGCGAGCCCGCTAACAACCACGGCATCGGGGTGCCTTTCGGCAAGTTTACTGATGAAATCGTCGCAAAACTCTTTTCCCCAGCGGGTAGAATTGCGCGTTCCTACCACAGCAATTTTCTTTGGGTTCGAAAACTGCGGTTGCCCTTTATAATACAATACCAGTGGAGCATCGAGGCATTCTATCAAATCGCTCGGGAAATCACTGTCCCAGTAAGTAATATATTGTATTTCGTTGTTTGCAATATACTCCAATTCTTCTTCGGCTAATTCAACTGCGCGCATGCGATTCCTGGTGATTTTCGAAGCCAAATAATCGCCAATCCCGGGTATTTTTCGCAAAACCGCAGGTTTTTCGGCAAAAACAGCTTCTACACCACCCGTATAAGCAACCAGTTTTTTTGCCGACACACAGCCAATGCCAGCAATCATCGATATGGCTATTTTGAAAACCTCGTCGTAATTACCTGCCATTTACTACAGCATTGAGTTCAGACTTTCGATGAGGTCGTTTTTTTCTTTTTGCGTAAGCGATGATAAGCTTACCGGTTTAAACCGTGCGACACCCTGAGGAGTTCTTACATACAATATTAATTGCTGACGCAATCCAAAAACTGCCGGTTTAACTTCGTATTTAACAAAATTATTCTTGGCAATCTCTATCGAGTAATTTCCGTGCGACAAAGGCTGTAATGTCATGTAGCGCAAAATTATTTTACTGCCCTCGTTATTATAAAATATATAACAATACTTTTTCAAAAAGAAGAACACCATAGCCAACAACAAGAAAACAGCCATGGCTATTTCGAACATGTGATTCGACGACCATGAATAAATCAGACTAAAAACGATTAATGCCAGACATACCAGCGTAAACATCATAAACCCCAACCTAATACGGGTCGAAATTTCTTTATTGTTTATTATCATATTTTTTTTCTCCTCTTCTTCGGTTCAATTCTATTTTTATCAGTTCTATTTCGCGCTTCGATTGTTTCGACACACTCGAATTCTCCTCAATCCTGCGCATCATATATGGTATAACCTCACTTACCTTACCGTACGGGATATATTTTATCACATTAAATCCATCGTTTGCCAACAAATTCGAAATATGATCGGCCATACCATATAATTGTGCAAAATAAACTCTTTTATCGTTTTTCGCCAAACCTTTTTTCTCAATAATATCAACCAACAGTGAGCAACTTGTTTCGTTGTGTGTTCCGGCAAACAAAACCAGATGGCCGATGTTGTCCACAATCACTTCAAGTGCATTGTTAAAAGCCGAGTCGGTTTCTTCTTTTGTGCCAAAAACAGGCGAAGGATAGTTCATAGCTTTAGCCCTCGCTCTTTCTTTTTCGAGATACGCCCCACGAACCAATTTAATTCCGGCCACATACCCGTACTTCGCCGAATCTTCGATAAGATGTTGCAGATATGCCGGCCTGTTGGAGAGATACATTTGCAGCGTGTTAAATACTACCGCTCTCTGCTTGTTGTATTTTCGCATCATGTTTTCGGTTACGCGATCAACAATATGCTGATATTGAAAATCTTCGGCATCGACCAATACCGAAAGACCAGCAGCTATAGCCGCTTCAACAATCAGTGTAAAACGGAATTCGAAATGTTGTAAATCTCTATTATCATTATCTAACTCAGTAATTAAATCAAGGTTTGCCAGTGCAGTGGGTTTGAACACACAGAACTGTATAATACCACTTTGCGACGACAATTTAATAGCTTTAAGTACCTCTTGAAGCGTATTGGCATATGCAGTATTACTCGTTTGCATTTCTACCGAATAATCGGGCAGGGAACCAACACCCCATAACGACATTTCTTTTGCTGTATGAATGCACTGCTCTATAGTTTCGCCACCACAATACTGAACAAATATCGTATTACGAAATAACCATGAAATTGGTAAACGCATTTTTCGAAAAAAGCTCAAAAAAATGCTTCCTGCGAAGATTAGAGCAGTGCTTCGAAGCATTTTTAGATAAATTAGCCTTCGTTTTAACACAGAATTACTCAAATTTCGATAGGCAATGGCTGTTAATTCAAAGTTCATAGAATATGTTAATAAAGGTTTTTTATGCTGATTGATTGAGTGTTAACAAGTTTTTTATTAACATTGTTTTCACTTCTTTGTTAATTTTTTTTAATTTTGTTATGAATTATTAAAAATAATTGCTTTTTTTGTAAATATAATTTATTCGATTAATTTTGTTTAATTGATACCGAAAGTAAAATGCCTATGAAATCAAAGAATTTTACCAGTCTGTTATTACTGATGTTTGTGGTAGTGCTACCTATGCTGAATGGTTGCAAAAAAGGTGAAGAAGATCCTTTCTTTTCGATTCATACCCGAAAAGCCAGAGTAACCGGTGTATGGGATATCAATTACTTTAAATCGGATATAAAAACCATCTATGGTGAAGGAACAAATCAGATACGAACAGTTACAGAAATAAGCGGAACGAATTGGAAAGAAACCGTTTATATTCTTGGCAGCGACGAATCGGAAGAAACAAAAGGCAAGATACTGAACTTCAAAATTAAATTCGACAACAACGGTCTGATGAATTACATTTTCGAGTACCAAGTTGTGGAACGTGTAGTTGATGAGGATTTGGGTAGAGATACTACCATTACAACAACTATTAAAAAAGAATTTTCGGGAACATGGAATTTCTTGGCCGGAATTGACGAATATAATAATAAAGAGCGTTTGGCTTTGGTTATACAGGAAGAAAAATTCCTGAAAATTGTTTCCAAATATACTATTGACCCGGATGATGATGAAGCTGTAGGAGTAACCTTTACACAACGTGAAGCTTACACCCGACGCTATGCCAATGGAGAGATGAGTACCATTTGGATCCTAAGAATGCTGAAGAATAAAGAAATCATCATGGATCAAAACATCAACGACCTGATTGTTACTACCGATGTTTTTGGCAATGGTAATTCTATTTCGGAAGTGGGTTTAAAGACCCAGACTTTGGTTAGAGAATAAAAACACTACTATAATGTTGAAAAAAAGGATGGCCTAGCCATCCTTTTTTTATTTAATCAATTTGTAGTTGGTATATTGCCCCAACTTCAGGTGCAGGCGCTTGTCGATAAATCGTTTAAACTTGTCTTTGCACCTCACTTTGTTAAACGAAATATCGTAGTCGAACTGCCAGTTTTTGGCAGCAATACGTTGTTGCATTACCTGCGGGTGTGAACCCTCGAAATGCGATAAGGCATCTATTTGAGAATAATCGAACGTTTCAGCTTTAACAACATTTTTTTCGACCCAATCATCGTTATGCCACAGCTTATTAAAATCTTCCTGCTTACGTTGCATCGCCCGCGGGTCTTTTACCCAGCCGTAATGGTAAATATACGCATCGATGGCTTTTACATTGAGTGGCCGGTTGTTATCTTTTCTGAAGCCCTGAGCATCGCGGTAAGAATACGTGTTTTTATTATTCTTAATTACTCTGATTTCGTTGCGGTACCAACGATACGATTCGCCTACATAATCGTAAGAGCCGTAAAAATGAAGATAATGAAACAACAATCCATCTACACGTTCATCGTCTTTATATTTCAGCATAGCCTGTCGAATCACCGGCAGATACTTTTCGTGCACCACTTCGTCGCCTTGAATATAGAAGCACCAATCGCTATCGCTACCGATTGACCTGAATGCCTTATCGGTTTCAACAGCCAGCACCCTGCCTCCTTCTCTAAGAGTGTCGTCCCATTCCGTATCTACAATGCGAATTTTTTCGGGACAAACAGAAGCAATAATATCCCTTGTGTTATCTTCTGATTTTCCTACCGCCACTACAACATCATCGCATATTGGCAAAATCGACCTAATGGCTTCAACCACCGGATAATCGTATTTTTCGGCATTTCTTATAAAGCTAAAACCTGAAACTTTCATAGCCCTTGCGTATTAGTAATTTTGCAAAACACTTCCTCGAAGGCTTTTTTAAAATTGTGCCTGCTCTCAATTTTCCACTCCTGCAAATTTGTTAAACACGAAAAATCAATGCGGTTTAATTCAGACTGCTGTATCACACTAAATTGATATTTCTCTTTCATTACACGAGCCAAGTATTCTTGTTCGGGTTGCCCTGGAGTAGGCACCAACAAGGCCTTTCTGCCCATAACAGCCAAATCCATTAGGGTAGAATACCCACTTCGACATACTATTGCATTGCATTCGCTAATATACCGGCTTAGCATTGCTCTGCCTGCTACATCAATAACTTTAAAATTATCGGGATATAATATTTCGCCTTTTGAATTTGCACCTCTAACCAAAATCACCTGCCCATGATATGATGCAAAAACATGCACCAACAACTTTTCGAAGATGCTGCGTTGCGGCTCCGGTCCCGACAGGAGCAATAGTATAGAACTGATTTTCACATCATGTAGAACCGGCCTTGCAAGAGCACTCAAAAAGCCAATATATTGCACATTGTCGGGAACCTTATTATGCGATAAATTTTCTGACAAGTTTTCTACTCCTTGGTTATCAGGAACAAAGCAATAATTGTATGTAACAATAATGTTTCGATGAACGGCACTTGCCAGACGGCAAAAAAAGGAAGGGTTTCCGGTTCCGGCTCCCGGATGAATCTGGTGAGTAATATAAACCGAACTACAAGATCTACTTCTTACTCCGGGGCGATTGTCAGAAATCACCAGATTGATGCGGTGCTGTTTTACATATTTTTCAATTTGCCTGTGATTTTTATAAAAAGCTATTGCAATTAGAGGAATTTGCCCGAGCAGACACAATATTTGCCGTTTTCGATGCGAATATCTGATTACAGGAGCAGGAATCTCGATGTAATCTAACTGAGGAAAGCATTGCCTCAGATAGGTTAACGAGCGGCCATTACCTGCAATGCTAACATAGTGATTTTCGGTTAACAAATAATCAATCACAGGCACCATACGGGTAGCATGCCCCAAACCCCAGTCGAGAACACCAACCAAAATATGTAGCCTGGTTGGTGTCATGGCGTTAACATTACCCTAAAACCACCGGCCTCGATTTTGGTTTTAATTGCCTGTAGTTCATCAACAGAAATTTTCTGCAAACCCTGCTCGGGTGTTTCTCTATCGATAGAATAAATCATTACTTCGTCGGGCTGAATACACTTCAGTGCCCCGATATAGGCATCAAGCTCTGTGGAGGTTGTATTGTCAATACTTCTGCCCCCAAACTGTCCACGTACAAACATGGTTTGAACAATTTTTTTATGTGGGAATGCGGCAATATCGTTAATGATTTGTTGTATATGTAAAGGCTCGAAGCACTTGTTCAACAATTCGAAGGTTTCCTGTATCGCTGTATCAAGTTTCAATATGGGTTTATCGACACAGCCAAGAGCCTTCACTACATCGGCATTGTTGAGAGTGGTGGCATTTGTAAGCACAGCAACCACAGCCTTGGGTGCCAGTTGGTTGCGCAGTTCTATCACTTTTTGGGTGATAAACAGGAAATCGGGATGCAAGCTAGGTTCTCCGTTTCCTGCAAAAGTAATGGCATCGATGCATTCGCCTATGTTGCTTTGGTGTGTTAATACATGTTGAAGTTCGCTAACGATATCGGCAGCAGCCGGAAATATATCACTGTTGTCGTAACGCGCCGTGAGACCGCATTCACAATAAATACAATTAAAATTGCACCATTTGGCGTTTACCGGTAACAGGTTCAAGCCAAGCGAACGCCCCAAACGACGCGACCTTACCGGACCAAAAACAAGATTTTTAAACAAGAATCCACCCATATTATTCATTTTCTCTCAGGTAAAAAACAAAACCATTTTTCTCGCCAATAATTTGAAGAAACGGAAATTCATTCACTATCTCTTCTTTTTTGGTATTCTTACTGATAAAGTAGGCAGGTTTATCGATATTGCCATACAACAACCAATTTGTATTGCTCACACTATCGTGTGATGGCATGGGCTTTTCGAAATAATACAACTCGGCATACGACTTATATCCCAGAGTCTTCACATAACAATCGTGCTGAGGCAGCGACTTAAAAAACGCTATAGCAGCATGTTGCGTATAGGCTTCAGCCCGGGGCACAAACAAAACCATGGCTCCAAAATGAAACATGGCTAATGAGGCAGCAAGCGCTATTGTAGGAACAATGCGTTTTTCGCTATTTATGCGAATTACGTAAAACAGTATTCCCCCTAGCAACAATAGCGCAACAATCCATTCAAAACCCAGCCAATTGGCATCGGCCTGCAGATTAGCCATGGCAAATTGATCGTTTATGAGGTTCTTATCGATGATGAAGTTTCTCAATCGCTCAATTTGCGAAAAAACAACCAACCCAACAGTGTAAACAACACCCATCGAAATAAGTACTATTTTTTCGAAGATTTGCAACTTATCTTTTTTCCCGGTTATACGATACACCTGCAAAGCAGCCAAGAAACTTAACGGGAAATAGCACATCGAGGAATAGTGCAGAATTTTGGTTTCTACAATCGTGAAGAGAATAAGAACAACCAAAAATAAGACTATCATCCATTGTCGCACAAATAACACAGGGTCGGGATGGTCGTAGCTTCGAAAAAAACCGCGAAGAGCAAAAATAGAAGCCGGAAAGACACCAAAAAACAACACAACTACGTGATATAACACAAAACCACCATGTCCGGCATCCTCGGTACTAAACAATCGTATCTGGTAATCGATAAAATCGCGGATTACATCAAGATTACCGTTCAGCATTTGCAGTATAAACCATAATCCACCTACCATTGCAAAAACCACAATAAACAACAACAAATGCATAATTTTAAAATAGACCCTGGCCCTCTGAACCACTAAAATGGCCATGTAACTAAGCAATACTATGAGAATGGCCACCGGACCTTTTGTTAACACTGCGAGCCCGAGAAAAAGTGCCGAAAGAAAAATAAGCAGCAGTTTATTGGCTTTAAACTTGCCTGAATACAGCAACAGGAACCAGAAACTCAGGAAAATAAAAGCATTAAACCAAGGATCGATAATCCCCGATTTAAAATAGAAAAAAGGAAGCAGTGAGCATGCATAGCAAAGCGACCATATCAAGCCAAAACGCTGATTGTACACCCTCCTGCCCGAAAAATACAGCATCAGTAACACCACAATGCCACATACTGCATTGGGAAAACGGGCAGCAAACTCGTTTACACCAAACAGTTTCATCGAAACTACCTGCATCCATATAAACAATGGTGGTTTCTCCCAAAACACCTTGTAGTCGATTTGAACATCGAGGTAATTACCGCTTACAATCATTTCGCGTGCCGATTCGGCAAAATTGATTTCGTCCCAATCGAACAAATGCACTCCACCATTGAACGGGATAAAAAACAGCGCCGCAACCAGCATCAAAAACAATACATTCTTGTCGAATTTTATTTTCGCGAACATAGCTTTATAATTGAAGTTTCCCAGGTATTGGGTGTAAAACGAAAAACCACAACGCTTATAAGCAGCGCAGTAACGGTGCCTAACAATGCCCCTGCCATCACATCTTCGAAGAAGTGCATCGACAAATATATGCGCGTATAGGCAATACAGGCAGCAAACAAAACACACAGTATTTTAAACCAGTACTTTGCATATAACATTGAAACACAACACATCAAAGCAAAAATGGTAGTAGCATGCCCCGACGGAAAGCTGAAATACTGATGCAATTCAATATTCTCAACCAAATTTAAACCAGGCATCGAATCAAGATAATAGGCAGGGCGCATATAATCGGCAAAAGCTAAGCGCTTGAGCACCTGCACAAACAAACCACTACATGCACCTGTTATTGCTGTTACAAGCGATAAGCGGGTGTTTATGGATGCTAATACAATAACAAAAACCACTATCGCCCATCCTGAAGCCAAATGGGTAAGTAAACTCATCAGCCCATCAATAAAAAGCGTATGACGGGCATTGAGCCAAATATGCAACGAAAACCTATCGCTTAGTATAGCCACAACTAATCCCGTTAACAACAAGAACAAAGTTGCAACTACAAATACCCCAATACGTTTCCAAATGCTTTTCATGAAACAGTTACACTATTATGCCTCAAAGTTAACAATCATACAATTATACGCTACAATAAACGTCGAAAACGGCTTTCGTTGGTGAGTTTCATTTCGGCAAGATTTATATTTTCGAGCAATACTACACCCGGTTTGCTATTGGGCACGAAGCTTCCAAGCAGGTGACTGAGACCCAATGCCCTGGCAGCATTTGAGGTACTCCACGTAAGTATTTCAACAACAGACAAATTGCTGTTAAAGCGTTGCAAAAGCTTGAGTTCATCAATAAAATATGTGCTGCTGTTACTCGCCAACGAATCGGTACCAATAACAATGTTTGCCCCCGATTTACGGAGCAATTCAATGTCGGGCAGCGTATTTTCGATGTACATATTGCTTTGCGGGCACAAGCAAAAATATACCTCTTGCCGATTGAGATTGTTAAACAGCAATTCAACAATCTCGCGGTCTACACAGGTATTGTGAACCATCACTAATCTGCTTGCCTTGGTAATATCCCGTAGCCATGATATCAAATCGTGAAATTTAGGTTGTGAAAACATTTTCGATTTTTCCTGTAAAAGAGTACCCAGCTCACCGCTACCCTCCTGCAACCACTCTTTTTCGTGCATCGACTCCATAAAATGAATACTATACAATGCTTCCGGTTTGAGTTGCAACTTATTAAACAACAACTGGCTAAGCGCATAGAGCGAATGCGGCGAAATGCCTGCCGCCAGACCTGATTGTGAAAAACAAGTCAGCATTTGTTGGGCGCTACTCCAAATTGTTGACGCATCAACGGGTCTCACACCAAATATTTCGAGCATGGTATGATAGTAGATTTGGCTGGTTTTTTTAATTTCGATAGTGTCGACAGTATTACTGATATCGAGAACAGCCTGAATACCTTGTCCATACATGATAGCATCGAGAGCTCTCGATTTTTCTAATCCTGCATCATGTAATGTACCGCTACTTCTTAAATCAGCCATTTCTTTTATGAAACCGGGCAAACCTATACCCTGTGGAATTGCTCCTTGAAGTGCTGCCAATTCAAGATGCTGGTGCATATTGATTAAACCGGGTAGAATTATTCCACTATGCATTTGCAGTGAATTAACTTCTCGTGTATTAAGTGCATCAGAAGTAAGCGAAACTATTCTACCGTCGTCGCCAACTTCAAGTATGGCGTTTTGCAGCAATTTTTTTCCATCGAAAATATATTGGGCAGAGAATTTTTTCATCATCTAACATAAAAGGGGCATAATACCTGTTGGCTACCAACCCATTAACTCAGCCTTTTTGTGATTCAGCTTTTCAACTGCTTCGGCATAAATCAGTTTAAATTCAATCATATTGTGATGGGTATAATACAGAACACTCTTTTGAAATTGTGTGCTGGTTGTGCCATGCTTTGCAAACACCGAGCTATATAACACTGTGTCGGCAGCCAAATCTTTTGGGGGAACAACAGCGGCAGTAAGTAAGCCATCGGCTAAGTGTAAATCGCATAAAACATCAACCATTTGCTCATGCCCCAACACATCCGAAGGAACAGGCCCTGGTTTATGATGGGTGCTGCACGAAACAAAAAGCAGCAACAACACAAAAACCGAGATTTTTATTTTGGAAAGACTCATATTTGAACGTCTTTAATCTTCTTATACAACTTCGAGGCAAACACAAAGTCGTTTAACTCCTGATTGGTACTATTAAATATTTCGGATTTATTACCCTGCCACCAGTTTTTTCCCTCAAATATAAATATTATCTGGTCGCCAATTTCCATGATAGAATTCATGTCGTGTGTGTTCACAACGGTTGTAATATTGTATTCTACAGTTAGCTCTCTGATGAGATTATCAATCACTATCGAGGTTTGAGGATCGAGGCCACTGTTGGGTTCATCGCAAAACAAATATTTAGGGTTCATAACAATAGCTCTGGCTATAGCAACCCTCTTTTGCATTCCTCCACTAATTTCGGCCGGATATTGATGATTGGCATTCACAATATTGACACGTTGCAAACAAAAGTTTACCCTCTCGATTTTTTCGGCACGACTCATCTCCGAGAACATATTCAATGGTAACATAACGTTTTCTTCAACAGTTAACGATGTAAAAAGGGCTCCACCCTGAAACACCAGCCCCATCTCCTGCCTGATTGCCCGTTTTTCGCGAAAGCCGGCTCTCGAATATTCACGATTGCCATACCAAACTTCGCCACTATTAATACCGTGTAACCCAACAATCGATTTTAAAAAAACAGTTTTTCCCGAACCACTTTTACCAATAATTTGATTCACTTTTCCCGGTTCAAATTCGGCCGAAATATCGAACAACACTTGTTTTCCACGAAAGCTTTTCGATATGTTTTTCACTGTTATCATGTAAGCAGCAACTGTGTGAGAACCAGGTCGAAAAATAGCACAAGAATTATACTATATACCACAGCCCTTGTGCTGCTTCTACCCACTTCGAGAGCCCCTCCCGAAGTGTAATATCCGTGATATGCCGAAACCGAGGAAATAATAACCGCAAAAACAACCATTTTTATCACCGAGTAGGTAACATAAAAGGGAATAAAGTAGTAATGCAAACCATATAAATAGTCGGGCATGGCAACAATACCGGTAACAAACGTCAAGGCATATCCCCCAATTATACCCAGAAATATACTCAGCAGATTGATAAGCGGGAATGTAATAACAGCAGCAATTATTTTTGGAAAAATCAAATATCCGGCACTGTTTACCCCCATCATCTCGAGAGCATCAATTTGCTCGGTGATGCGCATGGTTCCGATTTCGGAGGCAATATTTGAGCCTACCCGGCCGGCCAATATCAAACAAATTACCGTGCTCGAGAATTCAAGTATCATGGTATCGCGCACACTGAGCCCTATTAAATATTTGGGGATAAGCGGATTTACAAAATTGATGGCCATTTGAATGGTTAATACCGCGCCCATAAACACCGAAACGATGGCTACAATGCCCACAGAATTTAGCCCGATGCTGTCGATTTCCGACATAATCTGTTTCAGATAAATGCGCAAACGCTCCGGTTTACGAAACACTTTGAACATTAAGGCAAAATACCTCCCTATATGAAAGATGAAGTTCATAGAATATTCCTGTTTAACAAAATTATTATTTATGTTCGATTATCGAAAATATTTTTCTTTATTTGATAAGTTTTTATTCAAGAGTATCAATTAATATGAATCAGTACAATTATTGCGTGATTATGGCAGGCGGTATCGGTAGCAGATTTTGGCCGGTAAGCACCAACGAAATGCCAAAACAATTTCTCGACATTTTAAACAACGGAAGAACGCTGATACAGCAAACATTCGATAGGTTTGCAAAGATAATTCCGGCAGAGAACATACTGGTGGTAACCGGTAGCGAACATAAGCATTTGGTAACCCAGCAACTACCCGAAATACCTCAACAGAATATTTTGGTTGAACCCATGCGCCGCAACACGGCTCCATGCATTGCCTATGCCACATACATCATCATGCAACGCCATCAGAATGCAAGCATTGTGGTATCACCATCTGACCATTTGATTGTTGACGAAGATGAATTTTTAAATAATATTCAGAAAGGTCTGGGTTTTGTTACGCAATACAAGGCATTGCTTACCCTTGGTATTACACCTGACAGGCCTGCTACGGGCTATGGTTACATACAAATTGACACCGAGACCAATTATGGCAGCTACAATAAAATTAAATCGTTTACCGAGAAACCCCATCTTGAGCTTGCGAAGTTTTTTGTTAAAAGCGGTGAGTTTTATTGGAATTCAGGAATTTTTCTATGGTCGCTGCCAAGTATCAGAAAAGCCTTCGAAAGTTACATGCCCGAATTGCTGAACCTATTCGAAGAAAACAAACATGCATTTGGTACCGACAAAGAAAATGAAGTATTGAATAAAATTTATTCCGATGCCAAAAGCATTTCGATCGATTATGGGGTAATGGAAAAGGCTGATAACGTATATATGCAAGCAACCAAGTTTGGTTGGTCCGATTTAGGAACATGGAACTCGGTATATACTGTTTGTGAGAAAGACGACAATCAGAACGTAAGCCACGGCGACAGCATTGCCTTATTCGACAGCAATGGAAACTATGTGTATATGCCCGAAGGGAAACTGGCTGTGATAAAAGACATCGACGATTTCATTGTGGTTGATTCGGGCGACACATTGCTGATTTGCAAACGCGATAACGAACAACTTGTTAAGGAATTATCGGCCGAAGCAAAATCGAAATTTAACCTGTAGAAAACAAAAATGCCGGTAAAGCCGGCATTTTTGTAAAATATATAACCAATATATTAATATTCCCACTGGTCGTGTTCGTACACAAATAGCATATCCTGAATTCTCTCTCCCTCGCGTATAGCTTCTATGCCCATGAGATATTGATCAATGAAGCGATTATCATATACATTTGTTTCTGCATAAATGAAGCTACTGAACAATCTTTTAAAAAATATATCATCGAAGCATAATCTCTCAGCATCATTTTTATTACCACTACTGTTAAATACCTCATGAGTCACGAATATTTTTCGAAAATGTGGGTAATGAATCCAAAAGAGACCTGTAGGGTACCCATTATTAATATTCTCAGTTATAGCCAATGGAGCTAAAGCAATTATTCGAACATCCATTACAGAACGCTGCTTATCAAAAACCCACTCTTCCCACATAAAGAACGCTTTTATTTCATTACTACCAATTGGAATATTGAGTTCAAATTCAACCGGTTGCAAATCACCATACTCATCAGGTTCATAACGTGTTTCTATTTTGGTATATGTTCCAATTCTTTCTATTCCAGCTGTATCTTTTCTTGACACATACCAATTTGTCATATCAATACTTTGCTTTCGATAGTCATAGCATGGGTATTCCTTTTGCTTAATACCGACATCTAAAATAACTGAATACAAAGATCTACGCGACCTATCAGGCTGCAGACCTTCAGCCGCTAAGTATTCTATTGTTTCGGTAGGAAAATATAGAGGATGATTGCGTTTTTCATTTAAGTCAATATATCGTAGAACTTTCTTTGAATACATAGCATCAGCCTCTCTTATCAATTGATAAGGCACCTCCTTTCTAAGCACATCGTTTTCTCTAGGAAATGCACCGTCCAAAACTACTTTGTCATTAACGGTTGTGTCTCGCTGAGCCCAAACATTAACTGAAAGAGCTATCGAAATAAATAAGAGAATCTTTGTTTTCATATCATTTATTTTAGAGGACTACAAGACTTATTCCTTCGGCAGTAGCTGGACCACTAGCCGTATTAACCCTGATTTTGGAAAATTGCACAATTGTACCCTTCCTAACTGAATTTCTTACAGCTGTAGCAGCGGCATTATTATCAGCAATTTTTTGTCCATTTATTGTAAAGGTCTGGGGCATACCACCAGGCACTGGGATTTCGATTGAGAACCCAATAACAGAATATGAAGCGTTTTGATATATAAAGCCTGGTTGCGGAGCTGCCTTTAATGGCGTATTAATTAGTTCATTTAAAGTAACACTACTATTAGTCCTGATAGTACCTAGTAATATCATCGGTGAGGGAACATTCTTAATACGGAATGTTTCTGTTCCAATGGTTTTACCATCAGCATTTACTGAAACCTTTACTTCTTGAATACCATTTTGAATATTATAAATAATATATTCACCCGCCTTTGCTCCTCTTTTCACTTGAGCTCCATGTGCAACTACATTCAAAGATTCCAGTGCATACCCAGCAGCAGCAACCCTTACAGGATTCTCAATACCTTTGTAAACCACAAGTAATTCGGTAGGAGAAACAGTAGCCGAGGTGGCGCCCACCTTATAGGAAGACGTGAAAGGCATCCACATGGTTCTGATGTTCGACTTATACTGGATAAGACCACCATAGGTATAGTCGCCAACACCACCGGTAGTTTCGTAAACACCGGCACCATAGTCGTCAAGAGGCAAAGTATCGTACTTAAGTCCGTCTTTTAGTTTATAATCCCAAAAACCATCGACCAATACAGAATCGTAGTAGGGAGCCTGAGTTGTTAACCAAACTGTGGGTCGCATTGAGGTATCTTGTGCTCCAATAAAAATATTGGCAGAATAGGTTCCTCCAGCAATCACATAACCCGATTTTGCATTAACCAATGCGTTCAAGCGAGATATACGAATATCTAAAGCTGTGGTTTCGGCATTCAGATAGGCAATCATATCGGCTTCGGCATTACGGATATCAGCTTGCAGCTTTGTAAGCAGTGTAATGGTACCCACCATCGGCATACCTTCGCACAATGCAGCATACCATTCCTTGGTTTCGGTTTTTTCGGAAGATACCTTTTTGGGAGTATTCAAAGAGTGAAACACATTATGGTAAGTAGTGCTCGAAGTATCTTTTATAAACGATAAGGAAAAGTTCCTGAAATCATCAACCTTTTGCATCAGAATAGGGCCTTTTCCACCCCTGCCCTGACCAGGCAGCATAATTTGTGGAGCGGCTTCCAATTCGGAAAGTTTCATCCCTTCGGCTCTAATGGCTTCGGTGTGTTCGCCACCCTGAGCTGAAGTCATAATTTCAATTTTCAGGTCTTGTACATACTTAAACAATTCGTTTGCACGACGTTGTATTTCTAAAGCATTATCCCATGTAGCCTGAAATTTTTCGGGCTGGGCCATATACGCTTTGTTAAGAGAGTTATATAAACCTACTGTTTTCTCTTCAAAGTTTTTTGTAGTAGTTTCCATACTTTCGTTCACGGCAACGAAAGCAGTCAATACCTCGTTCGACACGTTCAACGCAAGTAGCGCTGTGTAGAAGAGGTACATCATACCTATCATTTTTTGCCGTGGGGTTTCCGGACAATTTGTTGCACCCATTTTTTATTGTTTTAAATAATTCAACAAAACATTCAAAATTAATCCTGAACTTTTACGTTCATGGCAGCCAGCATATTACCATAAATAGTATTCATGGCAGCTAAGTTCTGACTGAGGCGGCCGATTTCTTCGCGATATTTTTTGGTATCGGTGGCAGAATCTTTCAAATTAGCCATGATTTCATCAAGGCCGCTGTATAATCTCTTGGACGCTTCGAATTGTTCGTTGGTACCTTGCAACTGTAGTTCGTATACACTGTTCAAGGCGGTTAAATTTTTGGTCATGCTTTCGAGCTGGTTCACATAAGTTTTGCCATGCTCGGTGGTGCTTGAATACTCCTGATTCAATGCCTCAGCCATTTTAGTATAACTTTCAGAAAGTGCTTTGCCCGAAGAACTCACCATTTCGGAGGAATCGGTGTAGGTTGAAGCAAGTCTTTCGGCAGACTGATTCAGTTGTGATGCCGACTTACCATACACATCAGCAAATTCGCTAACTTTTGTTGAAGCTTTTTCGAAATTAGCAACATAGTTATTGGTTGCTACTGTTACATCGCTTACATCGTGAAGTTTTTCGGTGGTAGTATTCAGATTTTTCAAACCATTACCCAACTTCTCGAATAATTCAGGTGTAATTTCGGCATTTTCGATAAGGGCATCAAATTTTTCTAATGCCGATTTCTTGGAACTAACGGCTGATTTTTTGTCAACTTCGATGATTTCGTTTTCAACACCTGCCAATTCAGGATAAACCAAACTCCAGTCAACCTCCTCATGAGGTGGCTCAAATGCGGATAAAAAGAAGATTAGAGCTTCAACGGTCAAACCTACCATAAGCATGATACTGGCTCCCGGTAAGTGTTCGATTTTAAACAATGCACCCAACAGTACAACGGATGCACCCCAACCATAAACAAAACCCATGGTTTTTCTGAAGGCTTTACTTGTAACAATTTCGTTAAAATTCATAGTGTTTAGTGATTTATTGTATTAATACTTGGTTATTTAAAAATTTTCATTGTTAATATACCTGAGAGTACGAAGAACCATCTTCGCGGTGACGTCCTAAATAAGCACGAACGTTTCTGAATCCGATATACGACTTGGCGGTATCCTGAAACTCGAAGGTTCTGGTACCATTCTGCATGTAGTAAGCAACATCTTTCCATGAACCACCGCGAATCACTTTCTTTTTCAAAGCAGGAGGATCATCGGGATGTGCATAATATTGGTAGTCGGGATTCAGGTCGTGAGTAAAACTATAGGCCGATTCATCATAAGCATTGTTAGTCCATTCGGCCACATTTCCGGCCATATCATACAAACCCCACTCATTCGGATCGAAGGTAGCCACCATAAGCGTTTGCGAACCGCCATCGCCATAATAATTACCGCGGTTGGGTTTAAAGTTGGCAATAAAACAACCTACGTTATTACGTGTATATAAACCACCCCAAGGATACATTGAAAGGTCTAGACCACCGCGAGCTGCGTATTCCCATTCCGATTCGGTGGGCAAACGATAATCGTTCAGATAATGGTCGCCGGTTTCTCGTTGATAGGCATTTTTAAGATGAGTGCGCCAAACACTGAATGCAGAAGCTTGCTTCCAGTTTACACCAACAACGGGATAATGATCGTAGGCCGGATGCCAAAAATACATTTTGGTCATAGGCTCATTATATGAATAGGTATAGTCGCTCATCCAACAAAGCGTATCGGGATAGATATGCACTTTTTCGTGCATCAGATAATCGTAGCGGCCACCTACTTTGCGCGTATCGAAGTCATCCCATGGACGATTTTTATCAAGTTTCTCTCTGTCTTTTATCGAACCTTCATATTGCCCTGTTTCAGGATTAAAGTGATGTCCAATTCTTAAACCATGATCTTTCTCTCTATCGAACGTACGGACAACATCCTGATCGATTTTATTCCTTGATGTTTCGCGATAGCTGTGTTTTTGAGCAGCTTGTTTCAAATCAACCCAATAATATTCGTAGTATAAAGCATCAGTATTCAAATCAACCTGCCTGAAATAATGGTAGGCATTCTTCGGAGGAGCAATATACAACCTGCTTTGCAACTTATAACCACCACGCAACGACTGGTGCATCGGTATATCAACCGACATCAAATTATTCTTTAGTTCAAGTTCCGAATAATCGAGAGGGCCTCTCCAATTCAGAAATTTGAACCCGTCAACATCGGGGTCGTAACCATTCAGACTGATGTCGAAAAAGTCTTGCACATCGTCGGGGGCATTCGAAAAATCGATATAGAATTGGTTTGCCTCGTAGTTGGTATAGTCGGCATTATCGCTGGCCAGCACAGTAAGAGCCAACGAGTCGCGCACCCAGTACACAAATTGCCGGTACTCGGCATTGGTTATCTCGGTTTCGTCCATCCAAAAGCCCTGTAAGGTAACCGTTTTGGCTTGTGCTGTCATAGCATTTGACACATCCTGATCGCTGGGACCCATCTGGTATGATCCGGGAGGAATGAACAACATCCCGTAGGGATCGGGAGTGTACCATGTTTTTCTTTGTACACCTACTAAATCACCGCTGCCATAGTATCCACCGCAAGCAGTAATAAATAGAGCAAAGACCGAAATAATGATGAGCGACTTTCTCATATTACTATTGTATTTGTGCGACATTTTCAAAAAGCAATTTGTTTTACGTAATAATATTAATTTGGTTACAATCTTCTTACACTTCTATACCGACCCGGGTCGGAATTTATATCTACTCCGAAACAATAACGAACCATAATTTCGTGAGAACCACTAGAATAGGTACTCAAAGGTGAAAGTTCGATATCGTAGCAATAAGCAAAACTCAGACCATTCATTAAATAAATCCCCAACATTGGACTGATAGCATCGTTGTAGCGATAGCTAACACCTCCCCATATTTTTTTACTGTAAACGAATTGTCCATTAATTGTAAATTGTGTTGTTGCACCGTCGAACTGCATCAATACTGCCGGCCTAACTTCGAAGATAGGGTTGGGCAATTGATAGTTATATCCGGCCACCAAGTAATAATGTCTTTTAATGTAACTGGGTTTTTCGATATCGAAATTAATACTGGGCTGCAACAAGTGGGTAAACGACAAACCTGCATACATTTTATCGTATTTAAAAAATGCACCGAATCCCATATCGAAGGCTACCTTGCTTTCGGAATGAGGAACAGCAGGGTCGGTATAAACTGTACCGCCATTTAACGATTCGGGCGTAATCCAATCTCCGTCGATAACCCTGTTGATAAAACCCAGATTAAGGCCTATTCCCAAACTTCCGTAACCCAAATCTACCCGATATGAATACATCAAGTTCATGTATAAGTCCGATTGAAAACCAATCATATCCTGGGTTATGGACAGGCCAACACCGCTGTTGATTGAATTAAGGGGCATTTCAGCATTAAAAACTGTGGTAACCGGCCTACCGCTTTTACCTCCATTTAGAGGATTGCTGTTAAAACCAACATATTGTTGTCTGTGAACCGATGAAATACAAATTCCGTTGTTACTGCCGGCGTATCCGGGATTGTACGACAACTGATTAAATTCAAAGAGACTAAAATGAGGGTCGTTTTGAGCAAATATAAGACTTGCAAGCAGCACCAGTGAAATTGTTGATAATAATCTCCTCATAAACATAATTTTTTCTTTACAAACTTAATCTTTACTCATCAACGTTGCGGTAAAGAAATAACATTTTTTTCAAATTTCCAAACTTTATTAACATTTTTTTGTTGATAACTCAATTTTTGTTAACAAAGTACATCTTTACTGTCCTCTTCCCAACCAATCACTCACAATATTTCATCAAACTGCGAAATTTACAACAAATATTTTATTATACAAGTACTTCAACAAAAAAAAACATTTTTTTCACAATCTTAGTAACGACACAAACACGAAGTATAGTATATTTAATTTAATAATTTTGTTAAAATAATTTTATTTATAAACTTATTTAGTTAAAAATGAAATATATTACTTACTTGTTGATTTTTTGATAATTTCTAAACATTCTTCGAGACTGACCGTTTGGGGGTCGAAGTTTTTGGGAATTCTGTAGTTTTTATTCTGATATGAAATATAAGGGCCAAAACGACCTTTTAAAATTGTAAGGTCGTTCACTCCCTGAAATGAACGCGGGAACACATCGTTTGCATTGCTGTTGATGATTTCAACAGCTTTATCGTAGCTTATAGTGTAGGGATCATCTTTGGTTTTGCGCAACGAGATAAACTTACCGTTATACTTAACATAAGGCCCGAATTTCCCTATACCTATAATAATGTCATTTTCGTTGTATTTACCCAAATTTCGGGGCATTTTAAACAGTTCAATGGCTTCATCGATAGTAATCGTTTCAATATTCTGACTTTGTAGAAGGCTGGCAAACCGGGGCTGAGTTGTCTCTGAATTGTCGCCCATTTGAACAAATGCACCATAGCGACCCACTTTAACAATAAGAACTTCTCCTGTTTCGGGATGGGTACCCAGTTTACGTTCAAATCGTTGAGTGTCTTTATGCGACAGTGTTTCCTCGACACGACTATGAAATCCACTATAAAAACCATCAATCATTGAAGTCCATTCGAGTTTTCCTGCAGCAATTTCATCAAATTGCTTTTCGACCTCAGCCGTAAAATGAAAATCCATTATAGCAGGGAAATGCTCTATAAGGAAGTCGGTAACAAGGATTCCGATAGATGTTGGGAACAATTTTGCATGTTCGGCACCATACTTTTCAATTTTTACTCCCTCTTCAATTTTTCCCTTCTTCACACTGATATATTTCAAATCTCTTTCGTTAGGTTTCCGGTCTTGCCGTATCACATACCCGCGTTGCTGAATTGTGGAAATGGTGGGCGCATATGTTGATGGTCTTCCTATTCCGAGTTCCTCAAGTTTTTTCACCAAACTGGCTTCATTATATCTTGGTGGGTGAACGGAATACTTCTGCATCGCACAAATCTCGGTATAGAATAATGTATCGCCCTTCTTCATACGGGGTAATACGCCCTGCTTTTCATCCCCATTTTCCTCGTCGGTCGACTCAATATATAGTGTAAGAAAACCGTCGAAAACAATGACTTCGCCCTCGGCAATAAATTTGTGAGGAGATTTGCCAACAGATATTTCTACAATTGTTTTCTCGGTAATAGCTTCGGCCATTTGCGAAGCTATGGTTCTCTTCCAGATTAATTCATACAGTCGCTGTTCGGGCTTGGTTCCCTCAATAGTTTTCTGCTGCGCATAGGTGGGCCTGATGGCTTCGTGAGCCTCTTGTGCGCCCTTGGTTTTGGTTGTAAATTGCCTTGTTTTCAGATATTTATCGCCAAATTCAGATAATACTGCTGTTTTAATAGTCGACAATGCCATATTCGACAAACTCACCGAATCGGTTCTCATATAAGTAATTTTTCCACTTTCGTAAAGGCTTTGAGCAACCCTCATGGTTTGCGAAACAGAAAAATTGAGTTTTCGACTGGCCTCTTGCTGCAATGTAGAGGTGGTGAATGGAGGGGAAGGCGATTTTTTGCCCGGTTTCACCTGTAAATCGGTGATAGAAAAATCGGCATTACCGCAGCTCTCAACAAAAGCAGCGGCTTCTTCGAAGCTTTCGAAACGGGTATTCAATTCAGCTTTAAACGCCTTTCCGCCACTAACAAAATAGGCGTAAACTCTAAACTTGCTCTCGGAATTGAAAGCACCGATTTCTCGCTCACGGTCAACAATGAGTTTGACTGCCACCGACTGCACCCGACCCGCTGAGAGAGAAGGTTTTATTTTTTTCCACAATATTGGCGAAACTTCAAAACCAACCAATCTGTCGAGTACACGCCTGGCTTGCTGCGCATTTACCAGATTATTGTTGATTTCGCGGGGCGATTCAACAGCTCGGGCAATGGCCTCTTTCGTAATTTCATGAAAAACTATTCGCTTGGTGTTGCCAGGTTTCAGTTTTAACTCCTGTGCTAAATGCCATGCTATTGCCTCTCCTTCTCGGTCTTCGTCGGAAGCCAACCACACGAGTTTTGCTTCTTTTGCCAGTTTTTTCAATTCGGCAACCACTTTTTTCTTATCGGGCGAAACAATATAATCGGGCTGAAAGTTATTCTTGACATCAATGCCCAAATTCTTTTTCGACAAGTCGCGAATATGACCAAAACTAGATGTAACCAGAAAGTTTTCGCCTAAAAATTTTTTAATTGTTTTTGCTTTCGCAGGAGATTCTACAATAACCAGATTTTCTTCCATCGGCTTAATTTAATTCAGAAATGTGGTGCAAATTAAATCATTTCAAAAAGCAACTTCAAATTTTATTATGTAATTTTGCTTCAAATTATTGGAACATGACCATTCAAACAAGAGAACAGCAGGGCACTAACAAACTTAAGAACAAAGAGTTATCGCCAAATAAAACAAGAAATAAATTTTTATTTTTTTTCTGGGGCAGCTATATATTTTTTGTAATTCTTGTTAGTTTTTACTTTTTATTATTATCGTCGGGCTTTTTTGGGTTCATGCCCGAATTTGAGCAACTTGAGAATCCCAAGAGTAATTTAGCCAGTAAGATTATCTCATCTGATCAGGTATTGCTGGGAACTTATTTTCGCGAAAACCGCAGTCAGGTGCAATACGAAGATTTATCTCCCCATCTTGTTAACGCATTAATTGCAACCGAAGACATTAGATATTACAAACATTCAGGAATTGATATTAGAGCCTTAGGGCGGGTATTCAGTGGCATGTTTTCAGGGGGCAATAAGGGGGGAGGCAGTACCATAACCCAACAATTGGCAAAAATGCTATTCCCCCGCGAAACCGACATATCGAAGCTGGCATTCGTAAACCGTAAATTTCGAGAATGGGTAATTGCAGTAAAACTAGAAAGGAGCTATACCAAAGAGGAAATTATAGCCATGTACTTCAACCGTTTCGATTTTTTGAATTTGGCTGTGGGGATCGAATCGGCTGCAAGGGTGTATTTTAACACAACTCCCGATTCATTAAGCATTGCCCAAGCAGCCATGTTGGTGGGAATGGCAAAAAACCCGTCTCTCTATAATCCGTTGCGACGACCCGAAGAAACCTTGCATCGCCGAAACGTAGTGTTGTCGCAAATGAAAAAATATGATTTTATCAGCAAGAGCGAATTCGATACATTAAAAAATACCGGTTTAGGTATCAAGTTTCAAAAAGTAGATCATAATATAGGGACAGCAACCTATTTCAGGGAATTTCTAAGAATGTGGCTTACTGCCGAAAAACCCGATTACAGCAAATACATCGACAAGCGTATTTATGTTGAAGACTCTATCAATTGGCATACCGATCCATCGTATGGATGGTGCAACAAAAACACCAAAGCCGATGGGAGCAACTATGACATATACAGCGATGGCCTGAAGATTTACACAACCATTAACTCGCGGATGCAGAAATATGCCGAATATGCGCTTGCCGAGCACTTGGGTAATTATTTGCAAGCCGAGTTCTTTAGAGATCAAAAAAATAGGAAAAAGGCTCCGTTTTCCGACAATCTCACCATGGAACAGATTGATAACATCATGAACCTTTCGATGAAAAGAAGCGAAAGATATCGTGTGCTAAAGGCCGATAATCTTTCGGAAGACGAGATTGTTAAAAACTTTAACACTCCTACTCCTATGTCCGTTTTCAGTTGGAAGGGAGATATTGACACAATAATGACTCCAATTGATTCAATTAAATATTACAAATACTATTTGCGCGCCGGTTTTATGTCGATGGAACCTCAAACCGGATTTGTGAGAGCTTATGTGGGAGGTATAAACTACCAGCATTTTAAATTCGATCAGGTTTCGGTTGCCCGACGACAAGTGGGTTCTACCATAAAACCATTTATTTATTGTTTGGCTATGCAAAACGGGTATTCGCCATGCACACAGGTACCCAACATTGAAGTAACGTTTGAACTACCCGAAGGGTCGCCTCAAAAGTTTTACACACCCAAATACTCACCGTCGGACCGCGATGGAGAAATGATAACATTGAAATATGGTTTGGCGGGTTCTCTCAACCAGATATCGGCATGGGTGCTAAAACAATTTTCGCCTGAAGCGGTAATCAATCTTGCTCGAAAAATGGGTGTTTACAGCCATATCGACCCTTATCCCAGCATATGCGTGGGTGCTGCCGAGGTTTTACTCAAAGAAATGGTATCGGGTTATTGCACCTTTGCCAACAAAGGCATCTACACCAGGCCCATGTTTGTTACCCGAATCGAAGACAAAGACGGCAATGTTCTTGGAACATTCAGGCCCATTCAAAAAGAAGCTGTTAGTGAAGAAACAGCATACCTGATGCTGGATTTAATGCGGGGTGTTGTCGATTTTGGAACGAGTGTTCGGCTCCGTTACAAATACAAGCTAAATAGTGACTTGGCAGGAAAAACCGGAACTACGAATAACCATTCCGATGGTTGGTTTATCGGCATTTCGCCTCAACTAGTAAGCGGTGCATGGGTAGGGGGCGAAGAAAGAAGCATCCACTTTAGAACCATAACTCTGGGGCAGGGTGCTGTGATGGCACTACCAATTTGGGGACTGTATATGCAAAAAGTATTCGACGACGAAACGCTTCCTTACGACACAAAAGTAAAATTTGAACGACCCGATAAAGTGAGTGTTGAAACCGACTGCGACACATACAACAAAGAAAACAAACCCTACAATTTTATAGAGCTGTAGTCATCGGAAAACTTGCTTGGCAAACTGCTGGATACCGGCAACCGGAATTATTTCGATTTGTGAGGTAATGGATTCAATCTTTTGGTATTTCGAAACAAAAAGGCGGTTAAAACCCAATTTTGTAATCTCCGAAATTCGCAATTGAAAGTTGGCGACAGGTCGTATTTGCCCTGTAAGACTAATCTCTCCCAAAAAACATGTATTGCCGGTAACCGGCATATCGGTAAGTGATGATAGCAGTGCTGCAAGCACTGCCAAATCGGCAGCGGGATCATTCAGTTTGATGCCTCCGGCAATGTTTAAAAAAATATCTTTTTGACCAAGCCTGTATCCCAATCTTTTTTCGATAACTGCCAAAATCATATTCAGTCGTCGTGAATCGAAACCGGTTGCAGTGCGTTGAGGACTGCTATAAACCGAATTACCGGCCAGTGCTTGTATTTCGAGCATCAACGAGCGACTTCCTTCGTTCATAGCAGTTACTGCAACTCCGCCCACATCCTCGTCTCTACCGGTAAGGAGCAAATTACCTGGATCAGAAATTTCGCTCAAACCTTGTTGGGTCATCTCAAAAACACCCAGTTCAAAAGCCGATCCAAAGCGGTTTTTCTTACTTCTCAGCAAGCGATAATAATTGTTTGTATCTCCTTCGAATTGCAGCACAACGTCAACAATATGCTCAAGCGACATAGGGCCGGCAATGCTGCCTTCTTTGTTAATGTGTCCGATAATAATAACCGGAACACCCGTTGTTTTGGCAAACTTCTGTAGTAATTGAGCACAAGCCCTTACCTGACTTACCGATCCGGGGACAGAAGAAATCTCATCGGTATAAACAGTTTGAACCGAATCTACAACCAACACGTCAGGGCTGGTATTACGGGCTGCTTCAATGATATGATCGATAGATGTTCCCGAGTACAAATATACCTTAGCAGCATTGCTGTTCAGTCGATTTGCCCTGAGTTTTATTTGCGAGGGACTCTCTTCGCCCGAGACATATAGAATTCTCTTTTGATGCAAAGCCAGCACCGACTGCAATACCAATGTTGATTTTCCGATGCCGGGTTCACCCCCCAACAAAACCAAAGACCCTTTCACCAATCCCCCGCCCAACACACGGTTGAATTCATCATAGGGCAATTGGATGCGTTCGCTTTCGGTAACGTCAATATCTCCTAACTCAAATATTTCTGATTCGGGAACCGATACCGCCAAAGCATTTGCCTTCCCTTTTTTCTCAACAACTTCTTCAACAAACGAGTTCCATGTATTACACGAAGGACAACGCCCTATCCATTTGGGAGATTTATAGGCACACTGCTGACAAACAAAAACGGTTTTAGAGGCTGGGGCCATGTTCTAGTTCAAACGCGTAAACTCCCTCCACAGATATGAACTACTTTCTCGTTCTTTAGTTTCGGGATCAATATCGATACGACGCAACTTCATGGTATTATCTTTAAAATACTCAACCTGCCACAAGCCATTAACATCAGTATAATTGGTAAAAGCGACGCTGCCTTCGATGGTAATCAAAGTTTTTGTCAACTTTTTTTCTACACTGTACAAGCAATTATCATAGCGTAAGTCTTCACCCATAAGATAGGTTCTTACTAAAGTGCCATCAGTATTAAATTGCCAGGTAATCAGCACTGTGGTTTCGTCAAGCATCAACTCCGACTTCCATTCTCCAACAATTTCATCCTGAACTTTTGTACACGAAGAAAAAGAAATCAAAATAACCAATAGTGTTAGTAATTGGAAGGTTATCGCTTTTTTCATAGTTTGACGAATTAATGCATTAATCTGCAAATATATATATAAATAATTAAGCCACACAAAAAATGTTTAAAACTTTTGTAGAATATTGGTTGTGCTATATCCATCAACCAATGGAATGGTTAACACTTTGCCTCCCCTACCGGTAACAAATTCATATCCGGCAATTTCTTCTACCTGATAGTCACCTCCTTTAATTAAAAAATCGGGGGAAACCATTTCGATTAGTTTTATAGGTGTATCATCGTCGAAAACACAAACGGCATCAACCACCCGCAAGGCAGCCAGCGTAACAGCACGCGACTGTTCATTCTGCAAGGGTCGGTTATTGCCTTTGAGTCGTTTTACTGAATCATCGCTGTTGAGCCCCACAATAAGTTTAGTGCCCCATCCGGCAGCCTGATGCAAATATTCTACATGGCCTTTGTGTAAAATATCGAAACAACCGTTGGTGAAAACAATTTTTTCACAGTGCCTCCTCCACGATTCAATTAAGACTTCAATTGTGTGGAGCTTGTAAATTCTGTGATAGAGTGCTGCCAGATTATCCATGGTTTAAAGTAACTGATTTGAAACTGTGTCGGGAAACACCAAAGCCGGTTTAAAACTTTTGGCTTCCTCAAAATCGATACTGGCATACGAAATTATTATCAACACATCGCCCACTACTACTTTTCGCGCAGCCGGTCCATTAAGACATATCACTCCTGAGCCATATTCACCTTTAATTACATACGTTTCGAGGCGCTCACCATTATTCAGATTGATAACCTGAACTTTTTCGTTTTCGATGAGATTGGCCGCTATCATCAACTTTTCATCAATGGTAATGCTACCTACATAATGAAGATTTGCCTCGGTAACGGTAACCTTATGAATCTTTGATTTTACTATTTCTATATTCATACCAAAAAATCAAAGCGCAAAGATACAAATATTTGACTGATTACTTCAAATAAATATTATCAATAAGTCGCACACCACCACACCACACCGCCAACAACAACATATTTCCACGGGCAATATCATGTGGCGAAACACTTTGCAATGTATTGCCGTTACACACCTCAACATATTCAACGGTAAATTGCGGGAACAATTTCAGCTGGGCCCACATAAACTCCAGGAGTTGAGCAACCGTTTTATCGGAATAATTATCGGCAGCTAGTTTCAGTGTTTTATATATGTTGGGGGCTATACTTCGCGAATGAGTATCGAGGCGCATATTTCTAGAGCTCATTGCGAGTCCGTCAGATTCTCTTACAATATCACAGGCAATAATATCGATATTGGGGAAGTACTCTAACGCAAGCAGTGAAATAATTCTTAACTGCTGATAATCTTTCATGCCGAAAAACGCCTTATGCGGTTTCACCGACTGGAATAAAGCATATACCACATCGATCATTCCTTGAAAATGCCCGGGACGAAATTTCCCTTCGAGTACTTTATCAAGATTTCTAAAATTCAAAGAGATAGAATCTTCGCTGCGAAACAATTCGTTGTAATCGGGACAAAAAACGGCATGGCAAGAATGCGATTCCAGTAACTGTAGGTCGGCTACTTGATTTCGCGGATAGGTGTGGTAATCGGCTTTATCGTTAAACTGACGAGGATTCACAAATATACTTACCACAACGGTGTCGGTTTGGCTTACGGCCTGTTCTACCAACGAAATATGCCCCCGATGCAATGCCCCCATGGTGGGAACAAAACCAATAGTTTTATTAAGACTTTTCTCAGCAAAAACAAAATCTGCAATTTCTAATTGTGTTGTAAAAATTTTCATTTTGCAAAAAATAAAATCAACAAAACAAAATTAGTATTTATTCGTTATAAGTGCTGTTATATCTATTTGAAACAATGTGTCGCGAATTTGGTTTTTTGAAAAACAGATATATTTTATTACCTTTGCAAATTAAATCAAAGCAACTTACACATAATTATATGTTATGAGTTTAAAAGTTCTATATGTTTCTCAGGAAATCACTCCTTATTTCCCGGAAACCGAAATATCGGTTGTTAGCCGATATCTTCCGCAGGGCATACAGGAGCAAGGCCGCGAAATCAGAACTTTTATGCCGAAGTATGGTTGCATCAACGAACGTCGCAATCAGTTGCACGAAGTTATCAGGCTAAGTGGAATGAACCTTGTGATTGACGACACCGACCATCCTTTGATAATAAAAGTAGCATCGATTCAACCCGCAAGAATGCAGGTATATTTTATCGATAATGATGATTTCTTTGGCAGAAAGTTCGCACTAAAAGATAAAAAAGGTATTGGTTTTCCCGACAACGACGAGAGAGCCATTTTTTATGCGCGGGGAGTTATCGAAACTGTTAAAAAGCTTTGCTGGGCTCCCGACCTAATTCATTGTCACGGGTGGTTTTCGGGTTTGGTACCATTCTTCATCCGCAAAACTTACGGCGACGACCCTCTTTTTGCTGACCTAAAAATTATCTATTCGGTATATAACAGCGATTTTAAGAAAAACCTGAGTGCCGATTTTGTAAAAAAACTGTCGGGCAACGAAGTGCAACCCGAAGATATAGCCATAGTTGAAGAATCGAATTTTGTGAATTTTAATAAATTAATCATTGACAATTCCGATGCTTTGATATACGGGAGCAAAGAGATTCACCCTGAAATTGATGATTATATAAAATCTTCGAAAAAACCCTTTATGGAGTACCAGGGGCCCGACGACTACATTTATGCCTATAACAAGTTTTACGATTCAGTTACCCGCAAATAAAACATAACTATATGTTTATTAATCACTTTCGTTTTCTTTTTTTCTTAAAAAAACAGACTATTCGCTTATTCTTAATATCGGGAATAGTGATAAGCATACTATCGTGCGACAGGGAACCCGGTGAAATTGGATTAAACCTGCAACCCGGCTCCGACAGGATGGATTTATTTATTGATACGCTGAGCGTAGAATCATATACCATGCTCGACGATTCAATTGCATCCGACGAAAGAACACTAAGCCCTCTCGGTTCGTATGTTGATCCTATTTTTGGATTTGCCAAGGCCGACTTCTTTACCCATGTAAGGCTTTCGAGTGCCAATGTAAATTTTGCTGATGCAGGAGTTAATGCCGACTCTTTGGTTTTGCACCTTCAGTATTCAGGCTATTACGGTAATTTGGGAACTTCTCAAAAAATTAAGGTGTATCGTGTGCGGAACAAAAAGATATACACCGATTCGGTGTATTATTCATCGCACCGGTTTGATGCTGTCGATCTTGAGGAACTTGCTGTTTACGATTTTGAGCCTGATGAGAACGACAGTATAGTAAACATTCACATGCCCAACAGTCTTTTGGCAGAATTAACCAATTCAAACAATGCCAATTACTTTAGCAGTAACGATAATTTCATCGACTTTTTCAGAGGTTTATATATTACTACCGATGCAGTAAATGCCGACGGTGCCGTTTATTATTTCAACCTATTGTCGGCAAATTCGAAAATGACTCTCTACTACAACGACAGTTTAAGCTTCAATTTTTTAATAAATGCTGCCTGTGCGCGCATCAACATGTTCGAGCACGACTACAGCCTTGCTTCTACAGATTTAGTAAACACCATCGACAATTTCAACGCTCCCAATGACATTAGCTATCTACAATCGTTGGGCGGGCTCAAAGTAAAACTGTTCGTAAATGACCTCGATGGTCTCGACACACTAAGGTTTGCCATAAATAAAGCAGAGCTTCAGATTACCGTAAATCAGGAATTTATGGGTCAGTTTGATCCGCCTGAAAACTTAACTCTTGTTGCTATTAATGAAGACGGTCTCAACGAATTCTTAACCGATTACAAAATTAATTTATCGTATTTCGGAGGGAAACTCAGCAAAACAAGCTACACCTACACATTCAACATTCCTTTTCATATTCAGGAATTAATTACGCATCAGGAACGGCTCGACAACGGGATATTTTTATTCCCGCTCGACAACAGAACAAATGCTTCGAGAACTGCGATCTACGGTGGTAATCACCCACAGTATTCAATGAAAATAATAATTATGTATTCAAAATTTTAAGCCTATGTGTGGTATTGTCGGATATTATGGATACAGAGATGCTTACCCCATTTTAATAAAAGGACTCAAGCGCCTTGAGTACAGGGGTTACGATTCGGCCGGAATTGCACTGCTGAACAGTAAAACACGTATTTACAAATGCAAGGGGAAAGTATCTGACCTTGAAGATGTTGTTGCAAATCAGGATATTTCGGGGCATATTGGAATGGGGCACACCCGCTGGGCTACTCACGGTGAGCCCAACGATGTAAATGCACATCCCCACCTTTCGATGAACAAACTATTTGTGGTTATTCACAATGGCATCATCGAAAACTACAACACACTGCGCAGCGAACTAGAAAACGAAGGATATGTGTTTATAAGCGAAACCGACACCGAGGTTCTGGCCAACCTGATAGAATACGTGTACAATACACATAGTGTAAAACCCGAAGAAGCAGTGCGACTGGCCCTGACAAAAGTAATAGGCGCATACGGAATTCTTGTTGCCCATACCCAAGAGGCCGACCAGATAATTGCCGCCCGAAAAGGAAGTCCTCTGGTGATAGGGAAAGGCGAAAGAGAATATTTTTTTGCATCAGATGCAACTCCCATAATCGAATACACAAACAGTGTTATTTATTTAAACGACGACGACATTGCCATTGTGAACAAAACGGGACTTCATTTAAAGAACATTAGCAACATTACCAAAAAACCCGAAATTCAAAAAATAGAATTAGAAATTGCCGACATCGAGAAGTCGGGTTTTGAACATTATATGCTCAAAGAAATATTTGAGCAACCCCAGTCGGTAACCGATACTTGCAGGGGACGATTGAACTATTACGACCGATCGCTGAAATTGGGGGGATTGCATGCCGTTAGCAAAAAACTGATAGAAGCCGACCGTGTGATAATTGTTGCCTGTGGCACCAGTTGGCACGCTGCATTGGTAGGAGAATATCTTTTCGAAGAGTTTGCCCGCATACCTGTTGAAGTAGAATATGCATCTGAATTTCGCTATCGCAATCCGATAATTCATAAAAACGATGTGGTGATAGCTATTAGTCAAAGTGGAGAAACTGCCGATACTCTGGCAGCCATACGATTGGCTAAAGAATCGGGTGCTCTCGTTTTAGGCATTTGCAATGTGGTCGGTTCAAGTATTCCCCGCGAAACTCACGCCGGAGTATATACACATGCCGGTCCCGAAATAGGAGTTGCCAGCACAAAAGCGTTCACAGCACAGGTAGCTGTACTCATTATGATGTCGATGCTTGTTGGCAAAGAGAACAAAAGCTTAACGTCGAGTGAATATGACGAGTTGATCGAAGAACTATATCGAATTCCCGCCAAAATTGAAATGGTGCTTGAAAAAGCCGAAGAGATAAAACAAATTGCTTCTCAAATAAAAGATGCGCCGAATGCATTGTATTTGGGTCGGGGGTTTTTGTTTCCTGTTGCTCTCGAAGGTGCCTTAAAACTTAAAGAGATATCGTATATTCATGCCGAAGGTTACCCTGCAGCTGAGATGAAACACGGCCCAATTGCCCTTATCGACGAAAAGATGCCGATTATTGTGTTGGCCACCAAAGACAAGTCGTACGATAAAATTGTCAGCAATATTCAGGAGGTTAAGGCACGCAAAGGCATTGTGATTGCTGTGGTTACCGAAGGAGATACAACCATTAGAGAAATGTCGGATTATGTAATTGAGGTTCCCGAAACCGATTATGCACTGGCACCATTAATTACTGTTATTCCCCTGCAACTGCTTTCGTACTACGTTGCAGTAATGCGCGGATGCAATGTTGACCAGCCTCGTAATCTCGCAAAATCGGTAACCGTAGAATAGTTTTTATTTTTTTATAATAATTTGCAATATTTGCTGTTTATATAATTACTTGTAAAAACCGAATCTGTTGAAAAGAAACATTAAAAATATTGTTGTGCTAATTGTTGCAGTAATTGCGTTTACAAACTGTTCAACCGAAAAGAACACCACCATGTCGCGCATATATCACAACACCACAACCCACTACAACATATATTTCAACGCACACGAAGCCTATAAAAAGGGTATTAAACAGGCAGAAACTTCAAACACCGACAACTATGTAAACATCTTGCCCATGTTTGTTATCAGTAAGCCTGAGGCCATTTCATCGATAAGCGGCGACATGGACAAATCAATCAAAAAATCGTCGAAAGCCATCAAATATCACTCTATCACGGCCAAACCGAAAACGAAATCGGGAAAAATGAGCGCCAAAGACAAGGAGTTTTACAATAAGAAAGAGTACAATAAATGGGTTGACGATTGTTACCTGTTAATGGGTAAGGCACATTATGCCCGTCATGATTTTTTACAGGCCAGAACCAATTTTGAATATGTAATAAGGCAATTTCCAAAAGAAAAAGTAGCCTATGAAGCTAAGATTTGGTTGGCACGAACATTTTCTGAAGGCGAAAAGTTTAAAAGTGCAAAAGAAATGTTCGATCTGATAGAAGCCGATAAAAAAATGCCCAAAAAGTATTCGGGTGAATTTGCTGCAGCTTACGCCGATTTCTTTATCAAGCAGGAAGAATACGAAGATGCTATACCCAAGCTTCGTCGCGCCATAAAAGAAACCCGTAAGAAAAAATACCGTGTACGATATAAGTATATTTTAGCACAGCTCTACGAAGAAACAGGGCAAACGAAACAAGCATCTGACACCTATGCCGAAGTAACCAAAATGAATCCGCCGTATGAAATGGAATTTAATGCACGCATTAATATGGCAAGGCTTTATAGCGGAGAGGGAGGTAGAGAGGTGAGAAAAAAACTGCGAAAAATGTTGCGCGACGACAAAAACATAGAATACCTCGATCAGATTTACTATGCCATTGCCGAAATCGACTATCGCGACGGTAAAACCGACGATGCCATTAAGAACTATCGCTTATCGTCGGAAAAAAGTGTGATGAATAATTTTCAGAAGGCTATTTCTTGTGAAAAACTCGGCAATATTTATTTTGCCCGCAAAGACTACCAAAATGCACAGGCATACTACGATACCTGCTTAGCAAATCTGCCTTACGATTATCGGCATTACAAAGATATACAAGAACTTAGCCGAAACCTCAACGAGCTTGTAGAACACTTGAATATTATTACCCTCGAAGACAGTTTGCACCGCATTGCAAAGATGCCCGAAAAAGACCGAAACATTCTTATCGACGAAATTATTGCAAAGCTTGTTGAAGAAGAACGTCTTTTGGCTGAGCTTGAACAGGAGCAACAAATGAATGCAATGCTTTTTGATCAGCGCAGAGACGGTGGGTACCAAAACCCCAGTGCCCCCAGTGGTGGTAAATGGTATTTTTACAATCCGTCGCAACTGAGTTTTGGTCGCAACGAATTCACAAAAAAATGGGGAAACCGCAAGAATGAAGATCACTGGCGACGAAAAAACAAAAGTGTTGTTAGTTTCGACTCTGAGCTTGCAGATGCCGACAGTTTGGATGCTGAAGGAGATGGGCGTAAGCTTTCTAATAACAAAAGCAGAGAATATTACTTACAGGATTTACCTTTGACCGATTCGTTGATGACTCTCTCGAATGAAAGAATAATTGATGCATTTTTTAATGCAGGCAGGGTTTACAAAGAGAGATTCGAAGACTACGATCAATCGATATTTTGCTACACGGAATTGAATCGCCGCTACCCGCAAAATGTGTATCTTTTGTTAAGCTATTACAACCTGTATCTTCTAAATCAAATAAAGAACAACAGTGCTGAGATGGACAAATATAAAAACCTGATTATAACCAAGTTCCCCGACTCACACTACTCAAACCTACTTCGTAATCCCAATTACATTAAGGAACTGGAAGAAAAACGAAAGGCCGATATTAATTTGTACATCCAAACCTATGATGCATATGTTGGTGGCAACTGTAAGATGGTTAACAATAATGTTACATCGTATATTTCGGGTAAAACCGATGCTGACTTAGCCCCGAAATTCAAATTTTTATCGGTGCTGTGCGTGGGTAAAACCGCCGATGAGAATAGTTTTAAACGATCGTTGCTAACTTTTATTTCGGAGCACCCAAAAACAGAGCTGGCTGCTGCCGCCGAAGATATACTTGCCTACTTTGGATCAACCGACATCGAAGAGCTGAGGCGCGATTTGGCTACACGACCTCAAATAATTTCTGATGATCAAGACGCTTACGATTATAATGCATCTGACACAGCAGCATTATCAAAAATAGTTTTTAAAGACGACGAAACAGCGCCTCACTATTATGTTATAGTTGTCAATGCCGACCGCATCGACATAAACCGACTCAGTTTCGAAGTTCGAAATTTCAATATTTTCACTTTCAGTCTGAAAAACTTTTCGGTAATTAACAGTTTATTCGACAGCAACTATCAAATGGTAGTGGTAAGAACCTTCGACAATAAACGTCAGGCACAGAATTACATGCGAATGATAAGCAACAACCCCGACGTATTTGGCAGAATTGAAACCGCCGACTACAAGCAATTTACCATATCGGAAGACAACTATCAAAACTTGAAGAAAACTAAGAATATTAATCAATACTTAGATTTTTTCCGACAGTATTACCAGAACAATTAAATAAGCCTGCTGTTGGTTACATATATACGTATTTGTATTTATTAAACTTTGACTTATGAAGAAAATTAGTATTCTGTGGGTTGATGATGAAATTGATTTGCTGAAGCCTCATATTTTATTTCTGGAGCAGAAAGGCTACGACATTAATACTGCCAGCAACGGACATGATGCCATTGACAAGGCACAGCTACAAGAATTCGATTTGTTTTTTCTTGATGAAAACATGCCCGGACTCAGCGGGCTCGAAACCTTAAATAAACTGAAAGAGATTCAACCTCTCACTCCGGTAATAATGATTACTAAGAGCGAAGAAGAAAACATAATGGACAATGCCATTGGTTTGAAAATTAACGACTACCTTATAAAACCGGTGAATCCTAACCAGATATTATTGTCGATAAAGAAGAATATCGACCATAAGCGATTGATAACAGAAAAAACTACTCAGGCATATCAATCGGCATTTACCCGGCTGGGTATGGAGATAAACGATTCGCTCACTGCTCACGATTGGATAAATGTTTATAAGAAATTGGTGCATTGGGAACTGGAATTATCGCAATCGGAAGATGCCGGTATGGACGAAGTTCTCAAGATGCAAAAAGCAGAAGCCAACGCTGCTTTCACTAAATTCATAAAAAAGAACTATGCCGGGTGGTTTAGTCGGGAACCTGAAAACAAACCCATTCTGTCGCCCAGCTTACTCCGCGAAAAAGTTTTTCCGATATTAAACAAGGGTGAAAAAGTCTTTTTGCTTGTAATCGATAACCTGAGATTCGATCAGTGGAAGGTGATACAACCCGAAATCAATTCGTATTTCAGAACCGATAATGAAGACCTGTACTATTCAATTATACCCACTGCCACGCAATATTCGCGCAATGCATTGTTTAGTGGACTGATGCCATCGGAAATTGACAAATTATATCCGGAGCTTTGGAAAAACGATGAAGATGAAGGCGGAAAAAATTTGTATGAAGAAGATATGTTGAAAAATCAGTTACGAAAATTCAATATATCCGACAACATATTCTTCGATAAAATTTTGGATGTAAAAAACATTAAGAAAGCCCACGAGCGACTTCACGAAATAGTGAACTCGAACCAAATGATGGTAATGATTGTGAATTTTGTCGATTATCTATCGCATGCCCGAACCGATCAAAAAATGATTAAGGAACTAGCCAGCAACGAAACAGCATACCGATCGATTACAAAATCGTGGTTTAAACATTCGCTGCTGCTCGACCTGCTAAAATCGTTGGCAGAATTCGATGTACGTTTAATTGTTACCACCGACCATGGAACCATCAGAGTTCAGGATGCCATTAAAGTTGTTGGAGAAAGAAATACCACAACCAACTTGCGCTACAAGCAAGGACGCAACTTGAAATACAATCAGAAAGAGGTATTTGAAGTTACTCGACCTGAATCGATATATTTACCTCGCACAAACTTAAGCTCAACCTATATTTTTGCTACCGGCAGCGATTTCTTCGCTTATCACAACAACTACAATCATTATGTAAAGTATTACCGCGATAGTTTTCAACATGGTGGCATATCGCTCGAAGAGATGCTAATTCCAATAATCCAGTTAAGTCCCAGGAGGTAATGCCAACAATTAGCTTTCGAAATCTTGACGAGTTGCACACAGTGGCTGCCAATTTTTTACAGCAGACCAAAGGCAATTTTATGTTTTCGTTTACGGGTGACTTAGGTGCCGGAAAAACCACCTTTATTAAAGCACTGTGTAAGCATCTTGCAGTAGTAGATAATGTGACCAGTCCGAGCTTTTCGATAGTAAACCATTATTTTTCTCCGCTGCATGGCAGTGTGTATCATTTCGACTTTTACCGTATTAAAAGTATCTCAGAACTGTACGACATCGGCATTGAAGAATACTTCAATGAACAAACTTATATATTTGCCGAATGGCCTCAGAAAGCAGCAGGCTTACTCCCCAACAACATGATTCAGGTGGCAATTACTGTAAATGCCGACAATTCGCGCTTGTTACACTGGTAAATTATGCCGTTCGAAAAATGCGGGTAAAGATGGACCATCGTAGAGCATTGCCGACCATCCGCACGATTCTGCGGCCTTACAATTGGCCCATACATCATCAATAAAAAGTGTCTCATCAGGCTGTATTGCCGATAACTCCTCCAGCTTTCTGAATATGGCTTCGTCGGGTTTACGCAACCCCAGATTATGCGACAGAAACATGCCATCGACCAGTGAGCCCAAACCGGGAATACCGTACATTTCGATTATATCGTTGTTGTATTTTCGGTAGTGTATCGAATTGGTATTACTCAAAATGAAACAACGATAACGTGAACGTATTCTCACAAGAAAAGCAATGTTTTCGGGGCGGAATTCTAAAATTAATGCATTCCATGCCCGATAAATTTCATTGTTGGAGATCTGTAAACCGGTAATTTTTCTTATTGATTCACAGAAGTCTTCATCGTTGATTTCTCCCTTTTCGAGCGCATCAAAAACGGCAAGCTGATTTTGAAGCGTGTACATCTGAGAGAAACTGTTAAAACCCAATTTATCAAAAGCATTTACCGATAACTGAGGGTCGATATCGAGGATTACATTACCCAAATCAAAAACAATATTCCTATAAATTTGCATATATTTTTAAATGAAGCTAAAAACGACAAAAATACATTTTTATCTTCAACAGCAATACAATTCAAGAATCTGTAGGAAACGCATTTTTTATTTTTTCTGTGGTAATCAGCAGAACTAATGCAAAAAGTATAAAATTAGAAACCCGACAATCAAAAATTCGTAAACATTATTTTAAGATTTCAGGTATGAAATGTATTATTATTGACGACGACCCCACTTCACGCCAACTAATTGAATCGTACATAGAACGCACCGGAACTCTCAGTCTATCGGAGTCGTTCGATAATGCCGTTAATGCATTGCAAAAATTGAAAGCAAACGAGCATATCGATTTGTTGTTTCTTGATATCATGATGCCTCAAATGACAGGTATGCAATTACTAAAAGTGCTAAAAGGCAATCAGCAGGTTATTGTAATTTCAGGAAAAAAAGAATTTGCCCTCGAAACATTTAATTACGATGTTACCGATTATCTGCTGAAGCCCATTACTTACGAACGCTTTTTTAAAGCTGTTGAAAAGGCATATGAAAGGCATTACGAACAACATGTTGCACACAACCGAGAAGGATTTCTGGTAAAAACCGGTTTATCATTCAGAAAAGTTTCTTACTCCGAAATTCATTGTATCGAAAACACCAACAATAATGTATTGCTATGGTCGGGTTGCGAATCGATTAAAATACTCGACAATTTTGATGATATTGCTCAACTTGTACCTAAAAAACATTTTTGCCGTCCACATCAGGATTTCATCGTAAATCTGTTGAAATTAAATCATATTGAAGATAATTGTATTGTTTTCGACATGAATGCTTCGCCCAAAATCATACCTTTGACGCTGATAGATAAACAAAGCTTAATCGACTTAATCGAGAAAGCAAAAAGCTAAGAACAGGCTATGATTTCGAATCGCGAACTTTTTTTACGCAATATGGGGCAAACATCGGCCATGCCATATATGCTCGAAATTGTCTCGGCATCGGGAATATATCTTACCGATGTGTCGGGAAAACAATATATCGATCTTATTTCGGGAGTTTCGGTGAGCAATCTGGGGCACAATAATAGCGTGATTATTGAAGCCATTACGCAGCAATTGCATCAACATATGCATCTGATGGTTTACGGAGAGTTCATTGTAAATACCCAAACCTTATTGGCCGAAAAACTATGTTCGTTGCTGCCTGAAGATCTCAATAGCGTGTATTATGTAAATTCGGGAAGTGAGGCGATTGAAGCTGCGTTAAAACTTGCCAAACGGCACACAGGGCGTAGTGGTGTTATCAGCTTTCGAAATGCTTATCACGGAAGCAGTGCAGGGGCACTGAGCATTTGTGGAAACGAAGACTTTAAAAACTCTTTCAGGCCATTGGTTCCCGATATTCATATTGCAGCAATTAACACAACCGGAACTCTCAACTATATCGACCATAATACTGCCTGTGTTGTAATAGAGCCGGTTCAGGCAGAAGCTGGTGTTTTCGAAATCGAAGCCCAATTTATGCATAAGCTGCGCGAACAGTGTACCCGAAACCAATGCCTGCTAATATTCGACGAAATACAAACCGGATTTGGACGCACCGGCTCATTGTTTGCCTTTGAGCATTATAATATTGTTCCCGACGTGCTGTGCTTAGCCAAAGCCTTTGGAGGTGGGATGCCTCTGGGTGGGATAGTTACAAATAAAACAGTTATGGATTGTTTTATGGACAATCCCCCATTGGGTCATATCACTACTTTTGGAGGTCATCCGGTAAGCTGCGCCGCTGCCTTGGCATCGCTCGAAATATTATCGACATCGAAATTATACCTGTCGGTATATGGTAAAGAGCAGCTTTTCAGGAAGCTTCTGAAACATCGGCTAATTAAAGAAATCAGAGGGAAGGGCCTTTTGCTGGCTGTTGATATTGGAAGTGGCGATCGGGTAAATGCATTCATCAGAAAAGCACTAAACAATGGTATTATCAGCGATGGATTTATTTTTTACGACAGTGCCTTTAGAATTGCTCCTCCATTAAATATCAGCCCCGAAGAAATAGAAAAAGCCTGCCGGCTCATTTTGCTTACTCTCGATGAAATTGCATAAGATGTCTAAATCGTCGATATTGAATGGTATTGGCTTGGGTTTTTACTACATTTGCATAATTGTTTTACGGTGAAGAATTTAAAAGACATAGAGCATTTCAGGGAATTCGATAATTTAGATCTCATTGCCCGTCAGGTTGTAGAAGGGTTTATTACAGGTCTTCATAAAAGTCCTTTTCATGGTTTTTCGGTTGAATTTGCCGAACACCGTTTATACAACACCGGTGAATCGACAAAGCACATAGATTGGAAGTTGTTTGCGCGCACCGAGAAACTGTTTGTAAAGCGATTCGAAGAAGAAACCAATTTACGGGGTCAGATTATTATTGATGTGTCGTCGTCGATGCTTTTCCCCTATAACTCTAAACATCGAAACAAGCTGGCATATTCGGTGTATTGTGCTGCAGCATTAGTTTATTTGCTTCGCAGGCAACGCGATGCAGTAGGCCTGAGTTTGTTTCGCGACGAAATCAGTTTTCATTCGCAGGCAAGGCTTTCGCAAGTGCACATACAGTTACTGTATAACGAATTAAGAAAACTATTAATTTCGGAAAACACTTCGCTAAAAAAAACCACCGATGTAGCACATTGCCTGCATCAATTGGCCGAAACCATACACAAACGATCGCTTGTAATAATTTTTAGCGATATGTTTGCTTCTCACGACCCCGAAATACTGTTTCCGGCGTTACAACATTTGCGCTACTCACAACACGAGGTTCTTTTGTTTCATGTTACCGATAAAAAAATGGAGCAGGAATTTGCATTTGAAAACAGACCCTATAAATTTATTGATTTGGAAACAGGTGTTCAACTAAAGTTGAATCCAAACGAAGTGAGAGATATTTATGTGCAACGCATGGGTAATTTTATCGAAGAACTTAAGCTAAAGTGTGGTCAATACAGCATTGAATTTGTTGAAGCCGATATAAGCAATGATTTCGCAGATGTACTTACTGCATACCTTTTAAAACGCAAAAGGTATTTTTAAGCTACTGGTCTGTATAATAAATTTCTTTAATAAGTTTGCATTTCACGCATCTATTTTCTATATTTATGCACTAACCCAAGCAAGCTGTGTATGAAACGAAAATTCAACGATGACGTAAAACGAAAGCATATGCTGAATATTACGCTGAAATCGATTGGCGATGCAGTGATTTGCACCGATGAAACCGGCACAATTAATTTCATGAATCCGATAGCCGAAAAACTTACGGGCTACACATTGGAAGAATCTTTGGGCAGGCATATATCAGAATGCTTTCATATAATAAATGTATTTACACGCGAAAAAGTCAACAACCCTGTATTAAAGGTTATCGAAAGCGGGAATATTGTAGGTCTGGCCAATCACACACTGCTAATTTCGAAAACAGGCGACGAATATCATATTTCCGATTCGGGAGCTCCTATTATTTCGCCCAATGGCGAATTGCTGGGTGTTGTTTTGGTATTTAGAGATGTTACCGACCAATACCATGCCGAAGAACGATTGCTCGAAAGTGAGCGCCGTTTCAGAAGTTTATTCGAAAATATGAAAGAAGGCGTTGCCTTGCACGAACTTATTTTAGATGCAAGCGGAAAGCCCATAAACTATTGTTTGATTGACACCAATCCGGCTTATCAACTGCACACCGGCATTCATCTTCCTCATGGGGAGCGCAGGTATGCCAACGAAATGTACAATACCGACACACCCCCCTATCTTGATGAATTTGCTAAGGTGGCAATTACCGGAGAAACATTTGTTTTCGACACATACTTTGAACCACTTGGCCGACATTTTCATGTGTCGGTGATTTCTACCCGTAAAAACACCTTTGCCACGATATTTGAGGATATCACCGAGCGCATAAAAATGTTGAATGCGCTGCAGGAAAGCGAGCAACGATTCCGCAAAATTTTTGAAGACTCGGCCGATGCCATTGTGCTGATTAAGAAAGGTATGATAGTGGATTGCAACAAAGCTGCACTTAAACTATTAAAGTTCAAAACAAAGAAATCGTTGGTTGGCAAAACACCCCAGGTAATCTCTCCCGAGTTTCAGAACAATGGAATTGAAAGCAATGTAAAAGCAATAGAGATGATGAATATTGCGTATGAGCATGGCAAAAACCGTTTCGAATGGACACATATGTGTTCTGACAATAGCCTTGTTGAATGCGAAATAATGCTAACCTCGATGCGAGGCGAAGGCGAAAGCATGCTGCATGCCGTAATGCGCGACATAACACTACGGAACCAAGCTTTGCGAAGACTTACCGAAAGTGAAGAAAAATTCAGAACACTTTTCGAAACCATGGTTCAGGGAGTTATTTACTACACTCCCGATGGCGTAATGATTTCGGCAAATTCAGCAGCCGAAAAGATTTTTGAAACCAACAAGCTGTTGAATTATAAAAATGCACTTGAATTCAGAAAATGGCAGCTTATCGATTTAGAAGGCAAATTGATTGCATCTGACGAGCAGCCCGAAAAGCATATACTGCAAAGCCGACAGGAATTAAGAAACATAAAAATTGGAATAAAAAGCGATAGTATTGCGATGCATAAATGGTTGAATATTAACGTAATTCCCGTTTTTGATAAAACAACAGACTCCATTATTAACATATATGTAACCTTCGAAGACATTACCGAACTCATCGAGATAGAAAAGGCTCTTACCGTTGCCAAAACAAAAGCCGAGCAGAGCGATAAACTAAAAACAGCATTTTTAGCCAACTTAAGTCACGAAATAAGAACTCCTATGAACGCTATCATGGGGTTTTCGGAACTGCTGATGGGCCAAACCCTTCATGAAAGCAGCAGGAAATACTATGCTGAGATAATTAATAACTCGAGCCGTAATCTGCTTCGGATAATCGATGATTTACTCGATATCTCGAAAATAGAGTCCGGACAATTGAATCTGGACATATCTCCGGTTGACATCAATCACCTGCTAGAAAAAACCTATTCGGTATTTAATCAGATATTGCTCACCCGAAAACACAAAGATTTGGAGTTAAAAATGGTAAGTGCGCAACAAGAACTAATTGCCATGGCAGATGAAACACGACTTCAGCAAATACTGAATAACCTCATCGAAAATGCAATCAAGTTTACCGAAGCAGGAAGCATAGAATTTGGGTGTTTGCTCGAGAATGGCCTTCTTCATTTTTGGGTTTCCGACACAGGAATTGGTATTGCGCCCGAATCGCAGCATAAAGTATTTGAACGCTTTTGGCAAGCCGACGACAGCAGGGTAAAGTCGAAGGGCGGAACCGGTCTGGGATTATCGATTTGCCTACGCCTGGTTGAAATAATGGGTGGAAGCATGGGCTTTGTATCAGCCGAAGCAAAGGGCAGTCGCTTTTATTTCAGCATTCCATATAATGAGGCAATTATCACCAACACAAAAAACAAAACGATAGAATCAAGTAATAAAAAACATTCTATTCTAAAACTATTAGTAGTAGAAGACGATTTAATCAACGTACAATATCTCAAAGAAATACTTTCGAGATATAAAACATGTGAATTCGAGTTTGCCTACGATGGCATCGAGGCCATTGAAAAATGCAGAAACAACAACTATCACATCATGCTACTCGACATACAGCTACCGGGAATGAATGGTTTTGAAGTTGCCCGTAAGATTAGAGAATTCAACAAAAAAATTACGATTATTGCCCAAACCGCATTTGCTATGGCCGAAGACAAAACCAAGTGCATCGCCGCAGGCTGCAACAATTACATATCGAAACCGATAAACTATCTCGAATTATTCAGTATGCTCGATAGTTATAACACCGGCAGCCAATAAGTCTAACTAATTAACGAGCCGTAATTGCTCGTAAAAGCATGTTTTTATTGTTTAAACTTTTTGAATTTGAAACCTATGGAAAGCTTTTTTAATCTGTTATTTCAGGAATCGCAAGTGGGAATGATTATGGGGAACGCATTTTGTCGGGGATCAAAAAAGACATACCATATTGCTGATGCAAACCCTGCAATGCTGCATATCATGGATACCCGGGCAGATGTATTGAAAAACAAGGACTTAACAAAAGTTATCGAAAAACTACCCAATCAAGCAGCAGAATTTCTGCTAATTGTAAAAAACCAACTTGACAAAAGTTTCAACAGCAACAGTATAACATTTAAAAGTTTGCAAAACCGCTGGTATCACCTGCTTATTCACGTAAACAACGACTATCACTTTCTTTGCACCTTCTACGATATCACCAGCGAGAAACAAGTTGTTGAAGAATCGGAGAATTTTGTGAGATTAATTCCCGACATGCTGTGCTGCCTCGACGAGAATGGTTATTTTCTAAGAACCAACGATCTTTGGGAACAAACCACCGGATTACACAAAGACGCTTTTATTGGGCGAAGTTTTTTCGAATTTGTACACCCCGACGAATTTCATGATAGTTATATAAAATGGAACGAAATAAAAGATAAATCGGCATTCAACACTTTTACCAACCGATATAAATGTAAAAACGGACTGTATCGCTATTTTGAATGGAGAACCTACTTTCACGACAATAAATACTATGCAGCGGCTCGCGATATAACCCGCAGAATAGAAAAGAACCAGCGCCTCGAAAACCTTGCATCTTTTTCGGAAGAGTTATTAGAGATGACATCAGACAACTACGATTTCGACAAGATTTTGAACAACCTCATGGTGCTTACACCAGCGCGATATTGCGCTATCAACCTGTTCGACCCTACAAAAAACACCTACACCACTGTTGCCATAAAAGGAGACATAAAGGGCATTGAGCGTATTCAAAAACTATTGGGGTTTAAATTGCTTGAACGCAGCTGGAAATACAATCCAATGCAGGAGAACTATTTTTCGTCGGGAGCATTTCACATTTTAAAGTCATTTAACGAATTTCCCGATTTCATCATTCCACGGGCAATACGCGCTACATTATCGAAAGCCTTCCCCGTTGGTAATATTGGAATATTCAAAATTAAAACCGATAGCGAAATTATAGGCTACATCGTATTGTTTACAAAAAAAGGAGAAGAAATTAGTTTAAGCAAAGACCTCGACATATACATCAGGCAAATCGGCATGTTGTTTTCAAGAATCAGAACCGAAGATGCATTACGACAAAGTCGCCAACAACTCCGACAGATTATCGATCTGGTTCCTCATTTCATTTTTGCCAAAGACATTAATGGCAGGTTTATTCTGGCAAATAAATCGATTGCAGAGACCTACGGAACCACCACCGAAGAAATCATTGGCAAAACAGACGATAATTTCAACAACAATAATGAAGAAAACGAACACTTCAGAAAAATTGATAGAGAAGTAATAATAAGTGGCAAGCCTAAATTTATTGAAGCTGAACCGGTTACCGGTGCAAACAACACTACAAAAATAGTTCAAACCATAAAAATTCCATTCATCGAAGCTCAAGAAAACATTAAAGCTGTATTGGGAGTATCAACCGACATCACCGAAAGGGTGAAAGCACAAATAAAATTAGAAACCAGCGAGATGCGTTACCGAACACTGGTGGAATTTGCAGCCGATACTATTTTACTCGGAATTACCGATGGCACAATTACACAGGCAAACGATCAGGCTGAAAAACTTACAGGGTACACAAAAGATGAACTCACCAAGCTTCGTATCGAAAATTTGTTTACTGCCGACGCCCTTAACAGAACACCTATGCGTTACGATTTAATATCTCAAGGACAAACGGTACGAAACGAAAGGATTATTCGGAGAAAAGACGGAAAAAAGATTGCCATCGAAATGAATACCCGCATGATGCCCGATAACACTATTCAAACCATTATGCGCGACATTGAAGAAACCAAACGTATTCAAAAAGAACTAACCCTTGCCAAAGAAAAAGCCGAGGAAAACGACAGGCTAAAGTCTGCTTTTCTTTCGAACATGAGCCACGAAATACGCACACCCATGAATGCAATTGTGGGTTTTTCGGGATTACTGGCCGACGACAATCTGAGTGCCGAAAAAAAACAGTATTATATCGATATTATCGAGAACAACTGTAACAATCTGTTGCGGATTATCGACGATGTACTCGATATTTCGAAAATAGAATCGGGACAACTTGAGATTATAAAAACTTCGTGTAATCTCCACGAAGTTATCGAACGGATAAAAGATATCATTACCGAAACCCATGAGAAAGTAAAAAATGGTATAGAACTCCGATTTAATTTACCCGACCACCAACTCGAAATAGTTACCGATGAAACACGACTCATGCAGGTACTGGTGAACCTGAGCACAAACGCAATGAATTTTACGCAGGAGGGATATGTTGAAATTGGGGTAACTCGTAGCGACAAAGAAGTTCTGTTTTTTGTAAAAGACACAGGAATTGGTATTGCTCCTGAACTTCACGAAAAAGTTTTCGAACGTTTTTATAGAACCGGACACATAAAAACAGGCCGCCACGGAGGTACAGGCCTTGGTCTCACAATTTGTCGCAGTCTTATCGAAATGATGGGAGGTAAAATATGGCTTAAATCGAAGCCGGGACAGGGAACACAGGTTTACTTCACCTTACCTTATGTGAAGGCCGCCATTTCTGATAGCACAACAAATACAATGACATCGCCGAAGACAGACTTCGCCAATTATTCGATACTTGTGGTAGAAGACGACGAAAACAGTCTCGAATACCTGCTTACATTACTGAAGTACTACGGGTTTAAAAGAGTAGTTGCTGCCATCGACGGACATTCGGCTGTAGAAAAAGCATTATCTGAAAGTTTCGATGTAATATTAATGGATATTCAGCTACCCGACATTAGTGGTTTGGAAGCTACACAGCTGATAAAGCAAACAAAACCCGAGTCGATGATTATTGCACAAACTGCGTTTGCCATGCAGAACGATAAGGCCAGATGTCTTAGGGCCGGTTGCAACGGTTACATAACCAAACCCGTGAAACCCGAAGAATTAATGGTAACACTTTCGCATTCTTTGCGAAAATAAAAGCCTTAGTCAGATGAATCGCTTGAGCTAAGACCATGCAGCTCCTCCCCTGTTTGTTGCCAGCGTTGCAATTCCAACTCAAGCTTATCCTTTAGTTTTTGATATTTCTCAAAAATCAGGCTATTGGTATCGCTTTCATTCAATTGTTGCATCATCAATTTTTCGGTTTGGGCAATTTCGGCTTCTAAATCGGCTATTTTCCTCTCGGAGTTTTCGTGTTCGCGCCGCAATTTTCGCAACTGTTTTTCGAATTCCTTCTTTTCGATGTAGTTCTGCTTTTGCGTGTTCTCCTGATTATCATTTCGGGAACTTAATCGTTGTGCAGCCCACGACATTTGCAACTGAATCTGCTTTCTATATCGCGTCATGTAAGCATCAATACCACCAATTTCTTCCTTTATCGATTGTCGGCTTACCTCAAAAACTTTGTGAACCAAGCCATTCAGAAAATAGCGGTCGTGCGATACAATCAGTAGCGACCCGTCGTATTTTGTCAGGGCATCGCGTAGTATTTCTTTCGACTGTAGGTCGAGGTGATTGGTGGGTTCGTCGAGAATGAGCAAATTACAGGGTTCTAGTATTAAACATGCCAGTGCAAGTCGCGACTTTTCGCCACCCGACAATACTTTTACTTTCTTATCGATATCATCGCCCGAAAACATAAAAGCACCCAGTATTTCGCGAAGCTTGTTTCTAACCTCACCAACAGCTACTGCTTCGAGTGTTTCGAGCACTGTGAGATTCTCGTTGAGGAGTTCTTCTTGGTTTTGTGCATAATACCCAATTTTTACATTATGGCCTATTTTCAAATTTCCATCGTATTGAAGCTTACCTGCAATAATTTTGGCAAATGTAGTTTTGCCTTCACCGTTTTTACCAACCAAGGCTACTTTATCGCCTCTTTCTGCAATAAAATCGATGTCTTTTATAACCTGAACACCTGTGTAACTTTTCGACACTCCTAATGCTTCCAAAATAATAGTGCCAGACCTTGGTGCCGGAGGAAAACGAAAATGCATTGCTGTGCGGTCGATTTCATCGAATTCAACGGGTTCAATTTTCTCGAGTTGTTTAATACGCGACTGCACCTGATTGGCTTTGGTAGCCTTATATCTGAAACGTTCGATGAACTTTTCAGTTTCCGCAATCAGTTTTTGCTGGTTTTCGTATGCCGCCTTTTGTTGCACGAGCCTTTCTTCTCGCAATACAATAAATTTACTGTAAGGCACCTTATAGTCGTATATACGCCCCAACGAAATTTCGATGGTTCTCTGGGTAACATTATCTAGAAATGTTCGGTCGTGAGAAATGAGTACTACAGCACCGGAATATTCTTTTAAAAATTCTTCGAGCCATTGAATGGCCACAATATCCAAATGGTTTGTCGGTTCATCGAGAAGCAACACATCGGGCTGCTGCAGCAACAGCTTGGCTAACTCGATACGCATAAGCCACCCCCCACTGAACTCAGCAGTATTGCGCGTAAAATCCTCATCGGAGAAACCGAGCCCTTTTAAGGTGCGTACCACCATAGCATCGGTATTTTCGCTGCTTAAGATGTGATATCTATCGTTGATATGCGACAGTCGCTCTAACAATTCTTCGTATTCGCGACTGTTGTAATCGGTGCGCTCGGCTATTTGCAGGTTAATATGCTCCATTTCTTCCTCGAGGCTCCTAACTTCAGAAAAGGCCGAAGCAGCTTCATCGAACACGCTGAGATTGTTGTTTGTTACACGCAGATGCTGTGTCAGATATCCAACACTTACACCAGATGGAATACTTACAGTGCCTTCGGAAGGAGGAATTATCCCCTTTATAATTTTCAACAAGCTTGTTTTTCCCGACCCGTTTTTTCCAACCAGACCAATACGATCGCGTTGATTAATCATAAACCCGACATCGGAGAACAAGGTAAAACTACCAAACCGGAGACTTATATTGTTAAGAGCTATCATCAATTTTAAACTGTGCAAATATAACGAATTGCAACAATTCGAACTTTCATTCGAATACATAATGATATGTTTCTAAAATCAATTAATTTCGTAGCCTATATGAATTCTTTACCATGACAACATTTCGCAAAGAACACGACTCGTTAGGAGAAATACCTGTACCGGCATCATGTTATTGGGGAGCACAAACACAACGTTCGTTGCAAAATTTCACACTGCATCAGTATCGCATGCCTTTGAATGTAATTTATGCCTTAGCCACCATTAAAAAAGCATCTGCTTTGGCCAATTTCGAACTTAAGTTACTACCTGAACATAAGAAAGAGTTAATTTGCAAGGTATGCGACGAAATACTTTTGGGCGTGCACGACAACGAATTCCCGTTAAGTCTGTGGCAAACCGGCAGCGGGACTCAAACCAATATGAATGTAAACGAAGTAATAACCAACCGCGGTCACGTATTATCGGGAGGGTTGCTTAGCAATTCGGTAAAAATACTGCATCCTAACGATGATGTAAATATGAGTCAGTCGTCGAACGATGTTTTTCCGTCGGCCATGCACATGGCAGCCACCGAAGTGCTTCAATCGTTCACTATGCCTGCCTTGTTAACACTTCAAAAAACGCTAAAGCAAAAGTCGAAACAATTTTCGAAAATCATAAAAACCGGTCGCACCCACATGATGGATGCAACCCCCATAACGCTGGGGCAGGAATTCTCGGGATATACAAGCTTGGTTACAAACGGAATTCTACGACTGAAGCAGGCAAGCAAACGGCTGATGGAACTTGCACTGGGCGGGACGGCCACCGGCACAGGACTAAACACAGTAAAGGGCTACGACAAGCTTGTGGTTAAACATATTAATCAAATTACGGAAAAAAAGTTTGTGGCCGGTAAAAACAAATTCGAACTTATGTCGGCTCATGATGCAATTGTTGAAGTACACGCAGCACTTAAACAACTTGCCGTGAGTTTGCATAAAATTTCGTGCGATATACGCTTGATGTCGTCGGGACCACGCTGTGGCCTTAATGAACTCATCCTCCCTGTAAATGAACCCGGTTCATCAATCATGCCCGGAAAAACCAACCCAACCCAAATCGAAGCACTTAGTATGGCCTGTGCGCAAATCTGCGGGAACGATGTAAGTATTGGTATTGCAGCTATGAATGGACAATTTGAGTTAAATGTGTATAAACCAGTAATCGTTAAGAACTTGCTTGAATCGCTGCTGATTTTAGGCGACACTGCCCGTTCGTTTGCCGAAAAATGCATACGGGGTGTTAGAGTAAACTATAAAACCCTCGACAAGAATCTACAGGCTTCGCTGATGCTGAACACAGTATTAAGTACCCATATCGGTTATGAAAAAGCCGCTAAAATTGCACAAATAGCATCAAAAAATGACCTCAGCCTGCGAGATGCTGCCTTGAAATCGGGATATGTAAATCAAGAAGAATACGACAAATGGATAGATGTTAACAATATGGTATAAAAACCCAAATACACTATTATGCGCTTTAATATTATATTTGCCTTTTAAACTGAACCAATATGTGCGGAATCGCAGGTTTTTACACTAATGCCGATAAATTTGCCAGTCGCGATGAATTGCAAAAGATGACAGATGCGTTGCGTCATCGCGGGCCCGATGCCGAAGGGATATATTACTCTCAAGCCATAGGTCTGGGGCATCGCAGGCTGAGTATTCTCGATTTATCGTCGGATGCCAATCAACCTATGGAATCGCATAGCATGCGTTATGTTTGTGTTTACAACGGAGAGGTATATAATTTCAGGAGCATTGCCCGCGACCTGAATATAGAGTTTAAAACCAGTAGCGACACCGAGGTTATTATCGAGGCCTTTGCCGAATGGGGCGTCACATTTGTTAATAAACTGAACGGGATGTTCGCAATTGCTATTTACGACAAAGAAGAGCACATGTTATATCTGTTTCGCGACCGGATTGGTGTGAAACCCATATACTATTACTGGGATGGGAAGAACTTTGCTTTTTCAAGCGAATTAAAATCTTTACTACAAATAAGATCTGTTTGCGAAACTCGATCAATCGATCAGCAATCGATTTGCGATTACCTCCACTTGGGCTATATTCCCGAGCCCAACAGTATTTATAAAAACATGTATAAATTTCCTTCGGGCAATTTTGGCATAGTTTCGTCGAGCGGGCTTCGCATTGAATCGTATTGGATGATAGAGGGAGCCATACAGCGCAAGCTTATCGACAATGAATTTGAATGTAAAGAAAAGCTGAAAGAGCTTATAGAATCGTCGGTTTCGATGCGCCTGATAAGCGATGTACCGTTCGGCACCTTTTTAAGTGGTGGCATCGACTCGAGTTTGGTAACAGCAGTTGCAAGCAAATATGTAACCACTCCGCTGAACACATTTAGTGTTGGTTTTTACGACACAAAATATAACGAATCGAATTATGCCCGCAGGGTAGCCGAACACCTTCATACCAAACATCATGAATTGGTTGTTACCGAACTCGATGCACAGAATATGGTAGTAGATATGCTGAATTATTACGATGAACCTTTTGGCGACTCCTCGGCAATTCCTACTATGCTGGTATCGAAATTTGCAAGGGAACATGTCTCAATGGTGCTTTCGGGTGATGGTGGCGACGAATTGTTTCATGGCTATGGAGCCTACAAATGGGCAAGGCGACTTTCGTTTATGCCCAATAGGGCATTTAGGCAAATGGTAGGATACATCCTGGCCCGATCGGGTACAAACCGATACCGCAGGGCTGCGCATTTATTTCAGTATCAGGAACGTAAGCATTTAAAAAGTCATATTTTTTCGCAAGAACAATATTTGTTTTCAATTCCAGAAATAAACCGGCTCATGCTGTCGGATTTGCATGCCGACACAACTGTCGATCAAGATTATTCTTATTTTGTTCGCAAGCTTACCCCCGAAGAAGATCAGGCTGTTTTCGATTTGAAATACTACCTGAAAGACGACTTACTGGTAAAAGTAGATAGAGCTTCGATGAAGTATAGCCTCGAAACCAGAGTGCCTCTACTCGACTATAGAATTATCGAGTTTGCATTAAACATATCGCCAAAGCTAAAGATACAGGGCGACATTCAAAAATATCTCTTGAAAGAAGTGCTTTACGATTATTTGCCAAAAGAATATTTCGATCGCCCGAAATGGGGTTTTTCGATACCATTGAGCAAGTGGCTTAGCCGCGACTTATCGTATCTTGTTGATGAGCATTTGAATGAGTGGATGATAAGAAAACACAAGTTGGTAAATTTCGAAGAGACCAATCGTTTGATAAAATCGTTTCGTTCAGGCACCGATTATCTTTACAACAGAATCTGGCTTCTGATAATTTTGCACCGTTTTATGGAAAACGATAAAAACATGCTTAATCTTTAAGTCGGTTCTTTACGAAATTTTGTTGAGTATTGCTGTAAAACAATGCCGGTGACTATTAATATCAGCCCTGCAATTGTACTGGGCAAAATTCTCTCCCCAACAATAAAATAGATGCCCAGTAACGACAAAAAGGGTGACGCAAATATAAAATTACTAACCTTTGCTGTTGTAGATGAATACTTCAGTGCTTTCGACCACAACAAAAAAGTAATACCCATCTCGAAAAGTCCGACATAAATTACAGCAACTCCCGAAAGAGAAAAAGAAAATTCAGGCTTCGAGAAAATAAACATAGCGGCGCAACTGAAAAGAAAGCCCGTAAAAAAGCTCAGAAATAATTTTATCAGTTCGCTACGCTTATCCTTGATATTAAATATCCAAAAAAAAGCCCAAATCACCGAGCTTCCCAAAGCCAGGGCTGCACCTCCTGCATTAGTGAACTTGAACCCTGCAATATCGCCATGGGTAGAAATAACCAATACGCCAACAAAACTAAGCACAATAGCCAACATACTCACCCCGTTGATTCTTTGTTTCAGCATAGGTATTGAAATGAGCACCAGCATTATGGGCCACACATAATTGAGGGGTTGAGCCTCCTGCGTCGGCAATATATCGTAGGCCTTAAACAGTACTAAGTAATAAGCAAAAGGATTTAGAAACCCTAGTAACGCAGAATTGAGATATTGCCGCGGGGTGGTATTCTTTAATTCCTTAAAGCGTCGCGAAACCAGAATAATAAAAAACAACGCCACCGAAGCCACAAGCGAACTGAAACACAACAACTGAACAAAGTCGAACTCGCGCAATGCTATTTTAAAAGCCGTAGCCACTGTTGACCACAGCAATACGGTAACTATTGCAAATACATAGGCTTTTTGCTGTGGCTGTAAGGGCATATTAATCCTTTTTCATAATCGAATGCAGTGCATTGGTGCTTAAACGATATACGGGTATCACATCCTTATTCTTATCCCAATATGGCGATTGTTGATAAAACCAGTTTACAATAGCTCTCTGATTGCCTGCAAATGTACTATCGGTTTTTATTTTCTCTTCAAATTCGAGTTTCAGTTGCCGATTGTCGCTCATCATCTCTCTTGCCATAGTTTCCATTACATACGATTCGGCGTATTCTTTTTGTTCGAAGACAGCGTTAAAATAACCCCATCGAACCAGACTTGCCCGCGAAACGGGTTCGAACATATGCGCAAGCACTTTTGCTTCGGGCACTGCTGTTGAAACCACTATACTACCGGCCGGGAAACTACGTTTTGTTAGCGGTAAAACTTCGGTATTGAAACCTGAAATCATCTGGCGACCTTCGTAAGGTTCGGCACTCCACTTCACATGAATCAGCTTAGTGGCTTCAACTTCAACTTCAACTGAGCGCTGCAAAACAGTGTAACGAATTCCATGCGCATCAAGAATCTGAATTATTTCAGTCCAGGCCGGCTCAAAAATATAGGCAGCCGGTAATTGAGCAAACGCTACTGGTTTGGGCTTATCGTAATACCAAATCTTTTGTATTTCGGGAATATTCGAATAGCGATGCCATTCACCTCCGGTTACATCGCTTTTCACAACATCGTATGCCACCCCTTCGAAGTTGAATAGGACACTATCGGCATAGCTGTCGAATTCAACAGGAACGGGGATGTTAGCGGCAGCCATTTTTGCAGTGGCAGCATCGGCTTCGCGATTTAGTCGGGTTAACTTGCCGTGATTGGTGTTTATATTATCGAGAGTAAACCGCAGCACTTCGTAGGTAGCATCAACGCGTTGTGCATAAGGTTTAAGCATATGTGTTTCGAGAAGCAGCCCGGGGCGATTACGTGCTGCTGCATAGCCTTCCGAAAGCATGGGCGACGGTATCCACCGCACCAAACCACTTTTGGGGTCGTGCCATCGTTTAAACGTAACGTAACGAAACATCGGAAAACTCTTGCTATACATATGCTCAATGAGAGGTTTCAGGTATTCATATTGCTGCCAATGGTTTTGTTCATCACCAAGTAGGCACATATCGGTAAGGTCATACGTCATCACATACTGATAATCGGCACCATCGGTGGTGTGGCAATCGATAAACATGTCGGGCAACCATGCATTGTAAACATCTAAAAAAGCACGAATTTCGCGACTGTCGGCCTTTATGAAATCACGATTCAGATTTATATTACGAACATTGGTTCGCCATCCCATTTCTTCGGGTCCGTTTTGATTGATACGATTGTAAGCACCACGGCGGAGACACCCTTCGGGGTTAATTGTGGGAATAAACAACAGAACTACATTTTGAGGAGGCTGAATTTTTCGCCCTGCCAAATTGCGAATCAGCATCATACCTGCATCGGTGCCATCGGGTTCTCCTGCGTGTATACCGGCCTGCACCAACAAGACGGCCTTGCCGGCCTTACGTGCTTCTATTGGGTCGAATTGTGAATCACTGTCAACAATAAGTAAAGGAATGTTGTAACCATTGGCGGTTTTACCCATAACCCGGTATTGTACAAATGGCGAAATACTGTCGAAAAGCTTCGAATAGCTCAATATTTCGTCGTAGGTCATTGTTACATTCTTCTCTGATTTTTCGTAAGGCGTCAATATTAATTTCTGAGAAAAAACACACTGGGCCAACCCCGACACTACAAAACAAATCATAAGTATTTTCATAGTAAAAACGCTGTTAAGTTCAACAGGTAAAGATAGAAATGTTTGAGATTAATCGCAGCGAGAATACAAACATATGCACCCTACGTAAAAAAAAGAGGGACGATATATTACTGCTTCATAAACGCAATAAGCAATTCGGTAAATTCGGCATGATTGGCAAGGGTGTAATACAGCACATTGTTCAACTCCACAACCGGATATCGCGTTGAGTAACCTGCCATTTTGTCGGGAAGAGCATTATATATCTTTCTATCGAGTTCTTCCATTCCTTCTTTGGTATTTGTAGGAACCTCTTTAAAGTCGATACCGGCATTTTGCAGAGCCTGCATCATATCGCCACAACGGCCGCAATTGTCGCGCGAATAAATAGTTATTGTCTGAATCCCTTCAGGGAAAACTGACGCATCGAAATGCTGATATTTATTTAACTGATCGTTTTCTTGTGAAAAACCTGTCAGAAAAACAAAGATTAACAACAAAAGAGGTATTATTCTTTTCATAGCATAATGATTTAGAACATTTCAATTATCAAAAATCGTGCAAAACCCTTTACACATTTATCTTAAGCTTTACATTAAACCTGCGTCCGGTAAGATAGTTGGGTACGGCATACAATCGACCATAGATATCCGACACCCAAATATGCGAAATTGTATTGTTAATGTCAAGTAAGTTAAATACTTCGAGGCTTAGCCACACACTTTTAAAGACCTTTCCCAAGCCATGCTCATGGCCTGTTTTATCGCCGACCAATTGTTTCGAAATTCCCAAATCGACCCGGCGATATGGGGGTATTTTTCCGGTTGCCTGATAGCGTTGAGCATTGGGCGGGCCAAAAGAGAAACCGGTTCCAAATAGTAAATTCAGATGTGCCTGCCAGGTAGGGTTGTTAGGCAAATAGTCGTGAAAATATATGGCAAAATTAAAGCGCTGATCGGTAGGTCGTCGCAAATATCCGGGATAAATTGTATCGACACCGCCACCTTCGTTGCTCAGTGTATAATAATCGTTGTCGAGATCCTCCATGGTTTTCATTAGCGACATACTTAACCAAGATTCGGTTCCCTTTACAAACTCACCGTTAACTTTGGCCTCCACTCCAACTGCATATCCATGAGCCATATTTTCGCCATAGTACCTAATCCTCACATTATCAACATCGTATGGGATGATGTTATACAGATATTTGAAATACACCTCGGTAACCAGTTTAAATGGGCGGTTCCATGCAAGGAACTGATAATCGCTTCCCATAACCACTTGCACAGATGATTGAGCTAAAATGTTATTGTTGATAGTGCCATCGTGTCGTCTGATTTCTTTAAAGAATGGAGGTTGGTGATACATACCGGCCGACAACCGAAAAACATAGTCTTTTTCCCACTCGGGCGAATACGACATCGACAATCGGGGGCTGAACAACGGCTGGCGGTTAAAAGTCCAGTACGAAAAGCGACTACCCGCATTAAAACCTATCTCTCCTTTATCGAGTTGAAATAACCAAGCATGCTGCAGATAGCTTTCGAAACGGTCGGAAGCCAGACCTATTACCGAAGTATCGGTACTAAACAGCAACACCTCGCTACTGCTATAGGGGATGGAATAACCTGCAGAGTCAATCATTTGCCATTCGTTAATTTCATAGTCGAAAATTTCATGCTTATAAGTAATGCCCCAGTTTAAACTGTTATCGTTGTACCGATAATCTCCTTTATGAGCCAGCGACGACACATAGCCATCGAGGTAATTTCGGGCATGATTCAGGAATGACCCCACTCCAATATTCGAAATACTATCTCCCAGCGTGTTTGACCCCAGTTGTTTATCGAGTTCATTCAGGTAATATTGGCCTAAAATATCATAAGTTTCGGCCTCTCGGGTATAGAACGTTGAAGCTATCCATTTTACGGTCAGGTTTTTTTGCGGTTTATAGGTTGCCGTTACAGCTCCTGTAGCTGTCAAAAAACGATCGACTTCCTGACCTTCGAAATACATTTTTATTTTTAGTGCCTGATCGAGAGTTCCCCATGAGGTTTCGTTGTCGATTGGGATAAAACCATAGTAATTTCCACTGTAGTTACCTAAAAAGCTCATTTCAAATTTCTCGTTGAAGTCGTAGGTAAGATAGGTTTGCACATCGGTAAATCGCGGATCGTACATTGCTCGTGTATCGAGGCTCGAAAGGAGATATCGTGTGGTTTTATAGCGTAATCCGGTGATATGCCTGAACCGACGGTTTTGCGACACCCCTTCGAAGTGGGCAAAGGCACCCAAGAGACTTAGCGTAGCCGAAGCTTGCCATTGCTGGGGTTTTCGATATCGTATATCGAGCACCGAAGATATTTTATCGCCATAGCGGGCTTCGAAACCTCCGGTTGAAAACAACACCGACGACACCAAATCAGAATTGATGAAACTCATGCCTTCTTGTTGGCCCGATCGTATCAGCAACGGACGATAAATTTCGACATCGTTCACATACACCAGATTTTCATCGTAATTGCCTCCCCGAACCGAATATTGAGAACTAAGTTCGTTGTTCGAAACTACTCCCGGTAATGTTTTCAACACATCTTCCATACCATGGGCGGTAGGAATATTACGGGCGGCAATTGGGTTGAGTCGAATGATGTTGTTGCGACGCTCGTTCTTATCTTCGATATCAACCCCCGGCAACATACTCACCGACTTTTTTAAGATAAAGGTTTGTTCGAGCACAGCATCAGGTTTAAGGCGTATAACTTCGCTGCATTTTTCGTATCCCAAAAAGCTGATCGACACGTTTAAATCTTTTCCGGCAGGTAGTTGTATCGTAAAATATCCATTTTTATCGGAAGCTGCCCCCATACCGCCAGGGCTAATACTCACGTTGGCAAACTGCACCGGAGTAAAGTCTTCGTCGACCACGCGACCTTTAAGCATGGCATTCTGCGCCATACTATTGAAAGCAACACAAATAAACAGCAACAATCCCTGTAGTCTATTCATCCCCATTATTCATTACGCATATAACCATATTCATACTAAAAAATTGTGCTGCTACTGTGGGTTTTTTGAATTCAATTCGGGATATTCAATACGAGAATGATAAATATTCATCAGTTTTTCGATAAAGATTTCCTTAGCGATGGTAATATTTTTAAATGTAATATTTACGTTTTCAAATTGTCCTTCGGCCACCTGTGTATCAACAATGCGATGTACCAATGCTTTTACAGTTTCCGGGTCGTATGTTTTGAGCGAACGTGAAGACGCTTCAACCGCATCTGCCATCATTACCACCGCAGCTTCTATTGCTGTTGGCTTGGGACCCGGGTAGGTAAATAAGTCATTGTTTATTTCTTCGTCGGGATGTTGATTTGCCCAGCAATTATAAAAATAGCGGGTTACAGTAGTACCATGATGCGTACTGATAAACTCAACAATAGGTTTTGGCAAACGGTATTTGCGTGCCATTTCCTCCCCCCTTTTCACATGACTTATTATGATTGATGCACTTTGGTCGAATGCCATGCTGTTGTGTATATTTACGCCGTACTGGTTCTCGATGAAATACTGTGGAATACCTGCTTTTCCAATATCGTGATACAAGGCACCGGTACGCGCCAACAAAGCATTTCCTCCAATTTTTCGCACAACGCTCTCAGCCAAATTGGCGACCTGCATCGAATGCTGAAATGTTCCAGGGGCTTTTTCTGAAAGCTCTTTGAGTGCAGCATTGTTGGTGTCGCTCAGTTCGAGTAATGACACATCCGACAAAAATCCAAAAACACGCTCGTAAATGTACAACATCGGGAACAATGTTAATAGCAGGAATGCATTACCACCAAACCATACAAAGTTGCTAATCGACAAATCGGCAAAATTGCCTTCGCGTATAAGATGAAATCCGGAAAACGAAAACACATAAGAAATTAAAACCCACAATACCGATAAAAATAAATGGAAACGACGTTGCACCGAACGGAGTGTGAATAAAACTATCATCCCTGCAACTATCTGTACAAAAATAAAACTAAAACTATCGGGAGCAAAAAATGAAACCATGAGAATAAGAATCCAATAACTAACCAATGCAATGCGATTGTTGAAAAAAATATAAACCAATACCGGAAAAATCACATAAGGAATAAGAAAAATACTGATCTGCCACACCTGAACCACAAAATGCGTAAGCAAAATCATCAACATCATCTGCATCACAATAAAACCAATTTGTTTTATTTGAAAAAGTACAGGTTTAAAATTAAAATAGAGATGCAGATAATAAACGAGTAAAAGCAGGATTATCAACAAAGCGTAACCCACCGATACCCATGTATAATTTACACCTGCCGACTTTTGCCAGTACTCATTTTTCAGCGAAACCAGTATACGATACGTGTTCTCGTCAACTATCATCCCTCGTTGCACAATGAGCTCACCTTGCTGAATTAAGCCCTGCTGTGTTGCAATAGATTGATATTGCTGATTGAGAAGTTGCAACGAAGTTTTACTATCGTAAATAAGATTGGGTTTAAAAAAGTTTATATCGCACAAGGTGTAGATGATAAACATTTCTATTGAATCGCTTTGAGAAAACGAATTGGCGGCAAATTGTTTAATCGTTTCGCTAAAGAAGTAAAAGGCTGAGTCGGGGTGTGAAATTTCGTTAATATTAACTACTCCTTTGCTATATCCTGATTCAACTACAGTAATCTTTTCTGATCGCATTTGATGCCAACTCAGCGAAACATCAGCCACACCGCGATTATATATGTTATCGACAGTGCTGGCAATTTTTCCGGCAGTTATTTCCGAAAATCTACCCTGCCCAACATGCCCAAATAATAAACCGGCAGATTTGCCATGGGGTTGTTTATTGAATCCCGAAACATCGATAATGCTATCAAGATAATTAATGTATTTGATTGTAACATAGCCGGCAACAGAGGTATCGACAACATACAAGGGATAGAAACGCGCTTTAATACTATCGCGCTCTTGCTTGATTTCTTCGTTGGTTTTTTGAATGGTAAAGTCGAACGGAGCTATCAAATCTTCGTGCATCCAGGGACTTCCCTTCTTGAAATCAAACGAAAAATGAGGCTCCTTCGGAAAAACAAGAAACAATACAAACGCCAACATCACAAACAGAGCAATGCTAAAAACAATACGAAACCGTTGCCCTTTAAGGATGGATGTTGACATAGAAAATTTTTGTTAAAAATAGAAAAAAATAAACAAATGAAAGCTGATATAGCAGAAGGAGAAAAAGAAGTTTAATAACCGGTATCACCACAATTTGTGCATATCAGAATTCTGTATGTTTTCGAGCCGGTAGTGGTACCCCCACATCAGACCGTGAAGCGGTTCTGTTGTAGGCTGAGCACCCGCCACACGATACAGGCTCAGATGCTTAAATTCGGTTAGTATTCGCTGCACTTCGGCAATGCGCTTTGTATATATCGTTTTATCGATACCACTATTGCCGCCCCATGCACAAATTAGATGAGAAGTATTTTTCAATACCTGCCTGAAATACAAATCGTTATCGCTGCCAACTATATAATCGGTACCCCATTGCTTGTAGCAGGCTTGCACATCGCGGGCATCGGTGGCGCGAAGGGCAAAGATATTTAGAATAGTAAGCAAGCCTGCATCGGCGAAATGCCGATACACATAAGTCTCTACCTTGCGAATGGTAGCATCCGATTGCTTCACATCGGCAGAGCTTGGGTTTTTCAGTATCACCGTTACCCGATTGGTGTTATTACTTCGCAACAACGATTGCTGATATCGCATCGACAATACATAACGATAGCGATAGTTTTCGGAAAAAACAGCTTCTATCGAACTCATTTCTATTTCGGAAAAATGAGGTATTTGTCTGCCTATTCGGGTCATAGTAATGTTTATTGCAAATCTAATGATTTTGGCTTAACGGTATCTATTTGTTAGTGTAATATCTAAAACGTACTTTTGCAGACATTACGAAACCGACAGATGGGAAAAAACAAAAAACACGGCATACTGAATTCGGTTCTCATTACCGACATAGCCGACGAAGGGCTGGCAGTAGGCCGTCACAATAACATGGTGGTATTTGTAAAAAATGCTGTACCCGGCGATGTAGTCGATGTGCAGGTACGTCGTGCAAAAAGTAGTTTTTACGAAGGCGTTGCTGTTCACGTTGTAAAGGCATCGGAATATCGCGATACTCCATTCTGCAAACATTTTGGCGTTTGTGGAGGATGCAAATGGCAGCATCTGCGCTACGCTGTGCAACTGCAATTCAAACAGCAACAAATTATCAATCAGCTAACACGAATTGGCGGACTGGAGCTGCCCGAAGCAGAACCAATAATGGCATCGGACAATGATCGCTATTACCGTAATAAACTTGAGTACACTTTTTCTGACCGCAGGTGGTTCGAGCCGCACGAACCTATGCTCGAAGCCGGCGACCCGCTGGCCAATGGTGTTGGGTTTCATATACCCGGACTGTTCGATAAAATTGTTGACATCAAAGAATGCTTTTTGCAAGACGACACCGGTAACCGCATCAGAAATTTTATCAGAACATATGCCCTCCACAACAAACTCAGCTTCTATAATATAAGAATGCAGCAGGGTTACCTTCGTAATTTGATACTAAGGAACAACCTGAATGGTGAGTTTATGCTGGTGCTTTGCGTTGCCGAAGACCGTGACGATGATACCCGATTGCTTTTGGAATGTATTCAAAAAGAATTCCCCGAGGTAACATCGCTACATTATGCACTGAATACTACAAAAAACGACAGTTTACATCACACCGAAGTAACACATTTTTCGGGAGCAACTGTTTTGTATGAACAATTGGGCGAACTGCGCTTTGCCATAAGTCCAAAATCGTTTTTTCAGACCAATACAGTGCAAGCAAATCGTATGTACAATAAAATCCTGGAGTTTTCGGGAGCAAAATCGGGAGATACCATCTACGATTTATATACGGGAACCGGAACCATCGCCTTGTTTTTGGCTGCATCGTGCAAAAAAGTTATCGGAATTGAATACATAGAAGAAGCCATTCGTGATGCGCGCACCAATGCCGGTCTCAACAAAATTGAGAATACCCACTTTGTTGCCGGCGACATGAAAGATGTTCTCAACAATAGTTTTATCGACACCTGGGGCAAACCCGATATTATTGTTACCGATCCACCACGTGCCGGCATGCACCCCGGGGTGGTAGAAACCATTTTAAAACTAGATGCATCGCGCATTGTATATGTTAGTTGCAATGCCGCTACACAAGCACGCGATATGCAAATGCTGCACCACCGCTACAAAATCGAAAAAATTCAGGCCATCGATATGTTTCCGCATACCCATCATGTTGAAAACATCGCCCTGTTGATACGTCGCACTACCGGGTAGCCTACTTTCCGGTAGTGTACACGTTAACATATTTCGAATTGCACTGTAATGGACGGCAGTAACCAATTATTGTATCGATATAATGAAAATCGGCAGTGTGCAACAATATAGTTGATTCGTGCATTTTTTTCGCATCGTACATATCAATTAAAACATAATAGCCCTCAGTTGAGCACAGATGCACCACCGCATCAATAATCCGTTGCTCCGAGCCAATGTATTCGGCAGCTTGCATCCAATCGAGCGGAAGCGGATTGCGGGTATTGAGCATGGGGTAAAAAATAGCATTGTGCGGCAATACCACTATTCGATTGTTTGAATTGGGCAACGAGTCAACAAGCCTTACCAATTCGTCATAGTATGCGCATATATTGGCATTGCTCATCACATTACCAAAATTCGGGTGAATTTCTCCCATTTTACAATTCAGTTGATTAGCCGGCAAATCGCGATAATTAACCCTTCGTTGGCTCCATGTGCCCAGGATTAAAAAGAGCAGACCCGCAATGAACAACAGCCAATCTCCAAAAAAGGGCTTAACAACAATGGGTATTAAATGAACCACCAGAGTAACAATTCCTGCCATGAGCAATCCGCATGCAAAAACCGGAGTATTATCGCCCAGCGAAATAGATGATATGTGTGCAATCATCAGAATAAAAAGAACATATCCCATCATCTGCGTCGAAGGTTTACGCAGCATCCATGCCAACAACAACAAATCTACAAGGCAAAAGAACAACTCGAAGGGCATACGGTAAATATTCAGAGGAACACGTAAAAAGTGTGAAACCACCATAGCCATAGCCCATGTTGCAACAAGCAAACAAACCAGAGTTAGGTGCTTGTTAAGTATTTTGAGTAAAGGAGCAACAAATCGCCGGGCTACCAAATTGACTCCAAAAAGAATCACAACAGAAATGTGCAATACACTGGCCGGGGAACTGATCAGCATTTTCATATATTTTAACACACCCGTTTCGAGCAATTCGGTGCGCCCACTCATCTGAACTAGAAAATCGGGCATGGCATTATAGTGTAACAGCACGGCTATATAGATTAATGCCGGCCACCAAGCCATAATAACGATGAACAGAGCTGTACGTAATCGGAACAACAAAAAAAACTGCACAAGGGCAAGGCCCGACACAATCATGGCCGGTAACAGAAAACTTTGCCTCGACACAGCAGCAAGAACCAAAAACTGGATGGCTAAAAAAATGCGCAGCTTGATATTTTGAACCGAAAACCACACCAGAATTGCCAGCGACGACCAAAACACGGCGTCGATTGTTGTCCAGGGGAATAGATTATAGTTCAAAATACTAAGGCTAAACAGTAACATAAACAACCCCAGCTCCGAAGCCGTTTTGCGAAAACGATTTGTCAGCCTTCTCACTACAACAGTGCATGCCAATGCCATCAGCATAAATTGAAAAACCACAAACCAACGTCCCGATTCTATAAGCGGCAGTGGCGAAATAAAATGCAATGTATGCAAACAACCACTTCCCACAGGTCTGATAGATACAAAATCGCGATGAGGTACTTCTCCGTGTACAAGCCGGTACGATTGCGCCACCACCACTCCTTCGTCGCTGGGGTTAAAGCCTTCGTTTCCGGTGTAGTTTATCAAGCGGAATAAGAGCATAATAAGCACTATGCAAACAAAATAGGCAACAACACGTTTGTGTGTATGGCTATTCGCGATAAGTTTCATTCTGTAAAAATAGTAATTTCGCGATAAGATTTTTAATAATGCAAACCATGGTGCATCTCAAACCAATAAAATGAGTTTTATGACTACAATAGCGACTAACTAGTTTAGTTTTGGTATAATTGGCAATCAAATTTTATTCGGTGTCGTCGAGTAATATTTCATCGTCGCCATTCATAAATTCTTTCGACCTTCCATGCGATTTCAACGCATTTTTATGCAGTTCGTAATATTGTTTACGGTTACGGCAAATATCAACAGCCAGATATATGGCATTACGCATAGATGCTTCGGAGGCTTCGCCGGTGCCAACCAGTTCGTAGGCTGTACCATGTGCAGGCGATGTTCTAACTATCGGAAGGCCTGCTGTGAAATTTACCCCGTTTTCGAAGCTTAATGCTTTGAACGGAGCCAAGCCCTGATCGTGGTACATAGCCAGAACTGCATCGAATTTGCCGTAATTGTCGGAGCCAAAAAACCCGTCGGCAGCATATGGTCCCAGAGCCATGATTTTTTTGTTTCGTGCCGTTTCAATGGCAGGAACGATAATTTCGCTTTCTTCGCTACCGATCACACCCATATCGCCACAGTGAGGATTAAGACTAAGAACGGCAATGCGGGGTTTGGTAATGCCAAAATCGATTCGCAGCGATTCTTCGAGAACTTCCAGCTTACGTAAAATTAATTCTTTGCTAAGCAAGCCCGCCACATCTTTTATGGGAGAATGGCCAATTACGGTTCCTACTCTCAGGTTATCTGAAACCAACAGCATCAGGTAATTAGTAGCGTTGAATTTGCTTGCCAGATATTCGGTATGTCCCGGAAACGCAAAGCCACTTTCCTGAATATTATGTTTATTGATAGGGCCGGTAACCAGAGCATCAATTTTGTTTTCGCTTAAGCTTTTTACTGCGCATTCGAGGGCGGCATAGGCAGCAGCTCCGGCTTCGGGTGTCGATTTTCCCAATTCAACTCGGATGTCGTCGTCAACACAGTTTATTATGTTCGAACGTTTTGGATGGGCTTCTTCGGCTGTGCGCACCGGGTTCAAACTGAAGTTTTCTACGCTGATGGCTTTGCGGTGATAGGCAACCACTTTAGGCGACCCATACAGAATAGGAATGCATATTTCGTTAATTCTGGGTTCGCTCAATACCTTAATAATTACTTCGTAACTTATACTGTTGATATCGCCGTGACTTATTCCAATTTTATATTTTTCCATATTATCTCAGTTAAAAAAATCGTAAAAACAAATGCCAAATTTAATACAGCACGGCTTATTCTGCACATTTACGTGTAAAAAAGTCGAAAAGCAATCGAACGCCGCTGCCGGTTCCCGCTTTGCCCCGATACTTGTCGCTGGAATCAAGATAGGCTGTGCCGGCAATATCGAGGTGTACCCAAGGGTAATTGGTGAAATGCTCAAGGAATTTTCCGGCAGTAATGCTACCTGCCCAACGTCCTCCCACATTTTTGATGTCGGCAAAATCTGACTTTATCTGTTCACCATATTCTTCCCACAATGGCAATTCAACAATACGCTCTCGTGTTTGCATTCCCGAAATATGTAATTCACTTATGGCTTCTTTGTTGTTGCCCATAGCGGCTATGGCAATAGTGCCAACTGCTACCACTGCGGCACCGGTAAGTGTTGCCAAATCGATGACCAATTCGGGATTGTATTTATTTGCATAAGCCAGTGCATCCGCAAGTATCATACGGCCTTCGGCATCGGTATTAAGAACCTCAACTGTGGTGCCGTCGTACATTGTGATTATATCCTGAGGGGCATAGGCATTTTCGCCGGGGCGGTTGTCGGTGGCCGGAACCAGACCTATCACATACAATGGCAAGGCTGCTTTTGCTATGGCGTACATAATACCCACAGCTGCCGCTGCTCCGGCCTTGTCGCTTTTCATGCTATCCATACTGCCCTGAGTGGGTTTCAGACTCAATCCGCCGGTGTCGAACACTATTCCCTTCCCCACAATCACATAGGGTTTCTCGTTAATTGCATTAGCGGGTTTATAGGTCATGATGCTGAAACTGGGTGGATCGACACTGCCACGATTCACAGCCAGCAAGCCTCCCATTCGCAGCGCTTCGATACGTTGTTTGTCGAAAACTTCTACTTCGAAACCGGCTGCTTTTCCCACTTCCTGAATTGTTACTGCAAGCTTGTGTGCATTCAAATGCGAAAGTGGCTCGTTAACTATATCGCGGGCTACATATACCGAGCTGCAAACTATATTCAGTTTTTCCACGTCCATGTCCGTTAGTTTGTTGGAAACAACATGAACAGTTGTCAGCGATATTTCCTTCTTATCTTTGTCGCCAAAGTATTTGTTGAATTTGTATGCCGACAGGATTAATCCCTCGGCAAAGGCAGCAGCAATACCTTCTTCGCTGTATAAATCAACTATGTTGACACAGGTGAATTTATTTTTAATAACTTGTTGGCATAGCTCGAAGGCCTGATTTCGCATTGTCTCATACAGTGTGGCCTTATCGTTGTGCTCGCTTACAACAACTATGTAAATCCATTTGTAATAAGAATTTACCGATATCAGCTTGTCTTCGTTATCGATGCACGATTTTGCATAAGCCGTTTCGGGTTTTGTCATCGACAGTTGCGATAAATCAAAATGTGGCGCAATAAGGTAAATCACCGGTTCGTCGACTGCAGCTTTTGGTATTTTTGACAGTACTGGTATTTTCGAAATTATCATGATAAGGTGTAATTAATTAACGTATTCCTGACGCTCAACCAGAGTATAATAGTCGTTGTCAACCTGAATGTAGCCCTGATCGTAGCAAAACACATAGGTGTTGCCGGTTTTAGTGGTAAACACATTGGTGTGATAATCGAAGTTAAAGCCTTCGTCGATTAGTTTTTGCCGGCTAACACGGGTTTTACCTCGTGTATTCAAGGCTTCCAGTATTCTACGGTTCTTTTTTAAGATTCGGTTGATGTTGCGCACAAAATTGGTAGAATCCTGATTCAATCGGTTGTTGTAGGTGTTGCGACATTGGTCGCTGCAGAACTTCTTATCGACCCTGCCAATAAGCTTTTCTCCACATTCTTGACATACTTTTTCCATACTTAACGATTTTTTCAAAGATACAAAGATTGCCCGAATTGACACATAAAAAATTGTTGAAGCAAAAAAACTTCCACAACATGTTGAAGTTATAACAAATAACTGAACCGTTATTTTTTTTCAGATTACTGAGGTTTTTGAAAAATACGATGATTGCCTAAGCCTGTTTTTTTAAAGAAATACGAAAATGAAGTTGCCAGCACGCCCAATCCATAGGTTACACTACGCCGAAAATTGATAGAACTGGCTTCTTTAAAGTACAGTGTAGGGCATGTTATTTCGGCAATTTCGTATCCCGCGTAGCAAATCTGAGCCAGCATTTGATTGTCGAACACAAAATCGTCGGAGTTTGCCATAAAATTGATGTTGCGCAACACTTCAGCCGAAAATGCCCTGTATCCGGTGTGGTATTCCGATAACTTTTGGTTCATCAGTATGTTTTGCGTAAAGGTTAGTGCACGGTTTGCAATGTATTTATATCGGGGCATTCCACCTCGCAAAGCCCCTCTGCCCAATATGCGTGATGCCAAAACTACATGATACACATTGTTGGCTATAAGATAAGCCATGCTGTGAATTAGTTTGGGTGTGTACTGATAGTCGGGATGCAGCATAATCACAATATCGGCATTCAGGGCAAGTGCTTTTGTGTAGCAGGTTTTTTGGTTGCCGCCATACCCTTTGTTCTGTTCGTGCACTATGATATGTTGAATGCCAAGTTTTTTTGCTTCTTCCACAGTGTTGTCTCTGCTTGAATCGTCAACCAGAATTACTTCGTCAACTATGTTGAAAGGAATTTCGTTGTAGGTTTTTGCCAAAGTGGCTGCTGCATTGTAGGCCGGCAGCACAATTATTAGTTTCTTTTCGTTAATCATTGCTTCTGATTCTTTTTTAACTGTTCTGCCCTGTTGAAACATTCGCTCGCTTTTTGCATATCACCCAGGTGCTGATACGTAAGACCAGCATTTATCCACGATTGAGGATCGTTCTGATTCAGCTCTATTGCTTTTAGAAAGCTTGAAAGAGCCGACTGCAAATCTCCTTTCATACCATGGGCTACACCTAAATCGAGATAGAGATTTGGGTTACTGCTGTTCGCAACGGCCGCTTTGTTCAAATATACCAGTGCCGAATCGAGTTGGTTCTGATATCGACCATAAATTGTTCCCTTTAAATGATATAATTCGCCAATACCCGGTTTCACCGCATCAAGCTCATCGAGAGCCTCAATCAACTCGTCGGGATTATTCACCGAGTTGCCGCTAATAAGAAGCCCGAAAGCATTATTGATAATAACTTTTGTGTTTCCCAAGGCAATGCCGTGATAGGGTCTTAAACTGAGTACACGGGTATAGGCGTTAAGTGCTTTCACCGAATTCATTTCCAATTCGTACCAGGCATTGCCCAAAAGGTTGATGGCATCAACATATTCGGGATAAATTTCGAGAGACCGCTCGAGGTGTGCAATAGCTTGCCTGCAGTAGGAATTGTGTAATGCCGTATCGTTTTTAATCTTGGGCTTCTGTGCTTCTTCAATAAGTTTACCTCCTGCACTGCATGTCGATTTGGCCGAATTGTACGATACCTGAACATCGGTGGTAAACAGCACAAAATCGTTTTCCCATGCCCGGTTTCGGCTGATGGTTTTTGTTGAGTACAAAACCAAAATAGCCGTAAGCAAAGTAATACTAATGCCTCCCGGTTTAAATTTCAGTTTATGCGCAAGCTTTGGCAGCAAGTCGGCCAAAAGCCAGGCTGCTATCAGGCAAAAGCCTATCGACGATATAAAAACAAAACGTTCGTTCATAAAAGTACCTACCGGAAAAAACAGGTTCGACACTACCGACAGCGGAATTATTATAAACCAAATGCCATACGAAACCACGTCTTTGCGCTTTATTGTGCCATACAGGGCATATAATCCCATGGCCATATACAACAACAGTGGCAGAAACGCGCGGTAATCGCTCCACCCGATTATGGGAATTTGTTTGGGATAGTAGTCGTAGGTTAGCGGATGCGGGAATACGAGTAATTGTATATATTTCCAAAGTGTGAAGAATATGGTGGCATATTTTTCGCCGATACTGCTGCCCACAAACGGATTGTTCATCAACTCCTGCACAATTTGCTTTTCGCCACTGGCACCTCCCAATATGCTGTAGCGGATAAGTAAGAATACAATGGCTGCAAAAAGCAAGGGAATCCACGAAATCACATTCTTTTTCAACGAATGATTTGTGAAAAAATATACCGATAGTGGAATCATCGCAAGAAATGTAATGGCATTTTCTTTCGAAAGAAGGCCCAGAAACAAACTCAGCGACGACCACAACAGCATAAGCGGTTTTTTTTTGTCGAGATACCGCAAGGTAAACCAAAGAGCCCCCAGCGACCCCAGCAATGTGAGAATTTCGTCGCGGCCTTTTATGTTGGCTACTGCCTCGGTGTGAATGGGATGTGCCAGAAAAAGCAGCGCGGCAATAAATGCAAAGCTCAAATACCACGGCTTGCTGTTGGCCTGTGGCACCAGCCGCAGCAGTATGCGATACAGCAACAGGCAGGTAATAACATACAGCACAATATTGATGAAGTGGCTTATATGTGGGTTGCCGGTGTATCGTGCAACCCCTTTGTTGTCGGTTTCTTTTTCGCCAAAAAGGTGCATTTCAACGGCAAAACCTGCCAGCGACAACGGACGATAACGACCACCCGCAACCAGTTTTTTTTCTTCCTGAATTTCGTCGGCAGTTTTGCCCGGATAGCTGGTCATCCAAAATCCGGTAAAGGTATCGTAGCTGAATATATCGCCTATTCCCGAAACACCTCGGGTGGTAAATTGGTTTTGCACTATCACTATGGCATCGTCGAGTGCATAATCGTGCGAAATGGTGTTGCCATACAAAATAAACCCCAACGCGGCTATAATAATATACGGGAAAATGCTTTTCTTCACGGCCGCCACAGGTGTTGCCTGAGCCGTAACCAACAGCTTTTTGCTTGCCTTGTTTTTATGTGTAGGTTTCTTCATTTTGTTGCCGGTATCAATGGCCCAAATTTATAAAAAACCTTGAATTTATTTACCATTTTATGCTATTTGCAATCGGATGCGCTGTGCTGTCGGTGCAGCAATGCAATTTTGTCGGCATAATGCAAGGCTGATACACCTGTTAAGTTGCTTCCGTAATTTACGCTTGGCATTGCTCTCATTTCTCGTCAGCGCAAAGCCGGCCACCTAAACGTCATCGCCTTCGCAGCCCCCGTCGTCGCGAGCGAAGCGCTAATCGAATTTGTCACCCTGAGGGCTAATTATTGGGGCAATAAAAGCAATATGAAATGACGAGGTGTCTGGAATCGGAATACAGAAGTAAGAATACAGAATACAGAAGGGTTGGCTTTCAATCAAACAATATTTTCCTCCGGGTTGAATTTTACTATTTTCTCGGAGCAGCAGTTTTCTATCGCCCAACGAAAAGCATCTTCTGCATTCTGTCTCCTGTATTCTGAATTCCCAATTTTAATAATACGTCATTGGTAGTAGCGAAGCGGTAATCGAATTTGTCACCCTGAGTAGCGAAGCGGTAATCGAAGGGTGACTCCGAAGCCGTTTTCAGTACCCCTGCCCATGCTTCGATGAGCCTTTCGCTGCGCTCCAGTACTCAGCATGACAGGGGCATTTGTCACCCTGAGTAGCGAAGCGGTAATCGAAGGGTGACTCCGAACACCGATTGCATCGTCGCTCTTGGTAGCTAATCGTATTATAGGCACCAAGGCAACACAGAAGATTTAATAAAATTGTATCCATTTTTTGAATTTCTTTTCGTCGTGCTGTTTTCGAACAGAATTATTTGTAAATTTGTATTATCAACCTTAAGAATTTCGCCTATGAAAAAATCGTTACCCGCACTCTTCATATCGTTTCTTGCACTATTCCTGATGATTCAGGAGCAAGGTTTTGCGCAGTCGCCCGACATCAAAATAGGTACGGGACGCACCAAACGAACCATCAATATTGGCGATTCTATATCAATTTGGTGGAAAGTAGAAAATGCTAATAAGTTCTATTGCAATGAATTGGGGCTGACTGATATGCCAATGGAGGGTGTCTTGTGGGTAAGCCCCACCCAGAATACTTCCTATGTTTTTATAGCCGAGCGTGGTGGTGCTCAGGCCAAAAAGCGCATCGCAATTGATGTGGTACACCCAAAATTATTGAGTTTTACAGCTCCCGATCGCATTACCGACGAGGGTGTTTATACCATTGCATGGACCGCCGAAAATGCCGATTACGTAAGCATCTACGGTATCGACGAAAAACTTCCTGCCGAAGGGAAAGTCGAGTTTCGCTCTACCCGCGACACTACCATTCGTATTGCCGCCTGGAATAAAGCCGGATATAACGATAAAATGTCGAAAAAGGTAAAAGTAAATTACGTGGAATCGATAGGATGCACTTCGGTAGTAAAAATTGGGGAGATGGCATTGGTAGAATGGAAATATAAGAATGCCTATAAAATTGCCATCGACCATGTTAACGACAGCCTGCCTCCCATCGGTTCAATGAAAATCCCGATGAAAACTTCCTATTCATATGGAGTGCAAATATTTAGAAACGATGGCACTGTTGATGATGGCTTCTTCAACATACAAGTTATTGAGCCAAAAATTGTTTTCTTCAACGGTAAAACATTTGTACGACCCGACGAAATGGTCGAATTCACATGGCATGCCGAAAATGCCGACTCTGTTACATTATCGGTTGCTCCCGGCGTAAAGCACCCTCCGAAAGGTAAATTTAGCTTTCAAACCAAAAAAGATACCGATGTGGTACTTAAGGCATATCTGAATGGCTATACCGACGAGAGAACTCTCAGAGTTGAAATAGACCGATCGCCGGCTTATATCGAACCCGAATAGTATTCTCAAGGCATGTTACGGGTTTATTTTACCTCTTTCGGCATTTGTTACAGCTATTGGTGTTATGGCATGGGTGAATTACAAAAGTTATATCAAATATGCGGGTAACTTCTATGAAGCGATTATGTAAAATCACTATTGTTCTAGTGTGCTCTGTGCTTTTCAACAGTATTACTCACGTTTCGGCACAAGACTATCCGTCGAAAAACGAAATCGAAAAAATAATAAAGCGAGAAGTTAACAATAAGCGCAGTAATAGTATCAGTATTGCAATTCTCGATAAGGGAAAAATTACTTATGTAAATGCAGGCTATCCTTTCGATAAAAGAACCGATAAGGCTAGCGAACACACCATTTACGAAATTGCTTCGGTATCGAAAATATTCACAACTACGCTGTTGGCCGATTTTGTTATAAAAGACAAAATTGGTCTCGACGATTATATGGTTGACTATTTACCCGATACACTGCAGTTCTCCGATGAACGAATCAGACAAATTCAAATTAAACATTTAGCCGCTCATACTTCGGGAATTCCTGCCCCTATAAGTTCGGCACGATGCGAAGATCCCGAACAGCATCATAAATATCTTACATTCTCCGATATTTTTTCGATGCTCGAAACCCTGACATTAGCCCATGAACCGGGTACTCAATTCGATTATCAAAATACATCAATAGCCCTGATTGGTTATATACTTTGCAGCATCGAAGGGGTAACAATTGAAGAGCTTCTTTTCGAAAATGTTTTTCTGCCTATGGGCATGCACAACACGTGTTTCGATGTAAGCAACCAGCAGTTGCCCAAGCTTGCCAATGCCTACATCCGTCCGGGTGTATTGGTGCCAAATTGGGAGTGGGGTGCTGCAAAAGCTTCCGGTGGTTTGAGGTCAACCACCGAGGATATGGCTATTGGGTTAAACAAGCTGTTTTACGAAAACTCACAGTTTTCTGATGCGATGAGGTTGGCGACACGTGTTGAGTTCGATTCTACCCACTTTAATAACACGGCAATGGGCCTTGGGTGGTATATTGCCGATTACAGTGGGCGAACTCTTATTGGGCATGGTGGTACTGTAAGAGGTTTTAAATCGGTAATACAATACGATGTTGATAATCAACGGGGTGTAGTGGTTTTGTCAAATTCAGCCAACGATATTATGGATATTGCCATGTATGTTCTCGATAGAAATATCAATGTAAAAAAATACAAGGCTCCTAAACTGAATCGTGTTCCTGAAAGAATATTCAATGCAATGCAAGGGCGTTACATGGTTGAAGTAAATGGAATTGAAGATACCCTGAATTTGTATTCACACAGCAATGCATATTTTATGTATTCGTGTAATATCAACGAAACGGAGTTGTTTTATAAGAAGAATAATTCTTTTTATGTTCCAAACTTCAACTGTACAATAGAATTTGACGATTTGCGTAACAATACCTATCACACAATGAAAAGTTCAGGTAATATTACATTTATCGGTAAACGCCTGTGAATAGAAGGTGCTTCTGCTATTCAAAAACTCTGAGGTGCCGATTGAAGCAAATTTTTACAAATACACAATTTCGTGTGTGATGTTTACTCCTGCCTGAACAAACAAAAGTCCAACCGGACATGTTTTTAAGG
>CAZEHA010000004.1:0-101321 GCA_964511665.1 uncultured Bacteroidales bacterium
GAGACACCTAAAGATGTTTTCTTTAAATCTGTCGCATTTGCTTGTTGAATTTACGTCTTTTGCAAAAAATGCGTATAAGGCATCGGAATCCAAAATAATGTATATCTTTGCCGTCCGGTTCGTGAAACCGAGAATTAAGTTAAATTAAACTTTTAGAAAAATGGCACTAAAAATCAGACTGGCACGACATGGACGCAAAGGCCACGCCTATTATCACATTGTTGTTGCCGACAGCAGATCGCCACGCGATGGCAGATTTGTTGAACGTATCGGATCGTACAATCCGAACACCAATCCGGCTACTATCGACTTGCATTTCGACAAGGCTTTGTCGTGGTTGCAAAAGGGGGCTTTGCCCACCGATACTTGCCGCTTAATACTTTCATACAAAGGTGTTATGATGAAAAAACATCTTCTTGACGGTGTTAAAAAAGGCGCTTTCGATATGGACGAAGCCGAAAACCGCTTCGAAGCATGGATGAAAGACAAAGAAGCTAAGGTTACAGCTAAAGTTGATCGTTTGGCCAAAGAAAAGAACATGGCCGACAAAGAAAAACTCGAAGCCGAAGCCAAAATTAAAGAAGAAAGAGCGCAAGCCTTAGCGCGCAAATATGCACAGGCAGCTGAAGCCGCTCGAAAAGAGCAAGAAGAGGAAGAAACTGAAACCAACGAAGAAACCGAGGGTGCAGCCCAAGAAGAAACCGTTGTTGCTGAAGAAACCGAAACTACAAACCCGGAGGCCGGCGAATCCGAAAACGAATCGTAAGCTCACTGTTGACTGATGATTAACAGTGCATCATGCAAACTGTTGGGTGTAGCAACCCGACCGGTAGGCACCAAAGGGAAGCTTCAGTTAAAACTTGAAAAATCGTCGAATGCCGGATTGCTTATTATTGGCAATCCGGTGTTCTTTTTGTTGAACGGACTCCTTGTTCCTTTTATAATTGAAGACGTTCATTCTTCAGGAAATAATGCCACAATAAAATTGGAATTTGTTGACGCTATTGAAGATTCGGAACGTTTATGCAACAACCCCGTATATGTTGAAAAAACAAAGCGTCAAAAAGCAGGACGCATCAAAACAGGAGATGACAACGAACTCGAAGGTTATTCGGTAAGCGATTTGAATTATGGATTTGCAGGAATTGTTACACAGATAAGCTATATCCCCGAAAACCCGCTGCTGGTGTTGAATAAAGAAGGAAAAGAGTATCTGATACCCGCCCACGACGACTTTATTGTCAGTATCGACGATAAAAATAAAATCATATTGATTCATATGCCCGACGGGTTTTTCGAAATATTTTAAACAATAAATCACACTGAAAATTTGTTATTTTTGTACAAACAAAATCTTTTGAAACATGGACGGCTCTGGCAAAAACGACAAAACAACCAAAATTCTTATCGCACTGATTTCGGTATTAATTGTTGCAATTGGATTTCTTGCATGGTTGGTTGTTGACCTGAAAAATCAAAATAAAAACCTGTCGCAACAAACCATTGTGGTGAGCAACGAAAAAGAATTGGTGAGGATGGAACTGGCCAACTTGCTTGAAGACTACGAAGACCTAAGCACCAACAACGATAGCTTAAACCTGGAGCTTGCAAAAGAAAAAGAGCATATAAAAGCGTTGATTCAGGAGATAGAAGGTGTGAAAAATCTGAATGCCGCTCAAATCAATAAATACAAAAAAGAGTTGGAAACCCTGAGGCAAATCATGAAACACTATGTGTATCAGATCGATTCGCTCAACACCCTGAATCAATCGTTAATTGCCGAAAACGAGTTGATACGGCGCGACAACGAACAACTGGCCTATAAATTTGATGAAGTGGTTGAGAAGAATGCCGAATACGAAATTGTTGTAGAAAAAGCCTCGATGATTAAAGTGAACAACATCAATGTAGAATTTCTGAACAGTCGTGGAAAAGAAACCTCCAAAGCATCAAAAATTGCCAAACTGAAAACAAATTTTACAATGGTTGAAAATGCGTTAAGTTCTCAGGGCAACAAAATGGTGTATCTACGAATTCTTGACCCCAACGGCAAGGTATTGTCGGGGGGAAAAACCATGGAAATCCATGGTGAAGCAATACCTTTTTCGGCATCGAGGCAAGTGGTTTACGAAGGAAACAATCTTGATGTTGCTATTTATTTTGATGCACCAACCGAGTTGATTCAAGGTAAATATCAGGCTGAATTTTTTGTTGATGGTTATATGATGGGAGGAAGCAGTTTCCTGATTAACAAATAGCCGGCCGCACAAGGGCAGCAATATGGAAGTTTTACTACGACCCCACAATACCGAATTAATAATAGCGTATAGCTTTCTTTTCATCAGTTTTTCGCTGCTAGCCTATCTCAGGCTTGCCGGTCAGGAGTACATGACCGAGGCATTTAAAGCCGTATCCTTCGACAAAACTGCCGAAAAAATATGGAACGAAAAGAATGTGGTAACACGTCGCCACATACTGCTTCACAACATCGTATTGTTTATTAATCTTTCGTTAATCATTTTTTTATGGTTAACAAAGACTCATGCATTTACCGAATTTAGGGTATTTGAGTTGTTGTTGGCGGTTGTTTTTTCGGTTGTTTTATTCTTTTTTTTGAAAATAGCATTGTACTATGTGGTCGGATTTCTATTCGGCATGATACATGAGACAAGTGTATATGTGAACAGCGTTATGCTGGTGTACCGTGCATTCGGCATAAGCCTGTTTCCACTATTACTGGCTTTACCATTGCTCCCCTACACAATAGTGGTATATGTTGCTCTCGTTGCTTTGGCTTTGTTTTTCGCAACTCAGCTTCTCATAATTATTCGTGCACTTGCTCTGGTTTTTAAAACTAAATTTTCAGTTTTCTACATGTTTTTGTATCTTTGTGCCCTTGAATTGTTACCTGTTTTGTTAATTGTTAAAATCAGTCATACAATTGTTTTGTAAGTGCTGATTGGGAACTAAATTAAAGGAAATGGCATCAAAGATTAAAACTGTTCTTGTTTCGCAACCCAGGCCCGAAAACGATAGGTCGCCATATGCCGACCTGGCCAGAAAGCTTAATCTTAAAATTGATTTCAGGCCATTCATTCAGGTTGAAGGCATCGATTCAAAAGAATTCCGAAAGTCACGGGTAGATGTTTCCGATCATGGAGCCGTAATCTTTACCAGCAAGCTGGCAATCGATCATTATTTCAGAATTTGCGAAGAGCTGAAAATCGCGGTTAACGATGCCACCAAGTATTTTTGTATTTCTGAGTCGATAGCTTACTATCTTCAGAAATATATTGTGTATCGCAAACGCAAAGTGTTTTTTGGCAACGGTACATTCGAAGACCTTACCACTGATATATTAAAAAACAAAGAAGAGAAATTTTTATTACCGCTCAGCAATCCGCACAAACAAGCAATTCCCGACACCCTTACCAAAATTGGAATTCAATTCAGCAAGGCCATTCTCTATCAAACAGTAAGTGCCGACCTATCCGATTTAAAAGATGTGAACTACGATATACTGGTGTTTTTCAGTCCTGCCGAAATTGCATCGCTATTTCAGAACTTCCCCGATTTTACGCAAAACGAAACAATGATTGCTACATTTGGAGCCGCTACCGCCAAAGCCGTGAAAGATGCAAACCTGCGCATCGACATCGAAGCACCCAATCCAGAGTCTCCAAGCATGGTAATGGCCCTCGAATGTTATATCTGCCAGCACAATAAAGACAGTAAAAAATAGTGTGTTGGCCGATTACAACATAATAAAACAGCCAGACTTACCCAACAGCATGAAATTCCCCAAAAACGACCGGCTTTGCGGTAAGAAAATCATCGATAAACTGTTTAAAAACGGAAAACATTTTACCGAAGGATGCCTAAAAACCATCTATATATATAATTCAAACCCTGAAACCACTGGAGCAAAGGTTCTGATTGCTGCTCCGCGAAAGCTATTTCGAAACGCTGTTGTGCGCAACCGTATAAAGCGCCTTGTGAGAGAAGCCTATCGCCGCCAACGCTACATTCTCGATGCTTATCTGATGCATTGCAAAGGCACTTTATATATTGCCTTTGTGTATAACGGCATGGTGGAAGCCGAATATTCTGATATCGAAAATAAAATAGTTCTATCTTTGCAACGTTTAATTAGCATAATTAACAAACAGCAACAAGAAAATGACAATAAAAATACATAAAGTTTTATTCGGTTTTTTTATGCGTACTGCATGTATTATCGCATTGGCACTGGCCGGTGTTCTGTCGGTGTCGGCACAATCCGACAAAAGTTTCGAAACCATCAAGCATCTCGATATTTTTTATTCGCTCTACAAAGAAGTGGAATTGTTTTATGTTGACGACATCGACCCTTCGAAAACCATAAGAAAAGCTATGGATGCCATGCTTGAATCGCTTGATCCTTACACAGTGTATATCTCGGAATCGGAAATAGAAGACCTGCGATTTATGACTACCGGAGAATATGGAGGCATAGGCGCTCTTATCAGAAAACACAACGAATACGTAGTTATATCGGAGCCTTACGAGGGTTTTCCCGCTCAACAGGCAGGCCTTTATGCCGGTGATATGATTGTTGCCATCGACGGAAGAGACGTAAAAGGGAAATCGACTTCTGATGTTTCTGAATTGCTGAAAGGACAACCGGGCAGCAAGCTCGTTTTAAGCATTAAACGTCCCGGAATTCAGGATATGATTGAATTTTCGTTAACAAGAGCCGAAATTAAAATCCCGAGTGTTCCTTACTACAGCCTGCTCGAAGGCGACATTGCCTATATACAGTTGAGCAGTTTTACCAATACTGCTACTTCTGAAGTTAAAGCGGCATTAAACGAAATGCATAAAGAGCGAAAACTGAAAGGTGTAATTCTCGATTTAAGGGGAAACCCGGGAGGATTGCTTATGGAGGCTGTTAAAATTTGTAACCTTTTTGTTGAGAAAGGACAAATCGTAGTAAGCACCAAAGGCAAAGTAGCCCAGTGGGACAAAACCTATATCACCACCGATACACCGTTCGACATAGAAACTCCTGTTGTGGTGTTGGTTAACCGTGGGTCGGCTTCGGCTAGCGAAATTGTTTCGGGATGCATTCAAGACCTCGACAGGGGCGTTGTAATTGGTCAGCGTACATTCGGGAAAGGCCTGGTACAAACCACCCGAGACCTGAGTTACAACGCAAAATTAAAAATTACAACCGCCAAATACTATATTCCCAGCGGTAGATGCATCCAGGCACTCGATTATACCCACCGCAACGAAGACGGAAGTGTGGGAAGAGTTCCCGATTCGTTGGTGTCGCAGTTTACTACTCGCGGCGGTCGCATTGTGTACGACGGTGGAGGAGTATTGCCCGATATTGTAATTGAACCCGAAAACCTGAGTAATATTTCGATGAGTCTTCTCGAAAAAAACCTGATATTCGATTTTGCTACCAAATATAAATCAGAAAATCAAACCATTTCTGAAGCATCGGCATTCGATGCGTCGGGTAAGGTGTACGACGAATTTGTGGAGTATATTTCCAACAAAGAATACGACTACGAAACCGAAAGCGAAGAACTGCTCAATGAATTGGTCGAAACGGCCAAAACAGAGAAGTACTACGATATAGCTGTTGCTGAACTTGAGGCATTGCGCAAAAAGCTGGCCCACGATAAAAACAAAGACTTACAGGTGTTTCGCGACGAAATTGCCGAAATGTTGGGTTCCGAAATCGTTCACCGATACTATTATCAAAAGGGTCGCACGCAATATTATATGAAATACGACCCCGAGTTGAAAAAAGCAATTGAAGTAATTAACAATAAGGAGCTGTATAAATCGGTGTTGAGCACAGCCGAAAATAAATAAGCTGAAAAAAATATGGAAACAGTACTAAGCGGCATAAGGTCAACAGGGAATTTACATTTGGGCAACTACTACGGAGCTGTGCGTAATTTTGTAAAAATGCAACACAGCAACCGCTGTTTCTTCTTCATTGCCGATTACCATTCGCTTACCACGCACCCAAAGTCCGACGATTTTCACCGTAATGCGAAACAGGTGCTTATAGAATATCTGGCTGCCGGCTTGAATCCCGAAAAGGCTACCCTGTATATTCAAAGCGATGTGCCCGAAATTTTTGAGTTGTATTTTATTCTGAACACCATGGCCTACAAAGGCGAACTCGAGCGCACCGCATCGTTTAAAGAAAAAGCACGCAAGCAACCCGACAATGTTAATGCAGGCCTGCTTACTTATCCGGTGCTTATGGCTGCCGATATTTTAATTCACCGTGCCGATAAGGTGCCGGTTGGCAAAGATCAGGAACAGCATCTCGAAATGACCCGAAAATATGTGCGACGCTTTAATCAACTGTACGAAACCGAATTCTTTAAAGAACCCGAACCCTATAATTTTGGCAATGCACTTATAAAAATTCCCGGTCTCGATGGCAGTGGCAAAATGGGGAAATCAGAAGGAAATGGTGTGTTTTTGTCGGACCCGCCCGAACTGATACGCAAGAAAATTATGAGAGCGGTTACCGATTCCGGTCCCACCGAACCCAACTCAGAACCCACCGAGCCAATTCGTAATTTATTTACGATAATGGAAGTGGTTTCTACACCCGACACCCTTGCTTTTTTCAAACAACAATATGCCAATTGTAGCATACGCTATGGCGATTTAAAGAAACAACTGGCCGAAGATGTTATTGCCGCCATTGAACCCATTGGCAAACAAATTCAGGAGCTTTCGAAAAACCCCGACTATATTGCCAAGGTAGCCCGCGAGGGTGCCCAAAAAGCCCGTGAATCGGCCTCGAAAACACTTTACGAAGTACGTAAAATAATAGGAGTGCGGGCAATTTAATATTGGTTTATCCCATTTTTTTACCACTACGCCTTAGCTGCCAGCAATATTGCAGCATTCGCACCGATAAGCGAAATCGCGAAAAAATACCCGTTTTCCATTTCGACATGCCCCATTTCCTTTCGGGAAAAACCACCGGAATTCGCTTTATCAACAACTGGTGCCTTAGTGCCACATGGTACACATACAAATCGAAACCCCAGTGATGTGGCGGGTTATCAAGCATGTTTACAAAACCCGATTGAAACAGATTGGGTTGGGCGTTTATTTCGGTAAATTTCTGTCGAAGAATAACCGAAGCCAGGGTATCGAGACCGCTACTGAACAATGTTGAAGCAAAATTGCGGTTTTGCCGAAGCCCTTTAATTAAAAACGGGTTGTTGGCATCAGGCTCAATCGCGCGAAATGCCACGAAAACATCGGCAGGGTCGGTTTGCAAATCGGCATGTGTATAGGCAACATACTTGCCACGCGCAAGTAGCAATCCACGGTATATGCCATTGCCGTAACCTATGTTTTTTTCGATACGATGCCACCTGAGAAACGGAAAAATCTCGAGAAGTTCTTCACGCATTTCGGCAGTGCCGTCGTGCGACCCGTTATCAACCAATATAAGTTCGAATACTACACCGGCCGATACTTCGGCAAAACGGTCGAGCATGGGGCGTATGTTGGCCCACTCGTTGTAGCAAGGCACTATTACCGATAAATCAGGCATTTTTCAACAGTTTTTCTACTTCCACCAATTCGTTGTTTTGAACAATTGTGTTTGCTGCATAGCTATTATAAAGACGTGTTGCTTCATCTTGACGATTGAGAAAATAATAAACCATTACATGTGCTGCCATAATGTTTGGCCGCTTGGTTTCTTGTGCAAGCAACAGACAATAGCGAAAAGCTTCATCGATTTCGGAAATGGGTATGTCGAGAAAATCAACAAGCAATCGATTGGCCGGAATGGCTTTTTGAAGTTGGAATACAAAACCTCCCGTAGGAAAAATATCGTGTATCGGAATTAAATATTCACGAAACCTGTATATCAGAATATGAATCCACGGCGTTAAATAGTGGTCAAAATCCTGATATACTACATATGATTTACCCGGAATTAAACAAGGATAGAAATATTGTAGAATATTGCGGGTTGTTGTCATGTTTTTCATGGCATCGACAAACAAAAACTCTATCGGTTTTTTGTTCCATTTTTCGTGTACAATATCTCCCTTTCTCACAACATAATCGCGGTAGTTTTCCAGATACGAGTCGAAAACATGTGCATAGCTGTCGCCGGGTTGAAACATATTTTCATATTGAGTGCCTGCTACATGCGTGTTGAGCGATTCTTCCCAGAAAAACAAATCGTAAGCATGTATTCTCGATACTTTCTGTTTTACATTCCGGTTGGTTTCGAGGCCTTTGGCAAGGGCATAGGTGCTGGCGCCAAACCATACACCCAGATCGACAATTTCGCCGACGCCTTTGTACATATCGCGCGCGTAATATTCCAGAAAAGCACGCTCGTAAGGCGAGACCATACAGGGCACAGGACTTTCTGTAACCAGATTTCGATAATCGCTTAGTTGAATTCTATTCCGTCGCAGCCACATGTTTCGATTCTTTTATCAAATACATCCACGACAAAATAAATGCCTTGCGGTCGTTAAACTGTTGCCAGAATGCATTGCCCTGGTTGGAAAATTCCTGTGCCTTATTCCTGATGTAAGCATTGAATAAAGCAGTATCAATATTCGATTCTTCAAATCCTTTGCAATCTTGCAAGTAATACATCTTTTCGATGTAATCAGATGCCGAATTCACCTGAATACTATCGGCGTCAGGGCAATGGGTCAACAACATATTCCAGAATTCAAATTCTGAATTACAACGTCGGCCCCAGTCGAAGCTGTTGTTGTTGTCGAAATCAACAAGCCGCACTTCGATACTTTCGATGTTTTCGCCGGTAATTACTATATGATTCTTTTTTTCGGGCTTATACAGCATGGCGTTGATGTAATATTCAACAATTACGCCGGAGAGATTTTCATGTATTATAATCTTCTGATTGAACTCTTCGCTTTTCGAAACAATGCTTTGCCAGCTTGTAAGATCGTCGTTTGGAAATTTTCCCGAATAGCTGATTTTGGCATTACCTCTGCTATTGTGGGGAATATAAGGCATGCTAACTGTTCCCACCCATTTTTCGGGAATTTTAAGCGCTGCCAGAGCAAAATAATTGTTGTGTTGTTCCAGTGGCAATGGAAACGAAATCTCGGCTCCCGGAGCCAGCATAAAAAATATTTTCTCTTCTTTGGCAAACTGCGGATATTGGGTGTTGAAAATCTGATTGTCGCCGGTTGAGGCATACATGGCTGCCAGATCGGGCGAAGTGGCCTGAAGGCTGTCGCAAATATCCGAAATACAAAGCATTTGTAGGGGGTTTGTAATATATTCGGTATTCTGGGTAAGTTCATCGAAACTGCAAATTTCGCCCTGTTCATTAAAATAAATACAGCCCAAATCGGGGTCGTACACATGCCATTTACCATCGAAAAACACTTCGCTAACCACATGCCCGTTGATGCACCACGAGCGGGCTTGCTCGCCCATATGAAGTAAGATATTGGTCATGGCTGCCGAACGAAAACCACACAAGCTGCCACCTGCCGAATGAACCAACAGCAACGGATGATACAGCCAATTGTTACGACTTATCAGGGGGAAATGGCGTGTATAATCCGAAATAAAACGCCAAACCTTTTCGGCATTGGGCATATCGCGATATTCGTTTGCAATAAATTCCACCATAGCGTCGATATCTGCCATGCCAACACCATTGTTCTCAAAGTTGAAATAGGCAGTTTTGGCCCCGTTGTTCCGCACCACAAAGTATTGGCTTTCGGGGTGTTCGCTTACGATTTCGAAGTCGCGCTGCTCTATAGAGCGACACGAAATCAACAATACAATCAGTGCCGATATGTAAATTGTTTTACGCATGATAAAATTCTGACCAAAAAACATATTCCCGATACTCTTCGGGTGTTCCCAAATGTACGTATTCTTTTAATAAAACACAGTGTATTTCGTAATTATTTGAAAGCAAATGTTTTATAAAATGGTCGATACTTGGATTAAGCTTGCTGTCAATGTTAAGGATTTCTCTCAACACATCCATATCGCGAAAATACACCATACCGGCAAAGCCCATCTGAGAATTCTTTATCGACTTTATGCTGATTTCGGTAAGCACTGCATTGTTTGCCGAGATGCCTGTGTGTGCATTGCCCTGTTTGCGGTGCATGAGTCGTGGCATAAAGCCGAAAACAGTTACCCGGTTGTTTGCACCATGCTTAAGTATCGAGGGGTCGAAAAAGCCGTAGCAGTCGTTCGAAAGCACAAGCAGTTCGGCAAAATTGTTCAGAAATGGAATGGCTTTTTGCAGGCTTTCGGTTTGTGAGGCTGTTTGGGTTCCAATATCGATTACCCGGGTTGCGTCGTCAATAAAATGGCTTGTGTGTTGATTTACCAGGGCAACAACATTGTTGCAGGCCATTTTGTTTGCAACAAACTTCCACATGGTTGTGCCCTGCAATTCGATGCCGGCTTTGTTGGTATCAGATACATATTGCATACGCGAACCGGTGCCGCACATCATTATCAGCGATGCTACATCGTGTCCGGTGTTCTGCATGCCCAAAATACCCTGCCAGCTGAGAGCGTCTTCGTATTGTTCGGGCGTACCCAGATGAACAAAGGGTTTTGATTCGTACACCATCACTTTTTGTTGCATGGCAACAAGTTTGTTGAAAAGCATGCTGGGATAGAATTCGCCGGCAACACGTTCGTTGTTGTTTACCATTTCTTCGGCCAAACTCAGCATTAAGCCGGTGTTGCCAAAATAATATACTCCTGTTGAAACAGGTTCGTCGATAAAATTATTGGTAAAACTACCCTTCTCCTGTATTGCCAGCATGCTATTGCCATCGGTTTTTACAAAGGCCGAAAAGTTGTTTCCAACAATATGCGGATGAAAGCCGGTATGTGTAAATACCACTCCGTCGGGCCTGTTTTCGTCGATAAATTGCAGTACCCTTGCAATATCCCATTTCCAGAAAACATCGTTGTAGGCCACAAAACAGGCCTGGTGTTGCCTAAGCTTATGGGCAGCCTGAAGTAAGCTGTAGGCCGCCCCATTTTTGTGGCCGGCTATGCAAATTATTTCGGCATCGGGGTAAGGCATGCACAGTTCCGAAACAATACTGTAATGCGCATGGTCGGTAATTACTGTAATGGCGCATTGTTGGCCAAAGGCATCGATAATATGATGCAGCAAGGGTTTTCCCAAAAAGGGCAGGGCGGGCTTGTAGATGTTGTATCCGGCATCAACAAATCGCTTCCCTTCGCCACAGCAAGGTATTATCAAGCGTATTTTATGGTTCGAGCAATTCATGAATGCGTTTTTCGATGTGCAGGGCACCATATTTTAAAAACATCGACCAACCCGACAAAAACCGGGCACCGGCTTCAATGCAAGCATTCAGCACACCTTCCGACAAACCTCCGTCAACTTCTATCACAATTTCGTAATTGTTGCTTTGTGCCCATGCCGATGCATTTCTTATTTTTGCAATTGTTTCGTGGCGGAATGCCTGGCCACCTCGACCAATTGGTACGCCCATTACTAGCAGGTGGTGAATGTCGGCTTGCCGCATTTTTTCGAAAAATACCTCGGGGAGCATGCTCTCGTTAACATCAAGCACCACACCTGCCTGGCAATGTATTTCGCGTATTTGGGCAACACCTCTTTGCCACGAAACAGCAGTATCGTAAGCTTCGGGGTGCAGGTAAATCAGCGATTTTTTAATGGTTCCGGCAAGCTGAACCATCGATTTGCTGCCATTTCCGTTGAACGGATTGCGAACCATAAAATGAAGGTGTGTGTTTACTTGCGGATGATATTTCTGAAGGTATCGTAATTTCTCGATTCCGTCGAGCTTTCGCGAAATAAAACTGCCATCACCAATGTCGATATGAAAGTGATGAATGCCCGCAGCAATTACCCGGCTTGCCATGTTGTCGATAAACTCTGCATAAGGCACTTCAATCATCGATGCAAGTAAGTGTGCCCCGGCTGCCACCCCCGTTGGCGTACCCGAAAACAGGTTGATTTGTTTCACGGCTTCTGCAAAGTCGTTGTCGGGCAAATAATATTTGTATTGTCGGAACCAGGCTATCTCCGAAGGACTGAATTCGCCTTCGAAACAGGCTTTTTGTATGTTTTCGAGCTCCTTGTGCAAGTTTTGCCTGATATTCGGGTGGCATGCATTGAATTGCGGGGGTTGAATTTTCCACAAATTCTGCTTGATTTCGTCTTGCCCCTTGCCCAAGGTATTTTTAATTTCGTTGCTTAGGCCTTCTACTATGGCAAATAAAAATTTACCGGCGTAGTTAACGCGAACACAGTGTTTTTCAACCAGTTGTTCTATGGCTTTCTGCGGGGTAAACGATGTTCCGTGCACTACATTTCCTACAAATCCATATTGCGAAACCTCACGAAATATGCTTTCGGAAAGCTGTGCTTCGAGGCGGGGGTGAAGTTTGTGATGCACTGTGCCCAGTAAAGGCCCGAATATAAAGTAATGGGCTTGCTGTGATGCGTGGCTTTGGGTGTTGAACAGCGAACAAAGCTGTGCGTATATGGCAAATACTTCGTTGGAGGCAGCATCGGGGTATTTTTTCTCGCCGGCAGCATACAGTTCCAGGTCGCAGGCACCAATTCCCGATTTTTGGAACAGCCAGACGAATACATCGTTGAGCCGTTCTGCGATTTGGCTGAAAGGGCCTTCGGCAGTAATTTCAGATACATCAATGCAAATGGAGTGTATAAATCCTGTGCTCAGGGCTTCGTCAACAAAGTGTTTTTCGTGGCTGTTGCCTATGGGCGAAAATATGGCATGGTCAATTCCCAAATTCCAAGGTGGCAGTGTTTCTTCGGGTCTCTGTTGTAAAAACCGGATCAGGTTTGCTTTCACAGAATCGGCCAAATCGGCCGGCCCTTTTTTCATCAGATAGCCGCTATGCTTTTCGGTCCCCAATGCGTTGCGGCTGGCTTGTAACCCGAAAGGCCGGCCCCTCTCGGTAAAATAATCGAAATACTCTTGTATGTCGATACCCGATTCGCTGAGGTCGTACACTGTTATAAATGGTACGGCACCCATTTTCGATACCGAAAGTGCAAAATACAACTCGTCGAGTTGAGTGGGCAAAGCCATAACATAGCGGCGGATGTTTACATTCCCGAACAATGCAATGTCGCCATAACTTTCGACCAGAGCTTCGGTGAAAACATGCTTTTTCTCCGGCGATAAGCTTCGGTAAAAATCTACAATTTCGTTACCGGGCATATTTTCGGGTAATACAATTCGGTTTTCGGCAATGGTGCACAAAAGTGCATTGAGTTTTTCGCGTTCGCTGTTGTTCCAGTGAGTAGCGCCAAGCATATTCGAAAAACCTCCTTTAAATTTTTCGGAAAATGCATCGAAATCATTGTGATGTTGTTTCGAAAACAAGTTGTCGGCAAAAACATAGGCCCCAAACTGCTGTAGCTTGAACCCGAGATGTTCGAGAAATTGCAAAAAGAACGCAGCTTCGTTGCTTTGTTCGCATCGGTGAATTACAAACGATGGTTCACGAAAAATAGCATCGAAATTCTCCGACCAGCAATTGCCCAGGTGGTAACAGCAAATGTTCATTGATGCGTTTCCGAAAAAATAGGGCACAAAATACGTATTGGGAACCACCAGATGTGGCTTTTTTTCGGTGTTTTCGGCCGGGCCGAGCAGCACAGCCAGTTCTGAATCGGCATGGCCGGCTGCGTTGCAAGCCATTTGGTACATCACCGTATTCATTGCATTTACGGCAACCCAATGTAGTGTGTGCAAATTTCCACAAACCATTACATAGGTTTCGCCGGCTTGTATGCCGTAGTGGTACGAAAAATTATTACTGTGTGCCGTGAAATAGCGTGCATATTGCAAATTGGCTTGTAAGCCTTGGCAGTGTTCGTGCAGTGCATCGTGCAACTGCTTGTGCCGGTGATGGGCTTTAATTCCCCAAAGCGTTACAAATTCATTGTGACAGCTTGCAAAAACACGATTCAGCTGTTGTGCTTCAAAAGGATCGATAGCGGTAATGCCGGGCCGGGTGTTTTTTTGTGAAAACAACAGCATTTCGGTTTCTTGAAAACTGAGGCGATGCTGATTGTTGAATTCTTCGTTCAAATACATTTGCGAAACAAAAGGCTTGTGTTGCAACAGGTAATGCCTAAACGAAGGAATATCGACATGCGCAAAATATTCGGCTGCCGCAGATGCACTGCGATACCCCTTAACCCGGGCTGTTTTGCGCTGCAAGAGTTCGTTGCGGCGCGCCACCAGCAAGTAATTCATATCGAAATAGCGCCTCAGCAATTTGTGGTGCGTGTAGTGCCCCTCAACAACAATAACCATTTGCGGTGTTATTACTGCATCGGCCGTGCCTGTGCATTTCCCGTTGTCGTCGCGGTTATATAAATTGTCGAGATGTATGGTTTGAACGCTGAAGTTGCTGTAGCGTAAATCTTCGATTTGTTGCAGAAACCCCGAGGCCCTCCGCAGATCCATGTGCAATTCGGCTTCGAATTCAAATTCATTATTATCGTGTTGGATGCTGTCGAGATGAGCCAGACGAGCGCTGCGATCGATAAGTGTCCAGTCGAGCCGGTACACAAAACTCGCTATTTGCTTCTTGTTCAGTTGCTGCACCAGTTCGTTGGCCATGGTTGTTTTGCCCGAAGCCGTAGGCCCGTCGATTCCTATAACGCAGAAATTGCCGTTAAACACAATATTCGAAACAATATGTTTAATCAAATTCATGGCTTCGTCGTCGGTTTTATAATGCCTTGTTGAATCAATACGTTGTAAATATTTTGGGCCATTAAGTTATATCCTTTTTCGTTACAATGCTCCGAGCCGGTAAATGCCGGTTCGAATAAGCTGTGTTTCTGCTCGCCATACAGGTCGAAAATGCTGTCGTTGTCGATGAATGCAATGCCTTTTTTAGAGGCGGTTCTGCGCCATATTTCGCCGGTTTGTGCTGCCCAATACAACATTTCTTCCGATACCGGAGGCGGTATTATGGGATAGTTCATGCAAATAACGCGATAGTGCTGCTTCAGGCAAATATCAACTATGGTGTTAATGTCGTTCTCTATCCAGGCAAATACTTCGGCATCTTTCAGGTCCATCGAGCGCTTGTTGCGGTGTATAAGGAAAAAATCTTCGTGTTGGTTTTCGATAAAGTGAAAAAACCGCTGTAGTACAAGCTGTAACAAATAGATTTCGGCAAGCCTGTTGTTGTGTGAAGCCAGCAGTTGTGAAAGCCTGTTTTTATCGACACCTAGCACCGGAAAGAGCTGATTGGCATAATCGCTTTCTATGTTTTCGGGTGTGCTCAGTGTGAGCAGGGTTTCAAATGCCGATTCTACTGTGGCAATATCCCCGTCGGCTCTGTTGTGGCGGGGACTGTTCACAATGTATATGCAATTTTTTGCGGCAATTGCCCAGGCACAGTGCGGGTTGTGCATGGTGGCCGAATCGAAATATTGCCAAGCTGTCGCAAGATTGTTGTTTTCGATGTGTTGCATTGCATAGTGGCAATACAAAGCTGCGGTTTGGGGTAAAGCGGTTTCCTCGATATTTGAGTTATCGCCATACAGCATGCGGTCGGCAAAAAGCACGGCCTCATTAGGAAACAATCTGATGAGTGAATCAATAATGTGCACGGCTTTCGCGGGTTGCCCCTTGGTGGCCAGATAGCGGTAGTGTATCACTGCCAAATCGGGAGCTTCGGCATATTGCTTTTGCAAATGGGCAAGCGTGGCTGTGGTTTCGGCAAGCACCGTATCGGTAATGGCCTTGGTGTGTTGCGTTGTAAAATAGCTGTCGGCTTCATTTTTTTCGATGCAAACCCACAAGGCATGCCTTACACTGTCGTTGAAGGGCGAAAGACTTGCAGCAGCAGCAAAACATTCCATAGCGGCTTGCCAGTTGCGCGTCGAAAGTTGATAGCGCCCGCTTTGATAGCAGAAATCGAATTGTTTGCTTTTGTTGCCGGCAACGCGTACCGATTTCACAAGAATACTTCTGCTGAAATCGTTCACCCTTTGAAACATTTCGAAGCCATTGCGTCGGTAGTCGATATTGTGCCTGATGCGTTTATAGAGCTTATATATTTTTATGCGATGCAAAAAACTGTTGGTTTGTGTGAAACCATAATAATTCCACGAGTTGGCCATGCCAAACAGCATTACCACCGCATCGGGACGATATTGGTTCAGCAGGCCCTGCACCTGCTCGAGCATTTGTGTGGTGTTGCCGGCGCAAATACCGGCATTTATTACCCTTGCCCTGTGTTGAGTGTTTTCTTCAACAATGCCTTGCAACTGTTCGGGATACGACAATCCCTGAGGTGCGCCAATTCCATAGGTAAACGAATCGCCAATGCAAAGAATGGTGTAGGCATAATCGGTATTGTCGGCGGGCGAATGGGTGTTGATAGACGAGTAAAAACTTCCGAAAATGCGAAGCGCAATTTCAATAAGCAATAAGGTTGCAAACAACCAGAAAAACAAACCCGAGACAAATGCCAATAGGTGGTTTGTTACCCGATGCACTGTTTTTGTTTCTTGGGTTTTTGCCCGGCGACGCATAGCCCTGAACCAAAACAACAGTAGTAGCAGCACCGCTACTGCCAGTAATGCCGCCAACAGCTGCTGCACCACGGCCAGACCCAATAGCCAGCCGCTTACTGTAAATAATTTTTTAAAGAACGAAATGCGGTAGTTGTCTTCAATAGGAATGCTCCATCGCATTGTGTTCCGGTTGGGGTCGGGAGTTAGCACATATTTGTAGAATACCGATTTGTAATCGACCCAAACAACAAGACTGTCGTTTAAATTGGTGAATTCTATTTCGGCCGAACGATAAAAACCACTCAGGAAAAAGCCTTCGGGCGGAACTGCATACTGTTCGTGCCGCCCAAAAGGAGTTGTAGCCAATATGTTTGCCGAAGTCTCGCTATGCGACCCCACAACACGAATGGTAAAGCCGCCCGGATAACGGGTTCGGGCAGTAAAAACAAGCAGCGCAAGCAACACAAGCAAAGCCATGCCCGCCAACACTATAGCCGCTATGCGTTTTGTTCTATTCATATAGCCCTACCAGCCTTACCGGTTCTTTTAATGCCAGTGCTTCGCCCCGGCTGTCGGTAAATATAATCTGTTTTGGCCTTACATAATCGGGTAACCTGAAAATAATGAATCGGTAATCGGCCTGCACCGGATTCCAGGCTTGCACTGTAATGGTATCGTTGTTGTGGCCAATGCAGTGCATCTGCGCTATGTGTGAAGCTACTTCGGGCTCATACTCGGTGATGCACTGTATCAGTTGCCATTTTTCGGTATTGTATCCCAAACTGTCGATATGCACAATTCCCGATGGCGGCACCTCGACATCGGTGATGCGGTCGATGCCGTATTTGATGCATTCCGATTGAAGCGGATAAAAGTAATAGGGAAGGTAAAAACTGTTGGGGTAATTAAATACCAGACCATTGTATTGGCGCCACAAACTGGCTTGTCCTGATTTTTCATCAGGGGTAATTACAATGCTTACAACTACATAGATGGAAGCAATCACAACCAGAAACACCCGAAAAACCATTGTTTTTGCAATGCGAATTTTTTTCGCCGCATCGGCAACATAATACACCATTACAGCAATAAGCGGAATGTATGCCAGCAGTAAATACCGGTGGTTGGGCGGAAAATATGCCGATTGTATTAATTCGGAAAATCCAAGTTCAAAAATTGTCCGGTTTTCTGTTATAAAGTAATCTAAAACACCCACTTTCAACAACAGCACACAACAAATAAAGGCAATTACGAAACAACTCAGCACGAAAAGATAGGTTTTGTTTTTTGTTTTCAGAAATCTTTTTACACTGAGAGCAAACAGAAATATCAAAACAGCAGCCGACAGAAAGTTTATTATCAATTGCACATATCCTCCCGACTCAACCCAGCCGAAGAAAATTTTGGGAATTAGCCGAACAAAAATGTAGATGGCATACATGCCTATTTGTATCAGATTGAGACCCGTGTCGGAATATGCATTGTTGTAGCTTGTTCCTAAGCCCTGGTGTTGGCTTGGCTCATAAACCTGAAAATGAATAATGTTCACGTAGAGCTGAAGTAATATCCCCAAGATTAATACAATCGAAAACAGGATACGGACTTTCGATTTCTGCAGTATTCCATGTATAAGAAATACCAGTAGAAAAGGCAGAAAAACAAGAAAATAGGGTTTCGACAAAATAAAAAACAGAAGAAAAGCAATCAACACCCAACTGGTGAATCGCGAAATTCTGTCGAAATCGAAAAACAGAATAGGAAGAAACAACAACGCTGCAAGAAACGGGATGTCGTAGTAAAACAGCAATCTCGAGAAATATAATACAACAATTGGACTTGATAAACTTACGATAAGCCGAAAGTGGTCAGAAGAAATTATCGATCTGAAGTCTTTCAGATTAATGGCCGAGTACAGCAACGAAAACGAAATGAGTACAAGTAGTTGCATAGCCTCCGGAAAATATGCCCTGAACCCGATAATTTTCAGTAAAGCATACGACATCACATTTTGAAACAAGTTTAAATACCCAGCATCGGCAGTGCTTATCGACATCCAGAAATCGTGAACAAAAACTTTCACAAAATACTTCGACAAATCGTCGCGAAAATAATAACCGTATATATAAAACTCGGGCAAGAGCAAAAACCCGAGGGCAATAAAAATAACCACATACGATATCCAGAAATTCCTGTTCAGACCCAAGGTTTTATGAAACCATATACAAAACAAAGGAATTGCAAACAGACATAGCGAAACAAGAGCAATTTGCAAATACCCCAAACCATGAAATGGCAACAAGTTTTTGTCGACAATGGCAAACAACAAGCCGGGCAAGCAGGCAATTGCAAGCGGAATAAGTATCCTGAAGTGGTATGTTTTTAAAAAAATGAATATAGAAGATGAGCTATTTTCGACCCGTTGTTTTATTATTCCCGCATTTTTGATGAGGCGCTTAACAAGTTTTATAATCAGAACAAATAGTAATATCAAAATACTTACACGCAGAATCAATTTCAGAATATCAAAACTTGATATGTGGAGCAAAACTCTGACTTTTTCAACGAATGTTGTTTCGGGTTCTAGTAGTGTTGTTTCGTTTTGCGACACGGTATGCTGTTGTAGTGTAAGCATAATGCCGTTGTAATGCATTTGAACTTTTTCGAACTCACCCTGTACCACTATTTCGCTGCAAAAGCCGTGAAACGATTGCCCTGCATTGCTTGTTCTGCCCAGCGGACTTGTTACAATTATTGTTGATGTGCTGTCGGTACTATGCAAGCGGATATCGCCGTAGAAGCGGATATTGTTAATATACCGGGCCGAAAATGCCAGTATTGCCACCACTACAACACCTAAAACAAATAATACAATTTGTTTGCGCTTCATGCTCCTAAAAATTACGACCCTAAAGGTACAATATTTTTACACTTGCTGCTTTAGGCAGAATCGGGGCTTTTTTCGAGAACAATTCTTAGGGCCAAAGCACTTGTTTTCGGAAAACTTCCGGCTAAAAAACCATCGAGTTTTAACACACTTTTCAGGCATCTTTCGGGCAGTGGCAAATAGGGTGTTTTGCGGTACACACCCCCCGAATTCAGAAACAAAAAAACTTCGGAATGCGACATGTGGGCCAGTGTGAAATCGGGAAATACTGTTTTGAGTTTTTCTGTTTGCGCAAACATCAGCTTTGCAGTTGAGTTATTCCCGTCCCACAACGTTCGGGCCAACCGACTTAACGAATACCCGGGCAAAAACACATCCACCTTTTCGTTGCAGTGCTCGTGTTTCACAATTTTCATCAAAAACCTGAAGAGCAACGATGAGTATGCATCGTATATAATTATTTTTCCACCGGGCTTCACAATTCGCATTGCTTCACAAATCATCGAAACAGGATTGTCGACATGGTGAAGAACATTAACTGCAAAAACGTAGTCAAATTCTTTGTCGTCGAACTTTGTGTCGAGAGCATCAAGTTTTGGTTTGTCAGTCCAATGAAGATTGTTTATATCGCTTGTCAAGTAATTATATTTGTCTAAAAACATCTTGCTGTGCCCGGCACCGGCTCCCAGTTCAAGGCCTTTTTCGTGGGGTTTTATTTGTGCGGCAATCCATTCGTAGCGCTGTTGCAGCAGAAAATTCAGGTTTCTGTTTTTCTTCGACAACACCCGCTCGCGGGCTTCGAACATGACTTGTTGCAGGTACGAATCGTTCATTTTTCTACAGGGCTTATTATTCTCACATGAGTATCGATGGGTAAGGGCTTTCCGTGCACACCGATAAAAACAATACTGTCGGCCATAGGCGTGTTGCTGCCAATAAAAACACCAAAACGAAATCCTTTCAAGGGCTTATACAGCGCATTTATCTGGGCACTAGGTTTGTGTTGGTGGTATAGCTCAACTCTGTGAACCATCTCGTTGGGCTCAACGCAGCTTTTGTTCAGCACTATGATGCTGTGCACCGGCAATTCATCGGGCAATTGTATCGAAACACTGTTGTGTGGCAAAAAATCAATTGCCGTTTCAAGCCCGGGGGTTTTCATGTACTGTTTATACTCAGGGTAAAACACTATGGGAATATAAAACTCTTTTTCGCGCAGCAACACTGTGAGCTCTTTCCACTCGCGGCTCCACAAGTCGCCACGTGTTTCGCGCCAAAACTCCGGATACATGTGGCAGGCCTGCCTGAAAAACAGCGTGCCCGAAACCAGTAATATCAGAAATACGCTTGCCGCAGTGCGGGCATAAACCGTCGATTTTGCCGCGAAAGCATTATGAATCATCAGGCACAACAGGGGTATTACCGAAAAGGCCAAACAACTGTGCACCCCAATGGTGTAGCGCATCGGGTTAATCTCGGCCAGCGCGGCAAACTCGCCAAAACTATGATATTCGACAACCGACTGAGGCGAAAAAGTAAATCCATAGAAAAAAGCCGTAGCCAGTGCCGTAATGTTACAGGCCAAAAACCACAATGCCGGCAGAGTCATATTGTTGCGTTTTATTGCTGCACCAATGCAGTACACGCTAAGCCATACAATAAAGCCGGTTGTTGCAAGCAAAAGAACCGGTGAGTTGATGTATTCCCCGGCAAATGGCAACAGCAAATACACATACGATTTTACGAAGTATATTGCCGTGAAGCCCACAAGCTCGGGCAGCGAAAATATTTGTATAGAAAACGACGATGCGCTGCCAAGCATATCGCTGTTGAATGCGCCTACCGACAAGTAACAATATAACGCCTGAATAATAGTAGCCAACAAGGCCACGCCTGTATAAAATATACCATGCTTGTTTCTTGTTTTAATAAATAAACCAAGGGCTGCGGCAAATACCGGAAACAGCATCACCATGTGTGCCTTCGAAAGTATGAGGGCCGAAACCAATAGCGCATAGAGCAGCAGCGTGATTCGCGAAACATGCCGAACAATGAATAAGCCGGCCAGCGCCACAATTACTCCATAATAGGCCACATCGGTAGCGGGTAGTGGAAATATCAGCCCCGGAACCGGCGAAAACAAAGGGAAACAGGCTATAAGAACCACTACAACAAAACCCTGAACCGGCGACACCCATAAAAACATCATACGTTTATGCAGCAATTGCGATAGCAGAAATGCATACAGCAGTAAAGTAATAAACGAAGTGATGGCAATTATTTGCGATAAATCGGGCTGTAAAAAGTCTGCCAGTTCATATATCAAACGGGCCACTATTGCCAGGTACCCAGCATCGGGTACAATAAGCGCATTGAAAAAACTATTTTGGCTTGCCTCTATAATAAAACTATGAAAAAACCCGTGAAACCCGAAGTTTCCGGCAAAAGCATAGGGCGATACAACAAAGTATTGTATGAGCACAACAGCCCAGAGACCAAAAAATGCAAAACCATTGATGCGCAATTTGTGGAGGAAAAACAGCACAAAAACGGGAACCAGAAAAACAGTACTTATGGTGGCGAACATAAAGCCGTGCGATGCGTTGTATAAATCGGCCATATTGATACCCATAAGCAGCAAAGCCGGGTAAATGGCTGCCGTTGATACCAAACACAATATACTGCGCCACCGGTGAGATGCCACAAGATGTGCAAGGGCTCTGACAGCTCCGGCGGTAGCTTTGGCCTTGCTTTTTACATATGGCAGCAGTATGGTTCTGAATCGGATTGCAAGCACAAGCAAGGCGAGTAATAAAAACAGTTTTGTTAAAACAAACCGATTGTAATAGAAAAACGCCCCGAAACGGGTTTTCGGGCTTTGCACGGCTTGTGTTATTTTGAGTATGTTTTCGTTTTTTTCGCCGCCAACCACGTAGGCCGAGTCTCCATACACAAACCATACTTGAAGTTCATCGTCACTGTGGGGCAATTCTATTTCGATGCTGTTGTAATATCCCTGCAAAGGAATTTCTCCCGGCTTGTAAGTATGGCTGCGCTGCAACGGCGAAATGGTTGTTATCGTGAAATTTTGACTTCCGCGCACTTCGATTCTGCCGGCAAAACGTATTTGATGTACGTAAAAGGCAAACAACACAGCCATTAAGCCGGACAATGCAATCAACATATATTTTATCGATGGCTTCATGAGCGTTTATGAATGAGCATTGCAACAACAATCAACAGCAAAACCAGACTAATAAAGATAAAAATGTGCCGTGCTTCGTATGCCGTGTTTTTTAATTTCGGATTGATGATAGCGGCTTCACCGTGCGGTTGCAGGGTGGGTAACGATACCAAAATACTGTCGGAAGAAGTTGTAATGGTAATATTCGTGTTGTTGTGGCGGATTTCGGGGTTCACAAAAACAACACATTGCTGCATGTTTTGTATTTTGAAGCACGACCGGCCGGGCAAAGCCTCAACTTTATGGTCGATACGAAAGAATCCGGAATTAAAAACCGAAATATTTTTCGCCTCCACCCCAACCACACAAATGGTTTCGGGCTTATGGGGGAACAATCGCTCATAGATCAGGCTAAACGTGGCAAATGCCAAAAACAAGGCAACACATAGGCCCAAACAAATGCCTTTTCGGTTGACGAACTTGCTGCGATCATCTGTTGTTGCGCTGTTTTTGTAGTTTATTTTCAATTCGAAGCGGTGTTTTTTGCGTTTTAAATGTAATATTTTTTATTTTTGTTAAAAAGCCGTTGCGTGAAAAAAATAATGTGGATATACATCCGGTTTGTTCAGAAGATACTGATAGCAATATTTTTGAGCATTACTTTTGTATTGGTTTTTCCGATAACATGGCTTTTTATGGCTCTGTTTTCGTCGCAAGGCATCAGGCAGGGGTTTAAAAAAGCCGAAACCTATTGGCACAAAGCTCCGATATTACCCGACGATCCGGGGCATTTCGAAAATCAATCGTAGAAACACTATGAGAAAAGTAAAATACATATTGAAGCAAATGTGGTTTCTGATTAGAAAGCACAAACTGAGTTTTATGGCACCGCTGTTGCTGATTCTGGCATTTCTGGCAATTTTGGTTTACTACATTGGGCCGGCTGTGATAGTGTCGTTTATTTATGCAGGAGTGTAAGCCAATGAGTGTGCCATATAGCAATATGCTCGATTTGAGGGGTTTGCCCTGCCCGGGTAATCTGCCGCGGCTGATCATCAAGCTCGAAACCATGCTGCCCGGCGAAGTATTGAAACTTGTGGTCGACGACATCGTGGCTCTCGATCGCATACCACAGGCCTTGGCCGACGAAAGCGATTTTCAACTCATCGAAACTCAAGTGGAAGAAAACGGAAATATAACCATGTATATTCAAATAATTTGACAGGCCGAGTATGTTTAACGAACCAACACTATGTAGAACTTGCATCATGCCCGAGCATAAGCCCGACATTTATTTTAATGCCGATGGCGTGTGCAATTTGTGCACGGCTCATAGCATGGCTGCCGCCTACGAAACGCAAAAACCGCTGGAGACCGACCTCATTAAAATACTGAACAAATACAAGGGCAAACAAAAATACGACTGCATGGTGATGTGCAGCGGCGGAAAAGACAGCACCTCGGCCCTGTATTACATGAAGAAACGATACAACCTGAACCCGTTGGCTTTTACATTCGACCATGGCTTCGAAACCGAAGAAGCGCTGCAAAACATTCACAATGCCGTTGAGATTCTCGGTGTCGATTTTTTGTTCTTTAAGTCGTCATTCATGAAAGACATGTTTGCCCGAATCGTAAACTCGGGGTCAAAAGCCGTAATATGCCATCCGTGCTCGATATGGTATATGGATCTGGCTTTCGAAACGGCTGCGCGTTACAACATTCCGGTGATAGTAGCCGGATGGACAAAAGGGCAATCGACCAAGCAGGAAGTAATGTCGAAGTGCGGATGCAATGTGCATGCTGCCGAGTTTAAAGAAATGGCCGACAATACCCGCTTGTTTCTCGAAACAGAACTGAAGAATATGCCGCAGTACAAAAGCTTTCCGCAAAGCATGGAAGAAGTGTTGCAGCGTGCAAAAAAACGACACAAAAGCATTGTAATTTCTCCGCATTGGTTTTTGCCTTTCGGCCCCGAAGTGTATATCGACGTAATACAAAACGAATTGAAATGGAAAATGCCGGTGTTCAGCTATCCCGAAGGATCGACCAATTGTTCGCTGAATTTTTTATCGGTATATTATTCGCTGAAACACTATGGCTACACACACTACCATGTTGAGGCCAGTAAACTGATACGCGAAGGCGTGTTGCTGCGCGAAGAAGCATTGCAGCAGCTCAAAATAAATTTCGACGAAAAAACACTCTCCGAAATAGCATTAAAGATGGGTATCGAAAAATTGGAATTATGAACATATTAGGCATTTCGGCATATTATCACGATTCGTCGGCCTGTGTGGTTTGCGATGGCAATTTAATTGCAGCTGTGCAGGAGGAACGCTTTACACGGGTGAAAAACTGTTCCGACTTTCCCATACAAGCCATTAATTACTGCATTCAAAAGGCAGGTATCAGCTTCGCACAGATTGACATGGTGGCTTTTTATGAGCAGCCCTACATCAAATTCAACAGGGTGGTGCACGATTACATTGCCAAATTTCCCCGTTCCTACGCTTCGTTTATGCGAAATATGCCCATGTGGTTGCAAGACCGCCTGATATTGCCTTTGGTATTGCGCAAAGAGTTGGCTTATACCGGACGTGTTATTTTTGTTCCACATCACTATTCGCATGCTGCCAGCAGTTTCTTTGTTTCTCCGTTCGAAGAAGCGGCCATAGTTACCGCCGATGGAGTGGGAGAGTTTGCAACAGCATCGGTGGGTGTGGGTAACGGAAACCACATATCAATGAACCAACAGATAAACTACCCGCATTCGCTGGGTCTGTTGTATTCGGCTTTTACCAGTTACCTCGGCTTTAAGGCAAACAGCGGCGAAGGCACTACCATGGCTCTTGCTAGTTTTGGAAAACCCGAGTATCTCGATGCATTCAAGCAGTTTATCGACATTGCCCACGATGGCAGTTTTATTGTGAATACTTCGTATTTTCCTTACAACACCTCGAAGCGTATGTATTCGCGTAAGCTCACGGCATTGTTGGGCGAACCCCGAAAACCCGGTACAGAATACGAAGAACGCCATAAAAATATTGCCGCAACATTGCAGTATGTGGTTGAAGATGCCTTGTTGAAAATGGCTCGCCATGCCTGTTCTTCGGCGCAAAGCCGGAATTTGTGCGTGGCCGGAGGTGTGTTTCTCAATTGCGTAGCCAACCAAAAAATTCTCGACCTGCCCGAAATCGACAATATATTTATTCAACCCGGTGCGGGCGATGCCGGTGGATCGGTGGGAGCCGCATTCTTTGCATGGAACCGGCTATTGCAAAAGCCCCGCAGTTTTATAATGGACCATGCCTACTGGGGACCCGACTTCACCGACAAAGAAATAAAAGCTGCCATATTGCGCAACAATCTCGAATACACAGTGATGCAAACCGATGACTTGCTCAGGCACACAGCTGCAAAAATATCGGAAGCCAACACGGTGGGGTGGTTTCAGGGTCGTCTCGAATTTGGTCCGCGGGCACTCGGAAACCGGTCTATTCTTGCCGACGCCCGCAAGCCCGAAATGGTTGATGTGCTGAATCACCGCATAAAACACCGCGAATGGTTCCGACCGTTTGCCCCACTGGTAAAAGAAGAAAAGGCAAACGAGTATTTCGTTATGAAAAATATGTCGCCGTTTATGCTGCTGGCACCGCAGGTGCGCGACGATAAAAAGCAGGTAATACCGGCCGTAACTCATATTGATGGCACTGCACGGGTGCAGACGGTTTCGCAAAAAACCAACCCACTATTGTGGCAGTTACTCGATGTTTTCGAGCAACAAACCGGAGTACCGGTAATTATCAACACATCGTTCAACCTGAAGGGCGAACCCATAGTGTGCACACCCGATGAGGCTATAAACGACTATCTGAAATCGGAAATGGACTGTCTGGTTCTGGGGAATTTTTTCCTCGAAAAAACCAAGAATGAATCGTAAAGCGCTGAATATTGCCATAGGCATTGCGGCTGTTGCCGTTATTGCTATTGCAGCTGTTGCCGTAAGCCATGTGCATAGGTTTGCATACACCGAAACCACAGGTTTTTATTTCGAAGGACTGAATTCTACCCAAATAGGCAGTGTAACGGCAAGTGCCTACGACAATAAAAACCGCCCTGTGCGAAACCTGTATTGCTTTGAGCAGTATCGCTCGGGCGACGATTATATTTTTATGCCCTGGCGTTTCGATATGGTTTTTTACACCGGTTTTCAGCGTATCGAGTTGCTGGTGCCCGATAGCCTGATAGATAGAATTACTGCTGTATATTTTAAAACTGGAGAAATAGTAACCCGCTACTCCTTCGATGATTTTCGCAATCAGTGGCCACACCAATTAGTAGATGGGCTGTGCAGGTTTTCGTCGCCCGAAACTATTGCCCCTCCATTTCGTTTTGTTGCTGCCATGCAATATGTAAGGCATACTTCCGACATCACGGCAACAGTCTTGCGACGATGTATGTATGCCCTTGTGGCACTATTGTGTTTGTTGATAGCACTGCGATTTCGTGTTGAATTTGCAAGACTCTTATCAACGATGTATTGCAAAGGCAAGGCTTTTTTTGTCCGCTATCGCAAAATATTCAAACCCTTGCTGGCTTTTTTGCTCGGAACACTGTTTACCTTTGTATTGCTCGAAGTCAGCTTACGCATAATCGGATATATTCACAATCAATCGCATTACAACAAACAGATTGATGCAGCCACAGTAAGCGGCAACACTATAATATGTGCCGGCGACAGTTTTACCGAAAGTTTCGGGGCCTCCGAAGGCAACGATTATCCGGCGCAATTGCAAAAATTGCTAAATCAGTGTGATAGCAATGAGTTATCGGTGTATAATTTTGGACGTTCCGGCAAAAACACGGCACAAATTGCACTCGAAATACCCTTGTATATCGAAAAGCATAAACCACGGATAATTGTGCTACTGGCCGGTGGTGCCAACTATTGGAACATGTGGGGATATAAAAAAGAGAACTTTTTTGAACGGCTGCGCACGGTGAAGTTTTTTAAACTGATAATTGGTAATTTGAGAAAAGAAAAAGACAAAAACACTTTCAACAACGATGAGTATTTGCAACGCCGAATGCACTATGCTGCCACATTGAATATCGAAAACCATAAGCACAGCCCTCTCATTGCAATATTACGCGAAAACAACACCGACAGCCTGCCCCTGCAATTGCAGCACTACTGCGATAACCATTCGCTTAGCGAAAACGAGACGGTTGCATTGGTGTTTTACGCAATCTTACGCAATAAGCATAGTTTGGTGCAGCCTTTTATTTCGGGAGAGAAAGCACGTAGCCGGCGTGAATCGTTTTTTATCGATTTGTTTATGCTGTTGTCGCAAGGAAAAAACTTCGAGATAGAAACCTATGATGCTTACTATAAAGCCAACTGGTACTATTTGCAAGGCTATATCGGCGACTCGTTTTCTGAAGAATTGCTGATGAAAAGCCTGAACCAAAACCCATACAACGAAGACGTGTATCATCAGCTGTTTATGATGGAGAAAAAAATCGGTTTGCCCGACGATTATCGCGAAAATCGATTTTCGCTGGCTGACACGGTGTCGTACTACAAGGCTTTGCTGGCACTAAGCAATACCGAAGCTTCGTTCAATCATTCAAATATTATCGAAGTTTTCGACCAAAGTACCCCTACCGCGAACATCGATCGTTGGGTTGAAGCCGATTTGCTGAAAGTAATTGAGTTGTGTGCTCGAAGCGGTGTGCAATTGGTGTTGATGAATTACCCCATGCGCAGTCATGCCGGCATTTCGTATACATCGAATGCCGTGCTGCGAAATATTGCCAAACAACACAACATTCCGTTTGTTGATAACGAAATGCTATTCGACACCATTACTCAAAACCGAAACAGCTATTTTATTTCGGATGGACACTGCAGCGACAAAGGCTATCATCTGATGGCACTGAATTTATTGTATGTGTTGCAGCAGCACAAGCTCATCGATAGTAAGCCCGACAATGATTAGTTTTATATACAATATATTGCCCCGCCCACTGAAACGCTTTGTAATAGGGTGTTTCAAGCTGATGCGCATAGTGTTGTATCGCATTGCCGGTGCACGTTCAAATGACTTTACGCATCAATCGGCCGCTTTCAACAGCAACTACCGTAAATTTCAGCAGCAGCGCCGCTATGGCCCGCTGAAGCATTTTTGCTATGCCCCCCACACCAGCATGTTTTTCAGTCTTCACGGCAACATGGCACCCTGCTACGCCACCTATGGCGATAAGTCGGATGTGTTTGGCGAAATAACCATTGCCCAAAGCTGGTTTCATGGTAGTTTCGAAACCATTCGCTACGAGCACGCACAAGGCAATTTCGACAGCAATTGTTCGTTTTGCTCGCACCTGCTGAAGCAAAAGGCCTATGGCAGCATGCTCATGCAAAAATATGAGCACTATGCCTTTTCGAAAAGCCGATATCCGGCTATTATGGAGTTTGAACTGAGCAATCGCTGTAAACTCGAATGCATTATGTGCGACAACAATCTGTCGTCGTCGATATGCAACAACCGGGGAGGGCAGGCTTATGGAGAAAACATCTATGGCGAAATGTTTCTTGAGCAATTGCAGGAATTCATTCCGCATTTGCGCATGGCTGAGTTTACCGGCGGCGACCCTTTCATGATAGATATCTATTATAAGATTTTCGATATGATTATCGAAAACAACCCGAAATGCGATATGCTGATTACCACCAATGCCAATACCATGAATTCGGATATCGAAAATTTGATGGCAAAAACCCGGCGTTTGCATTTCAATATTTCGATTGATGCCGTTGAAAAATCGCTATACGAGCAAATCAGAAAAAACGGCAATTTCGAAACGGCAATGCGCAACATCGAAATATTCAGCCGCTATTGCAAAAAGCATAAAACAAGCCTCAATTTGTTGGTGTGCCCCATGAATATTAACAGCCGTAATCTGCCGATGATAGTTGAATTTGGCAATTCGTTGGGTGCGGGCGTGTTTTTTCATACCGTGGTTAAGCCCGCACACCTGTCGCTGAAATATTGCAGCCCGCACTACCTTACAGAACTTGTCGACTACCTGAAGAAGTTTTCGTTTCGGCGCCGAACATGGAACCAACGCGTGAACGCCAACAACTGGGCAAATTTGATACAACTTGTTGAAACCTGGCAGGCCGAATCGCAACTACGCCTCGAAGAGGAGAGCAAGCAACAGCCTACACAAAAATCGCGACCCGAACAAATCATCGAACAGTTGATGCTGTTGGGCGATGAGGTACTTACCGAAAAGTTGCAGACATTTATTGATTATATCTCGCAGCAGGGTTTGGCCCGGCAGGCTGTTGAACTGGTTTCGCAAATGGAAGAAGATAAACTGATTGATATGCTTACCAAGAGCAGTTACAACGAACTGGTACAGTTTATTACAGGCAAAAACAACCCGAAGCCATGAAACACTTCATTCAATATATCATCTATTTTTTTGAGACCCGCATACAAAAAACCTGGCGACTCATGGTGAACCATAACGCATATAGGCATGGTGCCGAAGTTGCGAATGCCGATTTGGGCAACGATGACAAACAAATTCTGCTGAAACAATTAAAGAAATACCAAAAATCGCGTCCGGTAGGGCCTGTAAAAACAATTTGTTTTGCGCCCACCCGAAGTGTGTATTTTGGTTTTTCGGGCAAAGTGGTTCCCTGCTGCTTCAACCGTGATTTTGTGTATGGCGAATTTCCCGCACAATCGCTCGAAGAAATACTGAATGGCGAGAAACGAACACAATTGCAAAAAAACCTCGACATCAGCAATTTTACAATGGGGTGCGAACATTGTCGCCGCCAGATATATGCCGGTAATTTCGATGGTGTTGAGGCACGCTTATACGACAGGCTCAAATCGAAAACGAAGTACCCCACCGAAATGATTTTTGAACTCGACAACACATGCAACCTCGAGTGTGTAATGTGTACTCCCGAATTTTCGTCGGCTTTACAGCGTGTTTGTGGCATCGATTCTCATACCAATAGTATTTACGACAACGGTTTTATCGATCAATTAAAACCCTATCTGAATCATTTGCAGGTAGCCAAATTTTTAGGCGGAGAGCCCTTTCTCATTAAAGCATACTACGATATCTGGGAGGAACTCATTCGTGTGAACCCCGATTGCTTCATCAATTTGCAAACCAATGGCACCGTGTGTAACGAAAAAATTGAATCGCTGCTCAGGCGCGGTCGTTTTCAGATTGGAGTTTCAATCGACTCGCTTCAGCCACAACGCTTCGAAGAAATCAGAAAAAATGCCCGTTTCGAAACCGTAATGGCCCATCTCGATACGTTTATAAAATATACCCGCAAAAGCGGAGGTTTCGTTAATATTTCGGTGTGCCCTATGCTGCAAAACTGGGAAGAAATACCCGATTTGGTGAATTTTTGCAATAAAAAGGGGGTGTTTGTTTATTTTAATACGGTTTATACACAAGGCTTCTCGTTGCAGGACGCAAGTTTTTCGCTGTTGGCCGATGTACTTCAAAAATACAGGTCGGCAAGGCTCACAGGAATGAATTATGCAGCCCGTCGCAACCGTCGCTTTTTCGAAAATCTGATTTCACAAATCGAATTGTGGTATAGCGTGAATCATAAAAATGAAACCTATCGAATAGCAACACACGACTTCTCACGCGAAATGCTGGCAGCTGCGCTTCTCGATAAATCCGGCATGAATCGCGAAAAGCACACAGGCACTGTGCTTGAAGCTGTGCAGTTTTTACCCGAAATATTTTTGCTGTCGCAATATCAGCTCGAAGAACTTGAGGCACTTAAGGGGTACGATGTTGCCGTTACGGTTGAGAGCGAAAGCATTGAGGCACTGGCCCGGCGTTTGCTGCATTTTCTCGATTGCGGTAGTTTTCACCCCGACAGGCCCAAAAGCGTTTAGTAATACTGCGCAAAAAACCGTGTTCTAAGGTCGTCGGTAAACAGCTCTCGGAGTAATTCGGGGTTTTCGTCGAATTGTGCGAACTCTTCTGTTTCAAACAGTTTGGGATCGTATAACGAGGCTTGCATGGTTTTAAAATAGAAATAATTCCAGGGGGTAACATCAAGGTTATCTATCACGTCTTTGAAAACCCGAATCAATTGTGTCATTTTTTCTTTATGCACCGAGTTGTTTTGCATAAAACTATTGAATTGTGCGTCGAAATGGGCATACAGCTCGTCCCAGTCGTGCTGTAGGCTTGAAAACGACTGCAGTATGTCGCGGTTTTTGTTTCTCAAAAATGCAACCTGACTTTGCAGTTCTCTGAATATTTGATGGTTGTATTTTGCATTGATGCTTACGGGTTTAACCGAAAAACGATAGTTCTCGAAGTAATCATACACTTCCTGAAGCTGTTCGGGCGTGAAACTCCACAACGCAAAACGCGCAGGATTCTCTACATACGACAAATTGAGCCGCGCGCCCATCGAATTGCAGAAATCAACAATTTTGGGGGTTTCCTGCCAGTTGATTGTCATAGGGGTGTGGCTTATCGAAACCCTGTTGCCCGAGTATTTGCGATATTGCTCTATATTGTGCAACACCAGCTGAAGGTTGCTACCGCAACGAATTTCGGCAGCCAGGTTTTCGTCGAGTGCATCGAGCGAAACTATCAGATTGAAGTCGAGCTTTTGCAATAAGTCGATAACTTTTGGGTTGATAATGGTTCCGTTGCTTACGGCAAAAACCTGCAGGCGCGGGTTCAATCGGAGTATCTCATCCCAAATTTTATAATAGATATCGATTAAGAATGGCTCTCCTCCAAAAAAATAGGCCTGTTTCAGGTGAGGAATAAACTCGCCCAACTGTTCCACAAAAGCATCATCGTAAGGCGATGGTATTTCGGGTTGCTTTTCACGGTTTTTCCGAATGCTGCTGCTGGCGCGTCCGCTGCACATCACACATTGTAAATTGCAGGTATTCGATAATTCGAATTCCAGAATTTTGGGGTATTTGCCGGCTTTTGTATGGGCATATCTGTCGGCATTCATCGAGGGCAGGCCGCCATAGCGTTTCGAAGCAATCTGAAATTTGCAGTAATCGCAGCCCCTGTTCAGGTCGTTGTGCAGCATGTGTTGCCGCATGGTTTCGGCTGCCTCGCCAAACCATATTTCGGCAATGCTCTGTTGTGGATAATTGCCCAGTATGTTATCGTGCGAACGGCAACAGGCGATGGCGTTACCGTAAATATCGAAAAACAAATTAACAAAGGGGTTGTAGCAAAAATGCTTGCGACTGCCATAGAGCCGCTGTGTATTAAACTCCAGCATTACTTCGCGCGGAAGTGCTTCGTACCCATTCCCCGACTGCGGGTAATTTATATGCCTGGCTGCCAGCCGGTTCCATTTTTTCCAGACGCTGTATAGCAGGGCATTGTCGGTATTTTTAAGTTCAAACAAGGGCATTGTTTTACGAAATAGCGTAAATGTACATAAAAAATGCAGGCAGTGTAAAAAAAACAAAAAAATGTGTTTGTCGGCTATTGTTTGTATCTTTATGCTTTGCCGCTAAACACAAAGCATGAAGGTTGCACTCATACAATGTCCTGCCTGGCTTGTCGATACGCCTCAGCATGCCCACATGTTGCTTGCGGCTTCGCTAACCCAAGCCGGCCACCATGTTTGGGGTTTCGATATTAACATTGAATTGTATAACCGGGCGCAAAAAGCATCGGAATTATCCGCTGAATGGTGGCTTTCGCAGCATATCGAGAGTTTTTGGTGCAACCGAAACAATGTGCTTCTGGAATATCGAAACAGCGAAGCGGTTCGCCAAAATATTCTAGAACAAATTCGCGATTTGGGCATTGAGGCTGTTTGCTTCACGGTGCATTTCACCAGCTTGTATTTTACCGACTTGTTTGCAGCCGATATCCGAAGGCAATTCGAAAATATTCTGATATGCTGGGGCGGACCGTGGTGTTTTCGGCCTCATAATAATTTGAAACAAATTGTGCATCACTATAAATATGTTGATATAGCTTGCGAAAGCGATGCCCACGAAAGTCTGCCGGCTTTGTTGTCTTCAATCGAAACCAATCAAAATCCCGAAAGCATTGCAGGGTATTATATTAGAAGCATTCACCAAAACCAAATACCCACGGCCTGCAAAGCTTCGGGCGAAAGCATCGAAACCCTGGCTTTTTCTGAATTACAATGTTGGGATACGTCGGCCTATTCATTCAAATATTTTCCGATTTGGGTAAGCAAAGCTTGCGTAAACCGATGTGCTTTTTGCTACGAATGCAATATGCACACCAAATACAGCTTTAGGGATCCCGACAATATTGTTGCCGAAATTCTGCATCAAAAAAGCCAAGAACCCTTTCCTGATGTTTTTTGGTTTAATGCCTCCAATATTGGAGGGAATCCTGTTTTGTTGAAAGCACTTTGCCAACGCTTAATCGCTTCAGGTGCCAATATTCAATGGCTGTCGCAAATAGCCGTGCACAAATCAATCGACCCCGAAATGCTTTCGCTGCTAAAGCAGTCGGGTTGTAAAAGCCTGTATTTCGGTATCGAAAGCGGGAGCAATCGTGTGTTGAAATTCATGAATAAGAAATTTACCGTTGAAGAAGCCGAAAGCATCATTCTACGAACGGCCAACGCAGGCATTGAATTTAATTTCAATATGATTGTAGGCTTTCCCGGTGAAACGGTTCTTGACTTTGCCCGCAGTTTGTGGTTTATTCGTAAGTTTCTGAAATATAATATCAATCCCAGTACGGCTACCTGCAAAATATCGGAAGGCTCGCGATTGTTCAGGTATCCCGAAAAATATGGTGTTTCGGGGCACCATAAACATAACTGGATTTCGCAAGGGGGGAGCAACAACAGCATGTCGCGAAAATGGAAAAAAGTGTATCTCGATGCGCTATATACTCCACGCCCTGCAAATGGTTTCCGTTTGGCAAAATGGTTTCACGATTATATCCGTTATAATGCAACCAATAATGGCATCGACAAAAAGATGAATTTTAAAATTGCACTGTCGCGCCTCGGGGTTTTTCTGTCGGAGAGTTTTTCGGCAATTCCTTTTATGCTTTTTGTGGTGTTGGCAGTAAGCCATGTCGGCTTATTGCAGTGGCTGGGGCAACTTAAAAAACCGGGTAATTAACAGCCTGATTTGTATTGCAAGGCATAAAAATCAACTGCTTAGCTTCATAATGCCATGAAATGAATTATTTATGTATTTTTAAAAAGTGAAATGCATGCCATGAAAAACGCAACGAATAAGGTAGTCTTTTTTTCGGTTGTTGCCGCGGCAATACTGGTTGCTACTGCTGTGCAAACCACCTTGCTTGTGCTCAAAGGATATGTGGCTATTTGCTGGTTCACGCCATTACTATATTATATTTCCTTATTTATTGTAATTGCAATTGTAATTTTGATGTTGACGCGGAATAAGCAGGTGCGCTCACAAAAATTAATTCTGATAGCCGGAAGCATTGTTTTTACTTGTATTGTGATTGAATATGTATTTCGAATAACCCATTTGTTTACGTCATATTCAGAAAGGAGAATCGGTATTTATGAAAGTATTTATAATGCATCGTACGGCGATTTTTGGCTAACCGGGCACACAGGAAATTACACGCTTTCAACACCCGAATACACCTACTCGCGTGTTGCAAACAGCATGGGGTATGGCGATAACGAGTGGCCTTTACCCGGCAACGACTCCTGTTTCAGAATTATGGCTTTGGGCGATTCGTTTACCGAAGGCGATGGAACACATGCCGACAGCACATGGTTGAAGTTTTTCGAACGAAAATGCAACAATCGAAATACATTATTTATGAATGCCGGCTTGTGCGGTAGCGACCCCGTGTATGCATATAAAACCCTTACCGACAAGCTTATCGATTACCGGCCCCACATGCTTATTCTTTGTGTAAACAACTCCGATATTTTTGATGCCATAGTGAGGGGTGGTTTCGAGAGGTTCGAAAACGATGGCGTAAAATGGAAATCTCCACCCCGATGGGAACCCTTGTATGCTGTGTTTCACTTGGTGAGGCCGATAATACATGTATTTTTTAGTAAGGGCATGGTGCCCAGACATCGAAAAGCCAAAATCGAAAAACAAGCCGTTGGGGTTCTAATAGAAGCCATTTCAAAATTTCAATCTTTCTGTAGCAGTCACAATACTTTGTTTGTGTGTGTGGTGCACCCTATGCGCGAGGAATTGTGGGCAAAAAACTATATGCACGAAACCATTGTGAATTATTGCTCAAGTCACCAAATTGTTTGCATCGATTTGTTTCAATGGTTTGAGCAAAACCTGAGCGAAGAAGAATTTTTGCGTTGTTTCTGGATATACGACGGACACCATAATGCTTTTGGCTATAGTAACATGGCCAATGGTATATGGCAGCAACTGTACGATAAGCAGCTTATCGATTCAAATTGTAATTACCCAAATGCCGCTATTGAGTATGCTGAATAAATCCATACGGCTCATTAAAAGATTTCCGTTCGATACCATACTGGCAGTGGGTGTACTGGTTCAAACTATGTTGTTTGTAGCCATCGGATATGAAGCCTTTAGCTTTGTTACTCCTTTTTTGTATTATCTGGCATTGGCAGTGTTTTGTTATCGCATGTTGCCCCCGGTTTTTCGACGAAAACCAAACACAGCGGCCAACCTGCGGGTGTCGGTAATAAGTATTGTTGCTATAATCGTAATAATTGAAGCAGGGCTCAGGCTTAGCGGTTCATGTCTCACGGTTCAGGAAATGAGAATTGGGAAATATTACAGCTTGTATTTCAGCAGCAATCAAGAGTTTTGGTTATTCGGACAAAGTGGTACTTACCAATTGACAACATCGGAGTACGACTACAGCCGCACGGCCAACAGCGAAGGCTTTCCCGATAAGGAGTGGGGACTCGAAAAACCCGACTCGACCATACGTGTGATGGCCATTGGCGATTCGTTTACCGAAGGCGATGGTGCCCATGCCGACAGCACCTGGCTGAAGTTTCTGGAACGAAAAACAAATAACCGCCGGTACGAGTTTATGAATGCAGGCATGTGTGGGAGCGACCCTGTGTTTGGCTATCATAATTTCGAAAATAAACTGTTGAAATATAAGCCCGATGTGGTGTTGCTGGCCATGAATTGTTCTGAGCAAAACGACTTGATTATCAGAGGCGGTTTCGAACGCTTCAGACCCGATGGCAGTGTGCAGTTCCGAAAACCACCCCGTTGGGAATGTATCTATGCTTTTTGCTATGTGTCGCGATTGTTTTTTAATGCGCTTTACAGCGAAGACTTTGTGCCTGTGTGGAAACTTGATGAGGTAAAAAATCAATACTATCGCGATTTGCACACTGCCATTCAAAAGTTTAGTGATTTGTGCCGAAGTAACAACATCGAATTTGTTTGCATAGCGCACCCCATTCGCATCGAGATTGAAAAGGGGATTCGCCATTTCGATAAAACCAAAGTATATTGTAATGCAAACAATATTCATTACATCGATTTGTACAGCTACTTTGCCGGCGACACAATGGCAGGCAACATTGCAGCATACTACTGGGTTAGCGACGGGCACCACAATGCCAGGGGCTACAGTGCCATGGCCGATGCAATTTACAGTGGCCTATGCGAAAAAGGGCTGTTGCGCGATTAAAAAATTTGTTGTGTTTCAATAGAGAAACTACAAATGTATTGTAGGTTTTTGGGGGCAACAGAGTTTGGGTTGTTAAGCATCCATTTTCCCGAAATACCACATTCGCGCAGACTAAGCTCGAAATGGCACATGGCTATCCCCATATCGACACGTTGTAAATCAACTTTTTTCAAGGTGTCGATGGCTTTGTTACGTGCCAGATAAAAATGTGCTTTTTCGTTTTGCAGCAAAATGCGCCAGGGTTGTGCATTATTGGCCGAAGGCCCCAGCCTTACCATTTCGAGTGCCTGATGTATTGGGTTTAATTCGTTAAAAACAATGCTGCTTTCGAAAGAGTTTTCGAAAAATAAATCGCCAAACACTTTTCGTTTATACGACCCGGCCAGCGATTTTATTATTTTACCCATTCCTGTTTCGGGAAGAGCAAGCCCCAGTGGACTTATGGTCGAAATAATTTCGTTGTCGTGAAGGTGTATGGTTTTTGCAAATTCGCTTCGCCTAAAGGTGCCGCCTATCCAACAGGTTCCAAGCTGCATATTGGTAAATTCAAGTATTTTTCGTTCTTTCACATAGCCGTAATCTTCGTGATTCATAGGAGTAGCGGCTTTCATGGCGCCGGCAAAGTAAATGGTTGCCCCTTTTATAAACCCGTAAGTTCCCAGCTTCAGTCTTTGTTCGGCATTGCCGCTTTTATCGATAATCCAAAAACGTGAGCTATTGCCAAAAGGTCCGGTATTATGGCTTTTAAGCAGGTTTTGCACCCGAACTAATATGTCGGTTTCGGGAACAGCCGGAGTGTAATTTCTCACCGATTTACGACCGGTGATTGCATTCCGAAAATCTGTGTTCATTCTGTTTGTCGTGTTAAATATTCAGCAAAAATATAAAAGCTCCCGAAAACGGAAGCTTTTATAAGAATGAGTATGACGGTTTTATTTATGGCCACGGAAATCCACCTACGCTAATGGTTATAAGCGCAGCACCTGCTATATGGGGTTTTCCGGTTTCATAGGCAACAACTATGGAGGCCATACCAGCTATAGCGTCTTGCTTTATGCTAACCAGCCCGGTTGTGTTAACGGTTCCTATATTAAACATTTCGAAACCAGGGCCGTAGTCGGGTAGCTCCCATGAAAAATTAACAGGATATTGAGTGCCAAGACCCTGACGGGTATTCTGATATGCCACTGCGTTAAACTGTTGTGTCTCACCGGGATTCAGATCGGCCCAGAAGGGCGTAACAATTACAACTGTGTCGGGGTTAACCAATAATTCGCATTTGGCAAAAATACCATTGGCTTTGGCTACAATAAATGTTTCGCCGGTTTGAACAGGTGTTACCAAACCATTGGCACTTACCGTAGCAATCGATGGATTCTCTGAAAACCATTCGATGGTAGCGTTGTTCACAGGGCCATCGGGGTTATAGGCTGTGGCTGTTAATTGCAGTGTTTCGGTTTTAAACAAATCGGCCGAATAGGAACTGAGTTCTATTCTTGTTACAGGCAGAGGAACCGTTGGTACGCCAATAACCATTACGGGTACATAAAACGGACGGTCGGTCATGGTGCTTGCTGTTACCGTAATTACACATTCGCCTATTCCAACGGTATGAACCAAACCGGTAGAACTTACAGTAGCAACTGCATTATTACTCGAAGCAAAAGTATAGCTTGGTTGCGCTCCGTTGGTAAAATACACTGTTTCGAGCTGTATGTCGAAGCCAGCCTCGTATAATATGGCAGATGGTGCCACTGCAAAAAGTGCCGGAGCATATACACCCACAGGAACACTCGCAGTTATTGTGGTTCCGTTAACCACAACTGTAGCCGTTACACGCGCCTCACCGGTGGCCACCGGACTAAGCACTCCTGCAGCACTAATGCTTGCTATGCTTGTTGGTGTAACCGACCAGGTAACTCCGTTAGCAGCACTCACATTACCTTCGTTATCGACCAAAACAGCTGTGTAGTTAACTGTTTCGTCGGGGTGAATATTCATAGCCCCATTTTGGATAACGAGAGCATATTGCACCTCGTTGTTGTTGTTTTCTTCGGGGTCGCATCCCGAAAAAACAAATACTCCGGCAATCAGCAATGCCGGTAACATCATTTTAAATACTTGTTTCATACATAATTAGTTTAAAATTTAACTTTATAAAAATAATCAAAAATGCTTAACAATAGCTATGCCAAATTGGTTTTTAGCAATCGGCCTTAAAAGGCATTGCTTGATTCTGTGCTTTTGTAGCGTGACTGAAACGAATAAAATTTTTCTATTTTTACAAACTGAAAAATACACGAATAATGAAACGTATTAAGATTAAAGAATTGTTGAACACCATGCCTTCGGCCAACGAGGTAAAAGCCATGGGCTGGGTGCGTACCAAACGTGAAAGCAAAAATGTGGCGTTTATTGCCTTAAACGACGGAAGCACCATACACAATATTCAGATAGTAGTTGATATGACACCCGAAAACAATCAACTATTGCAACGCATTCATACCGGTGCATCGGTGGTTGCCTCGGGTATTTTGGTAGAATCGGCCGGTTCGGGTCAAAAGGTTGAAATGCAATGCAATAGTATTGAGATTATAGGCGAAGCCAACCCCGACGAATATCCCTTACAACCCAAAAAACACAGTCTCGAATTTCTTCGCGAAATAGCGCACCTGAGGTTTCGCACCAATCTGTTTGGAGCCATAACCCGAGTGAGGCATTCGATGATTTTTGCCATTCATAAGTTTTTCAACGATAAGGGTTTTTACAATATCCATTCTCCTATTATTACCGGCAGCGATGCCGAAGGTGCCGGCGAAATGTTTCGCGTAAGTGTGCTCGATGCAAAAAACCCGCCTCTTACCGAGGATGGGAAAGTCGATTTTTCGAAAGATTTTTTTGGCCGCGAGACCAATCTTACCGTATCGGGGCAGCTGGAAGCCGAGCTAGCAGCACTTGCCATGAGTGAAGTATATACCTTTGGACCTACCTTCAGGGCAGAAAACTCCAATACAGCACGGCATTTGGCAGAATTTTGGATGATAGAACCCGAAATGGCATTTTACGATATTGTCGACGACCAGAATCTTGCCGAAGAAATGCTGAAATACCTTGTAGCTTATGCCCTCGACAATTGTAGCGACGACCTTGAGTTTTTGGCAAAACGTCGTGCCGAAGAGCAAAAATCGAAACCCGAAAACGAACGCGACGAAATGGGCCTCATCGAAAAACTCGAGTTTGTTCTGAACAATGAATTTGTGCGTATCAGCTACACCGAAGCTATCGATATACTGAAAGCATCAAAACCCAATAAGAAAAAGCAATTTCAGTATCCGGTTAACGATTGGGGTACCGATTTGCAAAGCGAACACGAACGTTATCTGGTTGAAAAACACTTCAAAAAACCGGTTATTCTTACCGACTATCCCAAGCAAATAAAAGCGTTTTACATGAAACAGAACGACGATGGCAAAACTGTAAGAGCCATGGATGTGCTGTTCCCACAAATTGGAGAAATTATTGGGGGGTCGCAACGCGAAGACAATTACGAAAAATTACTTACCCGAATGCGCGAAATGCATATTCCCGAAAAAGAGATGTGGTGGTATCTCGAAACGCGAAAATTCGGTTCGGTGCCGCACAGTGGATTTGGGTTAGGATTCGAAAGACTTATGCTTTTTGTTACCGGAATGGGTAATATTCGCGATGTTATTCCCTTTCCACGTACACCAAAAAATGCAGAATTTTAACTTTTTTGCGTAATTTGCGTATGAAATAAAAAGACCAATGCCATGTTGAAGCAATCGTTACAACAAAAACTGCTGCAAAAGCTTTCGCCACAGCAGATACAGATGATTAAGCTGCTAGAGTTGCCCACATTGCAATTGGAGCAACGAATAAAAAAAGAGCTTGAAGAAAATCCTGCACTCGAAGAAGGTGCCGACGAGGAAGAAGAATTCGATGAACAAAACGACGAGAACAATACCGACGATGGTTCCGATGATGAATTTAGCCTCGACGATTACATCGACGACGACGATGTGCCTGCATATCGCTTGCAAGCAAACAATTATTCGAAAGACGATGAACATCGCGAGATCCCATTCTCGTCGGGGGTCAGCTTTCATGAATATGTTAGCAATCAATTGGGATTAAAGCAAATTACAGCGCGCCAACGCCAATTGGCCGAGTTTCTTATTGGCAGCATGAACGAAGACGGTTATATTCATCGCGATTTACCCTCTATTTCGGACGACATGGCATTTAATCAAAATATTTCGACCAACGAGGAGGAGCTCGAAGATGCCCTGTATATTGTGCAAGACCTCGATCCGGCAGGAATTGGGGCGCGCGACTTGCGCGAATGCCTGCTGATACAACTCGACCGAAAAGAACATAAAACAATTGCCGTAATAAATGCACACGAAATTATTTTCGACTATTTTGAAGAATTCACCAAAAAGCATTACGATAAAATAATGCACAAAATGGACCTTGATGAGTCGGCGCTAAAGCAAGCTCTTAAGGTAATTCTTCGTTTAAATCCTAAACCGGGCAGCAGCTATAGCGATTCGTCGTCGCGTGCTGCACAAACCATTATTCCCGATTTTATTTTCGAAATCAACAACGGCAAACCCGAAATAAGCCTGAATCAGCGGAATGCTCCCGAGCTAAGAATGAGCCGTGATTATACCGAAATGTTGCGTGGTCTGCAAAAAGGGAACGAAAATGTTACCCGATCGGAAAAAGACGCTGCTACATTTATTAAGCAAAAACTCGATTCGGCCAAATGGTTTATCGATGCTATTAAACAACGGCAAAACACCCTTCTGGTAACTATGAATGCAATACTCGAATATCAGAAAGACTTTTTTATGGAGGGTGACGAAACAATGCTGAAACCCATGATTTTAAAAGACATCGCCGAAATAACAGGTCTTGACATTTCGACCATTTCGCGAGTGGCCAACAGCAAATACATTCAAACCCCTTTTGGAAACTATTTGCTGAAGCACTTTTTTTCGGAAGGCATGCAAACCGACTCGGGCGAAGAGGTGAGTACGCGTGAAATAAAGCAGATTTTGCGCGATTGCATCGATGCCGAAAACAAACGCAAACCCCTTACCGACGATAAACTGGCGGCAATACTCAAAGAAAAAGGCTATGTGATTGCCCGCAGAACCGTGGCTAAATACCGCGAGCAACTCGATATTCCGGTTGCACGTCTCCGAAAAGCATTGTAATGCAATATCCAAGCTACCTTAAAATACCGTCACAAATAATAAGCGTGTTATTTCACCCGCTTATTATTCCCACGTTGGGCTGTTTTGTTGTGTTTAATAGCGGTTTTTATTTGGGATTGCTGCCCCAAAAAGTGATGCAGGCAGTGTATATTGTTGTGTTTGTGCTTACGTTTTTGTTGCCTTCGCTTATTATTCCGGCCTTATACCTGCAAAAATACATCACATCGTTTTCCATCGAAAATCGTAAAGAACGGATATTGCCTCTGGCTGTGGTTGCCATAATGTATGGATTAAGCTATTATTTTATGCAGCGCAGCGGCTTCCCTCCTATTTTACTGAAGTTTATTATGGCGAGCCTTATTAGCATTGTAGTGAGCATGCTGGTTACACTGAAATGGAAAATCAGCCTTCATACCATGGGTCTAGGAGGTTTAACCGGACTAATATTGTATCTATCGATAGCCTATAGCCTTCATTTACATAGTTTTATAATTGTTGTGATTCTAATTTCGGGCATTACTGCCACATCGCGAATGATTGCCGGTGATCATACTCCGGCACAAGTATATACAGGGTTTATTGGCGGAGCAATAATAATAGCCGTGGCAATGGCCTTGCTGTAAGCATATAACATCTTCGGTTTAGCCCATCAGTATTTATTGTTACACAAAACCAGAAATCTCTTTGGGATAGCATAAAATATTTTTTGTTACTGTTTTGCTCAGCACCTGATGATTCAGCATATCGCTGGCTTGTGCAATATCAATGGTTTTTCCATGAATTAAGATGTGAATTTGATCGTCGGCGTAACTGTATGCATTATTCGACACTACATCGGTAAACACAAGCTGCTGTGCTTCAGAAGCCGAAATATTCATTTTTTCGGAAGCAATTTTTCTCAAGCGTTCAAGCTGCTCCGTATCGAATGATTCTTTTTGCAGCTGCACCTTGAGTAAGCGGCGATTTATGATAGCACCGGCCAGATAAGAAAGTACAATATCGCTGTGTTGACTCCACAGTTTCAAAGAGTGAATAATGTCGGTATCATCGAGCCGTGTGAAATTCAAAAGCATATCATTCCCCTTTACGGCAATGGAATTTGACAAAAAGTAATACAATGCATCGGAACAATTCACAATAAGCCCTTCAGCAATAAGCGTTCGTGCGCGCTGCAACACCTGAATAAGCATTAATTCGGCCGACAAAACGGTTTTATGCAAATAAACCTGCCAATACATCAGTCGGCGGGCTATCAGAAACTTTTCGATGCTGTATATACCCTTTGCTTCTACTACCAGTTCGTCGTTGTGCACTTCCAACATTTTAATGATGCGGTCGGAGCTTACCACGCCTTCGGATACTCCCGTAAAAAAACTATCGCGACGCAGGTAATCGAGTCTATCCATATCGAGTTGACTCGATATGAGTTGATGGAGAAATTTTTTATGGTATTTACCCCTGAATAGCTCAATAGCCAATTGCAGTTTATTGTTGAATTCGCTGTTAATCTGCTGCATCAACAACAGCGAAAGCTGTTCGTGCGACACACCGCTAACAATATTGCTTTCGAGTGCGTGCGAAAACGGACCGTGCCCAATATCGTGCAATAAAATGGCGATGCAGGCTGCTTCGGCTTCTTCGTCGGTTATAGCATTTCCTTTTTGTTTTAGCACTTCTATAGCCAATGTCATAAGATGCATGGCCCCAAGAGCGTGTTGAAAGCGAGAGTGAACCGCACCCGGATACACCAGTTCGGTCATGCCCAATTGCCTGATGCGTCGGAGTCGTTGAAAATAGCTGTGCTCAATAAGGTCGAAAACAATACTGTGGGGTATATTTATAAATCCATAAACAGGATCGTTCACTATTTTCTTTTTGTTTTGTGTTTTCAATTTCTATGCTTTGTGGTTCTACATCTGTTCAAAGTTAATAAAATCTTTCATATGGCTATCTGTTTCTATTTCAACAACCAATAACATTCAGCTTGGCTGAAATCATCAGCCACATCAAGAAAAACAATGCATATCGAAATAAGCCTATTATTCTTTAACAACAATTTTAGCAAGCTTACTGTGCATGTGGTTTTTAACTTCGACCACATAAATTCCTGCCGGTCTTCCGTCGAGAGCCAAAACTGTTTTTTCGTTTTCGAGCACCTGCGAGAGAATAGGTTCTCCAATTGCATTGTAAACGGTTAATTTGTTATTCATAATCAGATTCCCATGAAAATTCAACCGAAAGTTCGCTTTTTCGGGAAGTTCTGTAATCACAAAATCGATAACGGTGTTTAGATCGGGCAAGTGTTCGGGCTTACACCAGCTATTGTTTTCGGCCAAAAAATGAATTACCTGATAAAAAACCGGCCACCAATAATCGCATGGAAAAATAGAGTAGTCGAGTTCTCCAATATTGATGTTTCCACAACTATAGAAACAATGTCCCTGTCCTTCGTAACTATGCATTACTGTGTTCCAGCCCAGTCGGTCGCACTCCTCTTTCATGGCTTTCGACCCAAAAAGAAACACATTAAGGTCTTTGCCATAGGTAAAGTTAAGCGCATAATCTTTATAATAGGGAACTATGGGGTCGAGTGTTCCGTGAATAAAAAGCACGGGGAATGGGGGTGTTTTTGCAAACATAGCCACATCGTGCACCGCTCCCCATAAGCTTACCACGGCCTTTACACCAAAGGGATAGCGACGAAAACTTCCTGTGCAGTCGAGACAACCCAAATCGGCATTGTTGGCACCAAATCCGGTACTGTAAGTTTCGGCCGGACGCTCGGTATTACCCAGAAGCACTGCATTCAGTGATGTGATGGCACCGGCGCTGTTGCCGAGCAGAAAAATCTGCGAGGTATCGATGGCATAATCGATGTGGCGGCTTTTTAAAAACCTGACGGCTGCCCTGCAGTCTTGTGCTGCCCGATACATAGCTCTGATAACCCCTGCATCGGCGCCGATTGAAGTACCGCTTCCTAGTGGATTGAAACCGATACGGTAGTTGATAGCCACCGCCACATAGCCGTAGTGGGCCAAGCTATCGCACCAGGCTTTCATGTCGCGTCTATCTTTGTTGCCCCTAAAAAATGCCCCACCAAACAGGCAAACTACCATAGGACGCTCTTTCATGGTGTCGTTAAGCGGGTAATATATATCGAGTGTAAGCGCTTGTGGATTGTCGATGCCAAAACCTGTAAAATCCCATTCATCCTCAATGGCATACACACAATCGCGATCGATACGTATTTCGGAAAAACAACGCGAACTAAAACGATGCTGTGCCCCGGCCGGAAAACAAGCGATTGCGGTGCACATCAATAACATGGCAACAATCGAATTGATCGAGCAACTACTCTCTTTGTTTATTAATATTGTCACCGACTATAAATAACGGTCATTTACAATTACACACAACTCAAGCTGCAATGTTAAAAAATGTTTGTTTATTTTTTGCATTCTTTCGCACAAAATCGGTTATTGTTCGTTATAAGAAATTAAAACAGGCATTGCCCTAAAATTTTTATTTATTTGTACAAAAAACCGAAGCTGTGATAAAGCAGGCTACAATACTGGTCATATTATTCACATTACTATTCGACAGCGTATCGGCACAGTTGATACGTATGAACAACCGGCTGGTAATTGCGGGCATAGTGGTTGATGCTGAAACCACCGAGCCTCTGCCATATGTAAACATTTACGTGAAGCATTCGCGCAAGGGTACCATAACCGACACTTCGGGTTATTTTGTGCTTTTTGCCAACATTGGCGATACCATTGTATTCTCGTCGATAGGTTACGAAAAACTACTGGTAACAGCAAGCGACTCAACCGGTGATATTTCTCGCTCGGCTTATGTAGAAATGGAAAAAACAGTGTATGAGTTGTCGTCGGTCGATATTATAGCCTTGCGCCGATACGAGCAGTTTCGTTACGAAATCACACATATGGTATTGCCCGAAGACGATTACCAAAGGGCTTTGCAAAACTTTCCGGTACGCCCTGCCGATCTCGACTACTATAGCCGCCACGGAACCATGGGCTTTGGCATTGTGCTTAGCCCCATCACAGCCCTGTATGATGCTTTCAGCAAAGAGGGGAAAGAACGCCGTAAGCTCGAAGAAATTCAGGAACGCGACCTCATAAAAAATGCTGTCGGCGAAAAATTCAATGTGGCCATGGTTATGCGCATCACTGGGCTTGGCGAAGCCGAAGCCATAGCCTTTATAGAATGGATGGCTTTGCCCGACAGGTTTGTGCTGAACACTGCCGAATATCAGTTAATAGAAGTGATAATGATGCAATTTGTTAAATACAGCCGAACACAGTAAGCACCCACTATCGGCGCAACTCAAAGTTTTGCCCCAAATACACTTTTCGCACTTGTTCATCGGCCGACAACTCTTCGGCGGTACCCGATTTAAGTATGCTTCCCTCGAAAAGCAAATAGGCGCGATCGGTAATCGACAATGTTTCCTGCACATTGTGGTCGGTGATTAACACTCCTATATTGCGGCTTTTTAAATGCATCACTATGTTTTGAATGTCCTCAACCGCAATTGGGTCAACGCCTGCAAACGGTTCATCGAGTAAAATAAACTTAGGGTCGATGGCCAAAGCTCGGGCAATTTCGGTGCGGCGCCTTTCGCCTCCCGAAAGCTGATACCCCTTGCTTTTCCTTATTTTCATCAACCCAAACTCATTAAGCAGTTTCACTGCCTTTTCTTTCTGGTCGCGTTTCGACAATTTGCTCATTTCGAGCACGGCAAGCAGGTTGTCTTCAACACTCATTTTACGAAACACCGAAGCCTCCTGTGCCAGATATCCCAACCCTTTGCGCGCACGTTTATACACCGGTTCGCTGGTTATTTCGGTGTTATCAACAAAAATGCGCCCCTGATACGGCCTTATAAGGCCAACAATCATATAGAAAGTTGTTGTTTTTCCTGCTCCATTCGGGCCCAGCAAACCCACTATTTCGCCCTGGTTCACTTCAACCGAAACGTCTTTCACCACCATACGTTTTCCGTATCTTTTATACAGATTTTCGGTATAGAGTTTCATGCTCAGGCTTTTTTCGATTCAAGATGTTTCACTATCGACTGCAATATCATCATTCCGTCGGTATTTCCCAGCTCGGGGTCGGCAGCTCGTTCGGGATGCGGCATCATGCCAAAAACATTTTTACCCGCATTGCACACGCCCGCTATGTTCATAAGCGAGCCATTGGGGTTGCTGTTTTCCGACAATTCGCCGGTTTCGCTGCAATAGCGCCACACAATTTGTTGGTTGGCAATCATTTCGGTAAGCACCTCGTTGGGGGCATAATAGCGCCCTTCGCCGTGGGCAATGGGTATTTTAAGTGCTTTGCCTTTGGGCACAAGCAAGGTCATGGCCATATCGCTGTGTTCGGCTTTGATATATTGATTTTTGCAGATAAATTTTTGGTTGCTGTTGTGCAGCAATGCTCCCGGCAACAATCCTGTTTCACATAAAATCTGAAAACCATTGCACACGCCAAACACAAAGCCACCCTGATTGGCAAACTCAATCACCTTTTCCATGATGGGCGAAAAACGCGCCAGAGCACCCGAGCGCAAATAGTCGCCAAACGAAAAACCGCCCGGTATGGCAATTGCATCGCAATCTTTCAGGCTGTCGTCTTTGTGCCATAACTCAACAACCTTCTGGTTCAGCATATCGCCCAGGGCATACATCATGTCGTGATCGCAATTCGATCCGGGAAAAATTACAACTCCAAATTTCATGTTACCAATCTTAATTTTATGCAAAAATAAGAATTCTGCCATTGGGGCACGGTGCAAAGCCCATTATTATTGAATAAAATATTAACAGGTTTTGTTTTATGAAGTAAAAACAATATTCTTGAATCTACAAGCCTTTTAGATAAGCTCGGTTTTAATAGGTAATCTCTATTTCGGCTTTTCGCTTTTCAGCGATTTCACTTTCTGCTCCTGCCGGCTTATTTGCCTTACCTTATTCTCGATGGCTGTTTGATTGTCCTTAATTATTTGCTGATTATCTCTGATTTGTTTACGCAAATCCTCGTTTTTCTTATCAAGTTTCTTGTTCTCGTTTTCCAGTTTCTTTTGTTCCCTGATCATCCCCGAAAGTACTTTCTCTTCCGACTTCAGATTTTCTTTATACGCCGTTTTCGACTGATCCATCACAAATTTCTCAATAAATTTCTTGGTTTCCTTAAACAATTCGGGCTGTTGCGACGAACTCATATAATAGTCGCCCATATCGAAAGCAATAGTAATACGTACATCGGTTTCGTTAATGGTTTCAACGCGTGCGTACACATCCATAGAATTGTTGTACACCGGTTTTATGATGGCATTATCGGCAAAAATTTCATCTTTCCCCGATAACTTTGCTTTATACTTTTTCATGAGCGACTTCCAGTTTTTTTCAATTGCCTTAACATCGCCTTTGGGAATAGTACCGATAATAACATTTCTTTTTCCTCCGGCAATAAACGATTCGCCCTCAACCACAGTTTGTGCAAATATCGGAGAACAAAACATCGCTATAAGTGCCACTAAACAAAGCTTTTTCATAGGGTGTAATTTATCATGTAACAATAAGTAATTCTGTTTTTCTTTTTGTAAAAATACACAAAAACACGAAATAACATTAAAAAACGTGCGGAATAATTACCTACGGCCTAAATCAAAACCATTTTTTTCTTCTAACTTCGCTGCCATGAAGAAGTTTTTTTTCGACGACCCAAAACGCACACAAGCCACTATTGCTTGGTTGCTTTTTTTGTTCACATCGCTGGTGTATGCGCTTACGGCAGAACCCACCGGCGGATTCTGGGACACCGGTGAATGGATAGCCACTGCAACCGGGCTTCAGGTGGGGCATCCTCCCGGAGCACCATTATATGTTTTGATAGCCAGGGTATTCGCTGTGTTTTCGTTTGGCAACGGCGATATTGCATCTTTTATGGTAATAATGGTTTCGGTGCTAGCTGCAGCATGCACTGTGATGTATCTGTTTAAAACAATTTGCCTGTTACTCGAAACGCTTTACGAAAAAAAACCATTTACCAACACCCACTATAAATATCCCGTAATATGGTCGGCAGCAGCAATAGGAGCTCTCAGTCTTGCTTTTTCCGACAGTTTCTGGCATTCGGCCACCGAAGCCGAAGTGTACAGCTTGTCGGCGTTGTTTACTGCAATAATATTTTGGTCAATAATCATCTGGTATCGCAATCGGAGCGACCGTAGATACCTGCTTCTTATAGCTTTGTTGTTGGGCATGTCGGTTTCCATTCACCTGCTGAATCTGTTGGTTATTCCGGCCATTGTAATGGTGTATGGGTTTCGCAGCTACCCTAATAATGCAAAGAATATATTTTTCATAGCCCTTGCTGCCCTGTTGTTACCGGCAGTTATCATGTATGTTCTAATTCCTTTAATAATTAATACAGCGGCCTTTAGCGATGTGTTTTTTGTTAATCAACTCGGTTTGCCTGTTGGCAGTGGCATATTTGCAGGCTTTCTTGTGCTGTATGCATTGGTGGCAATAGTGATTTTATGGTCGCTGCGCCGGAATCGAAAAAACCTGTGCATTGTTGCCACCATGATATTGCTGTTTATTACCGGATATTCATCGTATGCCCTTATAGTAATCAGATCGTCGGCAGGAACACCCATCAACGAAGCCAATCCTTCGCATGCCTTTGGCATAAAAGACTATATAGAAAGAGAGCAATATGCAGAATATCCTCTTATAAAAGGACACTCGTTTAACTCATCTACCGATAAAAGGATCCCCTTTGTAGAAGCAGGGAAACACCGGCAGCCCATCGACAACAAATATCAGATTACGGGTACAAAGATGAAGCCCAATTACGTGAAGCGCGATTTGCGATATTTTCCGCGCATGTGGAGCAGTCAAATCAAGCATATCGAAGCCTATAAGTTGTGGTCGGGTTGTAGTGGCGAAAACATTCCCGACATGGCCGAGAACATCAGGTTCTTTACGCGCTATCAATTGGGCCACATGTACTTCAGATATTTTATGTGGAACTTTGCCGGACGGCAAAACGATATTCAGGGTCATGGCGGTCCGCTACGAGGAAACTGGATTTCGGGAATCGGGTTCCTCGATAGGCTCCGGCTGGGGAATGCTGTTGACGCATCGGGAACATATGCCGGCAACCATGCACGTAATCCGTATTTTTTATTGCCATTGTTGCTGGGCATTGCCGGGTTGTGGTACCATTTTAAACATCACCGCAACATGTTTTGGGTAGTTGCCACACTGTTCTTTTTCACCGGAATAGCAATAGTGCTGTATCTGAACCAGCATCCATATCAGATTCGGGAAAGAGACTACATATTTCTGGCATCGTTTTACGCCTTTGCCATTTGGATGGGTATTGGCGTTTTTGCGCTGTTCTCGTGGGTTGAGAAACTGAGCAGAAACAAGCTTGTAATTGTTGGCATTATAGCAATTGCCGGCCTGGCCGTACCGGTTCACATGTTTGCCCGAAACCTTAACGACCATAACAAAAGCAATAACCGAACAGCTTACGAATTGGCCTATAACTATTTAAGCAGTTGTGCACCCAATGCCATATTGTTTACCCGAGGCGACAACGACACCTACCCTCTTTGGTATTTGCAGGAAGTAAAAAACTACCGCAGCGATGTCAGGGTAATCAATCTAAGCTATCTGAACTTTGACTGGTATATCAATCAATGCCGAAAAAAACAGCACAAAAGCGATCCCGTTCCAATGTCACTAAACCCTTTATCGTACACTGCCGGTAACCGCGAATACATGCATGTGTACGACCATGTGTTTGGCGTTGTCGATAAAATATATGAAGCCCACAAACCGGTTTTCGACACTGCAATGACAGCCATTTTTAGCGAATGGGTTAGCTTAATTGAGTCGTCAGATTTCCCCGCTCAACACCCACAGGAATACTCCGATATGCTGAAAGATTTTATGTTTATGGCCCCCCATGGAAAAAATCCTCAGTTCAAAGCATTCAGAACTATTACCGAAAACCTGTGTAAACCCGAGTCGCTGAAAAAACATAATATTAATGCTGCACAGGCCACCCGACTGCTACAACTCATCGACAACATGCTTAAACGACAAATCAGTCTGGCGGTTCCCGCCGGCGATGCCATTGCATTTGCGTTTTCCGACAACAGTTCCGACCGGGTAAAACATAATGTAACCGGCGATTTACTCAATTATTTTCCCGGAAATAAACTATTGCTTGATATCGACAAGCAGCAACTGCTGAACACAGCAACTGTTTCGGAAGATAATCTGGCTTGGGTTCCCGATAAAATGATATGGAATTTGCCAAAAAGTGTAATGACGAAGTCAGACCTGATAGTGCTCGACATTATAGCAAGCAACAACTGGAAGCGACCCATTTATTTTTCGATATCGGCCGGCAGCGAGAACTATCTGGGTCTCGACAAGTATTTTTCGCTCGAAGGTATGGCATTCAGGCTTCTACCTATTGTTAACGAGCTCAGCGAGCAATCGATGGGATATATTGATGCCGAACTGCTGTATAGGAATGTAAGGGGCTTTTCGTTAGACTCATACGGCCCCGGCAACAATTATTGCGACGACAATATGCGAAGCCTGGCCGCAAACTATCGAAACGTTTTTTCTCACTGTGCCCGTGCGCTGTATTTTGAAGGGAAAATAAAAGAGTCGGAAGAAGTGCTCGATAAATGCCTTGCGCTTATCCCCAACGAAAAAGTAGCCTACGAGTTCTATACCGCAGGTATTGTTCATGGTTATTACCGCATCAATCGCAAGAAAAAAGCCCGCGAAACGGCACAGACATTGGCTGCTAACTGTATTGCCGACCTGAATTACATGTTGAGTTTCGACGAGATATATCAACCTGCTCTCGACTTCGACGAAAGGCAATGCCTCACGGTGCTGCAGTATTTATACCGTATGGCACGTGAGTATAACCACAAAGAATACCTCGCCGAAATCGAAATTCAATACGGTAAAATGCTTACTGCCTACGAAAAAACGCGGAATATCAGTTTTGAAGAATAACTACAACATATCTCGCCTTGCGCAATGGTGTATGCCCCGTATAGTATGCCGTGTTCCCGGAAAAAACCACACATTGTTTCTCTCGTTCGACGACGGACCACATCCGGAATCAACACCGGTATTGCTCGAGCTACTCGAAAGCTATTCGGCAAAAGCCATGTTTTTTTGCGTTGGTACACGTGCCGAAAAGCATCCCGAATTAATCGAAAACATCCGACAAGCCGGTCACCTTGTCGGAAACCATGCCTACACTCACAAAAAGATGGGTTGGTTCAATTCATCGGAATATTATGCCGGTATCGACAAATCGGCTGAAATTACAAAAAGCAATGTATTCAGACCTCCATATGGTTTTATTACACCGGCTGCCTATCGCAAGCTGCTGAAAAAATACCATATTGTGCTGTGGGATGTAATGCCGGGCGATTTTCAACCCCAACGCTCGGGTTTTCAATTGTTTAACATAGTTAAAGCGCATGCAAAACCGGGTAGCATACTGGTTTTTCACGACAGTCCGCAACATCTCAGCAGCAAATTGGTCTGTCTCGAATTGTTACTTTCTCATTACATCGAAAAGTTATACCGGTTCGAAACTCCCGACTTTGGCAATGTAAAAACTTAATAAAATCTTAATCATTGGTCGCAAGTGTTTTTAACAAGGCATTTTCATTAATTTTACCTGAAATTTAAAATCATGATTCGCATCCTGATTCTCAGTGTCATCATTCTGATTTCATCTACAGTTGCTGCACAAAAAGCATGGTCGCTGAAAGAGTGTATCGATTATTCGCTAGAGAATAATCTTGAGCTGAAACAGCAATCGTTATACCTCAGTGTGTCGGAAAACAACCTGTTTGCTTCAAAAATGAATTTATTTCCATCGCTTAACGCCGGAGTAAATCAGAATTTTTCGTTTGGGCGCAGTGTTGATGCGTTTACCAACGAATTTGCCGATGATAATGTAATTTCGTCGAATGCCAGTATATCGAGTTCGGTAACCCTGTTCAACGGTTTTCAGAAAATAAATACCATACGCAAGGCCGACATCGACCTGCAATCGGGCCAATACGACCTTGAAACCGCAGGCAATAACCTTGCGCTAACTATTACTTCGGCATATTTGCAAATTCTGTATTCTATCGAAATTCTCGAAACAGCGAATCAACAATTGCAAATAACCGAAGCTCAGCTAAATCGCACACAAAAGCTTGTAAACGCAGGCAGCTTGCCCCTTCAGGCAAAATATGAAGTTGAAGCCCAACTTGCCACCGAAGAAGCCAGTCGGGTAAATGCCGAAAACCAGTTGCTCATGGCCCGCCTTAACTTGGTGCAGTTGTTACAACTCGATAATGTTGATGATTTCGAAATATTGATTCCCGATGTAGGCGGATTGGTTGAATCGTCGATACTGCTTCCTGCTGAAAGCATATATAATGAAGCACTTGGGCACATGCCCGAAATAAAAAGCGCAGCCTTAAAAAAACGTAGCGCCGACCTACAATATGCCATTGCACAGGGTTCGCGATATCCACAAATTTCGCTATCGGCAAGCTACGGAACCGGTTATTCGAATGCGCGAAAAACAATCGACAATATCAGTCCTGCCGCTCCGGTGCTAACGGGTTTTGCTCTGGATGCATATGGAAACTACATTGATGTTTACCAGTATAATTTCAACTATTCATACGCTACCCGCCCCTTTCAGGATCAACTTCGCGATAATGCTTCAGCATCGTTGAGTATAGGCATGAATATTCCCATATTCAATGCTTGGTACACCAATACGCGTGTTGCCAATGCGCGCATTGAACGCAACCAAAGTGTACTGCAATACGAAATTACCGAACGGCAGTTGTTTAGAGCCATTCAGCAAGCACATACCGATGCACGCGCAGCCCTAAAAAAATATGAGGCAGCGCAAAAAGCCTACGAGGCAAGCAAACTATCGTTCGACTACACCCAACAACGCTTCGACTTGGGGCTAGTTACTTCTCTCGACTACAACTCTGCCAAAACACAGTTGAGCCGGCTGGCTTCTGACCTTATCAGCTCGAAATACGATTTGATTTTTAAACAAAAAATTCTCGACTTCTACAGGGGAATCGAAATAAAACTGTAATGATGAAAACCCGAAAACGCAAAACCTACCGCTACCTAGTCATTGGGCTTATCGTGCTGATTGTATTACTGATTGTTGCGCGAAAAGCCGGATGGATGGGTTCCGAAGCAGCCAACAAGGTAAGTACCGACAAGGCCGAAACACGCACCATAGTAGAAACGGTTACAGCCAATGGAAAAATTCAACCGGTAACCGAAGTGAAAATCAGTCCTGATGTCTCGGGCGAAATAGTTGAGCTGGACGTGGTTGAAGGTCAACAGGTTAGCAAAGGCCAGTTTCTGTTAAAAATAAAACCCGACTTATACGAGTCGGCTGTTGACCGAAGCGTTGCAGCACTGAACAGCACCAAGGCCAATTTGGCCAGCAGTAAGGCTCGTCTTGAACAAACACAGGCTCAATTTAACCAAACAGAATTGTCGTTTACACGCAACCGTAAACTATACGATCAGGGAGCTATTTCGCAGGTTGAATACGAAAATGCACTGGCAAGCTACCAGATGGGGCTTGCTGATTTGAACGCCGCCCGCCAAAGTGTGAAAGCTGCCGAATTTTCGGTTGCCAGTGCCGAAGCCACTGTAAAAGAAGCCAACGAAAACTTGTACAAGACTTCGATGTATGCTCCCGTTACCGGAACCATTTCGCTGCTGAATGTTGAATTGGGAGAGCGCGTTGTGGGCACCGAAATGATGGCAGGTACCGAATTGCTTCGAATTGCCAATCTCAACGACATGGAGGTAATAGTAGATGTGAACGAAAACGACATTGTTAAAATAGGAATTAACGACACTGCCGACATTGAGGTAGATGCATATCTGAACAAAAAATTTCTTGGTGTGGTTACCAGTATTGCGAATTCGGCAACAACCACAGGCCTTTCGGCCGATCAGGTTACCAATTTTAGGGTAAAAATTAAAATTCTATCGGAGTCATACAGCGATTTAATTACCGAACGCAATAAATTTCCGTTCCGTCCGGGCATGTCGGCAACCGTTGAAATACGTACAAAAACAGCCCACAACGTGCTGTGCGTCCCCTTGCCTGCCGTTACTACCCGTCCCGACTCTACAGCCGCATCAAAAGAAACGATAGCAAAAACCAACAGCGATAGCGAAAGCACTCCCAGAACATCGCTGCAAGAAGTAGTTTTTGTTTACAACAATGGCAAAGCCGAAAAACGACTGGTGAAAACCGGAATACAGGATGCTTCTTACATAGAAATTCTCGAAGGCATTACCAAAGACGACGAAGTTATTTCGGCCCCATATAGCCTGATTTCGAAAATATTGCAAGACGGGATGACTGTTACCCGGGTCGATAAAAAAGAATTGTTCTTAAAAACCGAGAAGAAGTAAGTTGGCACAAATTCTTTGCATCGACACATCAACCCCGGTATGTTCGGTAGGCCTGTCGCGTAGCGGCAAAACTATTGCTGTGTGCGAAAATCACATCGACAGGTCGCATGCATCGATGCTTCATGTCCTTGTTGAGCAATGCCTTAAAGAAGCACAGATTGAGATGAAATCGCTGCAGGCAATAGCTGTGAGCCGCGGTCCGGGATCGTATACCGGCCTTAGAATAGGTGTTTCGGCGGCAAAGGGCCTGTCCTATGCCCTGAATATACCCTTGATTTCGGTTGACACCACCGAAATTATGGCACGCATGGCTATATTGAAGCCTGATTACAGTATTGCCGATAATCACCTGATTTGCCCTATGATAGAAGCCAGGCGCGACGAAGTGTTTGCAGCCTTGTATTATGCTGATTTGAGTGTTTTCGCACCGGTAAGTGCCATAATTCTGAATGACGACACATTTAAAGAGCTTTGCGCTACACATCGCTTATTTATCTGCGGCAATGGCTCAGAAAAGGCAAAACAACTCCTTGCCGGCAACAATATGGTTTTTATTCCCGATGTGTATCCATCGGCAGGGCAAATGTCAGAAAAAGCATTCGATAAATTTTGCAATTCGATGTTTGAAGATACTGCCTATTTTGAACCCTACTATTTGAAAGATTTTGTAGCTACCACACCAAAAAACAAGTTTTTTACAGATGCGATTGATAATAAAGGGGGTGTAAAATCGTAATCGCCTCAAAAAATTACATTTGTGGTCGTAATTTTTTTGTAGATTTCGAAACAATGCTTACATTTGCAACCCGAATTTTGAATAATGGGCAATAAATAAGTACGAAAATGAAAGAAAACTTGCATCCTAAAAATTACCGACTGGTGGCATTCAAAGATATGTCGAACGAACACGTTTTTATTACCCGTTCAGCTGCCAACACCAAAGAAACCATCGAAATCGACGGTGTAACCTATCCTTTGTATAAACTCGAGATATCGAACACATCTCATCCGTTTTATACCGGAAAAATGAAGCTTGTTGATACTGCAGGCCGTGTTGATAAATTCCGCAACCGCTATCAGAAACACATCGAAAAAAATCAAAAATAAAGCGAAAAATTTTCGCCGATACAATATTTATTGTAAAAAGCTCTGTGTTTTACAGGGCTTTTTCTATTTTTAAGTCAAAATTCTCAATCGATGAAACACTTCATACTTTCGGATGCCGGGTTGCATACACAAATGCTACCATTAAGCTACACACGTCCAGTTGCCGAAATAAGAACCGGTATATTAAGTAATGCCGAACGCTGGAAAAAACTATTGTCAACAGAAATAAGCTACATTACCCGTGATTATCTGCAAGAAAAATATTCGCGCCATGTTGCCGATATTAATTGTGTAATAAATGCTTCGGTAATTGCCGATAAAAAATTGGCATCACAAGTACAAAGCTTGAACCAAGGTTCGTTGGTAAAAAAAGGGAAAACCATAGCTGCCGTGTATAAGGCAAGCGACATTGTCGAAAATTTCAGCATTTTGCCACAGCCCATAACCGAATACGATGGTGATGTTCATTTTGCTGAAACACCTTATCACATTTTTGGTTTGGCAGGCATTGCGCTGAATATAGATTTTGATATACTTATCGAAGGCAAAACATCGGAAGCATTGAGCACAACCAATACGGTAATTGGTAAGCATCCGGTATTTATAGAAGCCGGAGCAAAAGCCGAAGCTTCAATTTTCAATACCACGAACGGTCCTATATATCTCGGGAAAAATGCCGAAGTGATGGAGGGTTGCATGATTAGAGGCCCATTTGCGCTAGGCGACTATTCGGTGCTGAAAATGGGATCTAAAATATACGGACCCACCAGCATTGGTCCACACTCGAAAGTAGGCGGTGAATTGAACAATGTGGTGATTTTGGGGTTATCGAATAAAGCGCATGATGGATTTTTAGGCAATAGTGTAATAGGTGAATGGTGTAATTTAGGCGCCGACACCAACAACTCGAACCTAAAAAACAACTACGCCGAAGTTAAATTATGGAACTACGAAAAAAATAGATTTGTGAATACGGGATTGCAATTTTGCGGCTTAATCATGGGAGACCACTCAAAATGTGGCATCAATACCATGTTCAACACAGGCACTGTGGTGGGTGTGAGTGCCAACATATTCGGAGATGGCTTTCCCCGCAATTTTATTCCGTCGTTTAGCTGGGGGGGCGCAGCCGGCTTTAAAACCTACCAATTAGATAAAGCACTGGAAACAGTAGCCTTGGTAATGAACAGGAGAGGGCTTGAGCTTTGTGATACCGACAAAAAAATATTAAACACGATTTTTGAAATTAGCGATGTTTACCGAAGCTATTAAACGGCATGGCACAGCAATTGCCTAATATATTTTTATATAGAGAAAAGGCCGCATGTGCCAATATGACATTATTATAAACACAATGAGAGCATTTAAAAATTCTTTACTGGAATCGCTGTCGCTGTCGCATCTTGAAGATGATGCTGAGTTTATTCCTATTTTAGGATTCGACGACGACGACCAGCGCGAATCCACCAGCATACCCAAATTACTTCCTATTCTGCCATTGCGCAACACCGTACTTTTTCCGGGTGTGGTGATGCCCCTCACCGTTGGAAGGAGTAAATCGTTTCAATTGGTTCAGGAGGTGTATGCAGGCAACAAATTGCTAGGAACGGTATCTCAAACTGAAGCCTCGATAGAGGACCCCACTGGCGACGATCTTTTTAAGACAGGCACTTTAGCACGCATTCTTAAAATTATAGAGATGCCCGACGAAACCATATCGGTTATAATTCAGGGTAAAAAAAGAATCGAGATACAGGAAATTGTTGAAACAGAGCCCTATTTTAAGGGCAGGGTGCGCATTCTTTCCGATTTAAAACCTGCAGATACCGACAATGAGTTTTCGGCTATTGTAAGCACTCTGAAAGACTTGTCGCTAAAGATTATAAAATTGAGTAGTTCCATTCCCAAAGAGGTTGCTTTCGCAATAAAAAACATCGATAACTCATCGTTTCTTATCAATTTTATTTGTTCAAACAGCGACATACAACCTTACGACAAGCAAAAACTGCTCGAAACCGATGACCTTAAAGAACGGGCCATTCATCTGATGGAACTGCTAACAAAGCAAATACAGATGCTCGAATTGAAAAACGACATTCAGGCAAAAGTTAAAAAAGACCTCGACCAGCAACAAAAAGAGTACTTGCTTCATCAGCAAATGAAGACCATTCAGGAAGAGTTGGGCGGCAACCCGATAGAGCAGGATATCAGAGAAATGAGAGAGAGAGCAAGCAAGAAAATCTGGTCGGAAGAGGTAAAAAACCATTTCGACAAAGAGCTTCAAAAATTGCAAAGTTTAAACCCTGCAGCAGCAGAATTTTCGGTGCAAATAAATTACATCCACACCCTTCTCGATTTGCCATGGGGTGAATATACACACGATAATTTCGATCTGAAACATGCCGCATCGGTTCTCGATGCCGATCATTACGGGCTCGATGAAGTAAAGAAACGAATACTCGAACATTTGGCTGTACTCAAATTAAAAGGAGATTTAAAATCGCCCATTATTTGTTTAGTTGGCCCTCCGGGAGTGGGAAAAACCAGTTTAGGCCGATCGGTTGCACGCGCCTTGGGTCGCAAATATGCCAGAATGTCACTGGGTGGTTTACACGATGAATCGGAAATACGTGGTCACCGAAAAACCTACATCGGGGCTATGCCCGGAAGAATTATTCAAAATATTAAAAAAGTAAAATCTTCGAATCCGGTGTTCATGCTCGACGAAATTGACAAGGTGGGTAAAGATTTCAGAGGCGACCCATCGTCGGCATTGCTCGAAGTACTCGACCCGGAACAAAATTCAGAGTTTCACGATAACTTTCTTGAAATAGAGTACGACCTGTCGAAAGTACTTTTTATTGCTACGGCCAATACTACTCAAAGTATCAATCCGGCACTTCTCGACCGTATGGAAATTATAGAAGTGAGCGGATATATAATAAACGAGAAAACCGAAATAGCGCGCAGGCACCTTATTCCCAAACAGCTTGAAGCCCATGGGCTGAAAAAGAAACATTTACAATTCGACCCCGACATTATCGAATATATTATAGAAAATTACACTCGCGAATCGGGTGTGAGGATGCTCGACAAAACCATTGCCAAAGTTGCTCGTCAGGTTGCTCTTAAAGTAGCTGTGCGTGAGAAATACAACAAAAAACCGGCAATTTCGGAGGTTGAAAACTATTTGGGAAACCGAAAAATATATAAGGAGAAATATCAGGGAAACGAGATTGCGGGTGTGGTAACAGGTTTGGCCTGGACAGCCACCGGCGGCGATATTTTGTATATTGAAACCAGTTTGTCGAAAGGCAAAGGGAATCTTACCTTAACCGGAAATCTGGGAGAAGTAATGAAAGAGTCGGCAGTAATTGCTTTGGAATATATTAAAGCACATTCTGAACTATTGCAGCTCGATGCTACCGTATTCGAAAAATGGAATATCCATATTCATGTTCCCGAAGGAGCTATACCAAAAGACGGTCCTTCGGCCGGGATAACTATGGCACTCTCTATTGCCTCGGCTCTAACACAACGTAAGGTGCGAAAAGGCGTTGCCATGACCGGAGAAATAACACTTCGAGGCAAGGTGCTGCCTGTTGGTGGCGTAAAAGAAAAGATTTTAGCAGCCAAACGTGCCGGTATTTCTGATATCGTGCTATCATCCGAAAACAAAAAAGATGTTGCCGATATCAATTCGCTCTATGTTGATGGTCTAAGCTTTCACTATGTCGATACCATACTTGATGTGCTTGAATTTGCATTAAACACCGAACAAGTTGAAAACGCCAGGTTAATCGACTAATTTGGTTTGTGTTGCTTAATTCTCTTGAATAGCCATCGGAAGTGTATTGCATCAATGGGCTAATTCTTTTATTATTTTTGCAGTATGATAAAATTAGTTTTTGTAATAGCAATATTGTTTTCGGCTTATAGTTTAATGGCTCAACACGAAGGCATAGAGCGACATTTTAGTGAATATGTTCACGGCGATTTTATTGTTGCCGAAAATAATTATTCCTCCGATACACTTACCGATTATTTTCATATTTTCGGTGCAAAGAATCCCTTTTTGTTTTCAACAGGCAATGCAGGTGGAGCTCATACACCGGCTTTCTTTATCGATAGATACCCACAGCATGAATTTGTGTTTTTAACACCCTATACACCTTTTATTAGCAATAGTGGCAATTCAAAGTTTTTTAATGTTCGTAAGCCATTTACAACAGTCAGTTTTATTGGTGGAACGAAACAAATGGATAATATTTCGTTTATTCATACCCAAAACATAAAACCCTGGCTGAATTTTGGAGCCGAATACAGTTCTCTGAATTCAAAGGGCCAGTATGCGCGGCAACAACTTAAGAGCCATAAGGCCGATTTGTGGATTGATTATTCTAAAGACAGGTATTCGGCATATATTCGCTTTCTTCACAACAAAATATCGCACGAAAACAACGGAGGAATTGGTTCTGATTACGACTTTGAGCAGCGGGTGCAACGTCCCGAAAACCTGTCGGTAGCACTACTGTATTCAACCACACAACTTGCACAAACGGGTATTGTTTTTACCCACGAATACATTCCCGGTAGTTTTGTTCGCGACAGCATGATATCGGGAACCGACACCTTGGTTACAAAAAAATACAATTCTCGTTTCAGAATAAGTCACAATATATCGTTGAACCGCTATTACCGCATTTACGAAGACAAGCCGTCGGCGTTTTACAGCAATATATTCCTCGATTCGGTGCAAACATTCGACAGTTTGGGGCTCCGCAAAATTCACAACTCGTTAATGCTTAAATATATTGTTCGTTCCGGCGAAGGAAGGCTTACCGAAAGTGGTATTGCAGCGGGTGTAATAAGCGATTTAGCCTGGTATAATATGGCTGCCGGCGATTTCAGTAATTACATACGGGCTTTGTGGTTTTCGAAACGCGAGAAGTTATTATTGAGTATAAGCGGCAATTTCGGCTTTACCGGACATCATGCAGGGGATATTCATGTAGATGCAGAAGCACTTTATAGCACAGGCACCGACAACAAACATGAGTTTGGCATCAAATCGAAAATTGATATATTTCATCAAGACGATTTTTACAATTCCTATCTGTCGAATCATTTTATATGGAGTATTCCTGATGATACCGAACAAAAGGCCAATCTGGGCTTAAGTTATTCAAATACCCAATATGCTTTTGGTACAGAAGTTCACTATTATTACCTGCACCGCTATCTGTACTTCGATGCCATGGCAATGCCTGCATTCAACTCCGATCCTTGTAATATAGTTTCGGCCACTGTAAACAAGCATATAAGATTTGGCATATTAAACTGGTACAATCACATACAGGCTCAATATATTAGCGACAATACCGCCTATTCGCTGCCGGCCATGGGGCTGTATAGTTCTTTGTATGTAAAAGCACCGGTATTGAAAAATAAAATGATTTTTCAGGCGGGTATCGATGCCCGCTATATGACTACCTCGGGTGGTTTTGCTTATATGCCGGCAACCGGAGTTTTTTACAGCAATCAAACCAAAGAATATGGCAATTTTGTAATTCTCGATTTTCATTCCACAATAAAAATTAAACGTTTCAGGGCTTTTGTAAAAGTGTCACATTTCAACGAAGCCTTTATGGCGGCCAACTATTATAGCCTTTTGCATTATCCGGCCAATCCGTTGGCTTTTAACTTTGGTATAAGCTGGGAATTCTACGACTAGCTTTTGTAATATGAGGGAAAGAAACACATATTTCGTTGTTTTGCTTGTTTTGTTATTTGCAGCAGTTGTAATTACATCGTGCAGCACCCCCGAACGCTCTCACGATTACACGGGATTGTTCTCTTCCGATTTTCGAAATATAGTTGAAGGCGATACATTGATTGCAGTAACAGCTACGAACTCGACCGATTATTTTATTTACCGTGGCACTCCTATGGGATTTCAGCTTGAGTTACTGCAACAGTTTGCAACACAGATGGGTGTTCAACTCAAAATTATTGTTGAAAACGATATCGAGAAGAGTATTTCGATGCTGGTTACAGGTCAATGTCATTTGGTAGCTCAGCGTCGGCTGTCGGGAATGTGCAAGCTGAACCTGATTGGGTATTCTGATGCGCTGGCTGGTGCGCAACCGATATTGGTGCAACGATACCGGAGCGATATGATTGAAGACTTTGGTGAATTGTCGGGCAAAACCATTCATCTGGCAAAATCGACAGTTATGGCCAGTCACTTAAAGCGATATGCCTTAAAAAATGGCATTAGCTTAGATATTGTTGAAGTAGACAGTCTCGATGCCGAGCAAATGCTTGAGGCGGTATCGAAATCGGTATTCGATTATACTGTAATCGACGAGAACGTTGCAATTTTGTATTCGGGATACTACCAAAACCTGAATTATGGTGTAAAAGCCGGTGAGGCGTTGCATTTGAGCTGGGTGGTTTCGAAGCATTCCACCGCATTGCTCGATAGCATCAATACATGGATTGTTTCGGCATCAGATACTGAAACCATAGATAAACTATTCCGTAAATACTATCGACATCGTTATGGAAGTAATGCCATCGACTTCAGCGACTACATCAATTACAAAGACAGAATTTCTCCTTTCGACGATTTAATAAAAATGCACAGCCAAACGCTCAACTGGGACTGGCGTTTACTGGCCTCGCTGATATATCAGGAATCGCGCTTTAATCCAAATGCAATTAGCTGGGCGGGAGCCATTGGCATCATGCAGCTTATGCCCGAAACAGCAATGCTGTATGGCATTGATTCCAGTTCAAACGTAAGCGATCATATTGCTGCCGGAGTGACGCATTTAAAAAACATAGATGGTTTAATACCCGATTTTGTATGCGACAGCACCGACAGAATAAAAATTACAATGGCCGCCTACAACATTGGATATAGTCATTTGAAAGACGCTATGGCACTGGCCGAAAAATATGGTAGAAAGCACGATACGTGGAATAATAACATCGAATACTTTTTGATTCATCTATCTGATCCACGGTTCTATACCGATAGCGTGGTAAGTTCAGGGTATTGTCCGGGCAGGCTTGCCGTAGGCTTTGTTGATGTAATATTCGATCGGTATCAGCACTATTGCAACATAATTCCCGAATAATAGTGGAAATTAAGCTGTTGAAATCAAATTAACGTAACAAATACATTTTACCGGTATCGTGCCTGAAATAGGTGTCGGCTTCCGAATCGCGGTGTTGCATATCTGAACCATTGATGCGTGCTGTAATCCTGTAGAAATACACTCCGTTGGCCAGTCGGTCGCCATACATATCGGTACCATCCCAGGCAAACTCGCTTATATTACGTCCAATGCGTACCGGCCCCAACTCATATTTGTCGATAACTCTTACCAATTTTCCGGTGACAGTAAATATCTCGATGCGCAGATCATCGGGAATTTCGTGGCCGGTAAGTTCAAAAACAAAACGTGTTGATGTGCTGAATGGATTCGGATAATTCAATACGTGGGTAATGGCCGATGTTGTAATCACCTTAAAGCGCACCACATAATCGTAACTTCCCGACTCGTTGCCCGAGAGATCGGTGGCCTGAATGCGCAATTGATAGGTGCCATCGCTATGAAACATGGGCTTATAAAAGATTTTGCATGAATTATCGGGTAGGTCGGCAGGAACAAAAAACATGTCGTATTCGGCACTATTGGCTTCGAAATACACCCTACGTTCGATGCCCTCGCTCACATCGCTAATAAAAATCCTGAATACCGAGGTGTCGTTAAGGGCCAGGTACTTGTTTTCGTCTTTCAATCGTATGAGTATTTCGGGACGGGCCGAAACAATATCTCCATCCAAAATTCTGATTCCATCGAAGCTGACATCGAGCAATGGGTTGGTTTTATCGGTACGAACATAGAAAAACTTCTGGGCAATATTGTTGAAGTGGTGTTGCTCAATTTGGTCGTACACCCCTGTTTCAGGATTTATGGGATTATACTCAACCCAAACACTATTTAAACCTGTCATTCCCAACGTGTTTACCTCAATGGTATCAATAATAATATCGCCTGCCGGGTGCGGTGTCAAGCGTTTTGTTTCGAGGGGGATAATTTGATTGTTATTGTCGAGTATCCAATATGCAACCAGCAGGCTGTCCATATCGACACTACTTACATTGCGAGTGGCAACAGCAAATATCAGTTGATCTCCCTCATCGATGGTATCGCAACAAAACAGGTATCCATTGCCCGGATTAATTGCTGTTTCGGGTGCCGCATCGTAATACAACTGCCATTTTTGCAATTGCGCGGGTGTTTTGGTTATGTCGTCGCGGGTATAGAATTGAAGTTTTAAACGTGAAAACTCCTCGGCATCGATTGTTTCGCCTAAATTGTTCAAAAGGTATGTATCTGGGCCAATGCTATCGATAAGAATTTGTTCGCTGTTGTTTGAACGTAAACCAATAATACTTACCGATACACTGTCGTTGGCGGGTTCAAGTGGCAGTTGATTCCAGTTGAATGTGTGCCAGTTGGATGCGGGACCAAGAATTGCTGAAAACATGTTGCCATAGTTGAAGTCGGTGTATAGATCGACCTGTATGTTGCATTCGGGATTGGCCACAGTACTATAGGTTTCGCGAATTGGCTCGCTAAATCCCTTACGGCAAAAGAAGATGTAGGCCTGGTCGTTGGTTAAAGTGCGAATATTTGTAGCACCGAGGGATTCGAAAGTTGCTATTATGTTTTCGTCCCATTGCTCAAAATACCCATTCAAGAATGAATAGGCCAAAATATAGTGTCCATCGGGAATTGATAGCAGCATATTGTTCATTCGTTGCATATCTTCGGAACTATAGTCTGATTCACCCCAACCCGAACTGAAAACAAAGTAATAGTTTTCCCGTCCGCTGCTTCCGCATTGCGGATAATTTCGATGACCAAAATCAGTCCAATCGGAGGGATAAGCCAACAATGTTTCGGGATCGATTACGGCTATCATCATTGCCGACTGATTGCCGCAACAACCGTGGTCGCCAAAGCCGTTGTTCATGGCTCCGTCGATGGTAAAGCGTACATCGGAATAATTTAGAGATCCCAGATATCTCTTATTGTAACATTGCAAACTACGTGGTACTTCAATAAAATCGAATTTTCGAGAAGCTCTGTTATAATCGATAAACTGAAAGCTATTGTTTTTAAACTGAAAATAATGGGATTGGCTCCAGCCGTTCTTGCCTTGTATATACACAAACGAACTTTCTTTCCACACGATACTGTCGGGGTTCGCATGGTTTCGCGCAATTCGCCAGTAGTACACCCTGTTTTCGGTAAGAGAAAGCGGAACTTGCCATTCAATTATACCTCCCGACAAACTTAGCTGGTACGACAACATTGCTGATCCTGATATGCTATTGAACAAATCGGTGGTATCAAGTTCAAAAAGATAGGAGGCTTCCAATAAAAAAGGATCACCGGTAGAAGCAATCAGTTTCACCATGTTTTCGGGAATAATGGCAAACTCGAAGGGGTGTACGGGAAACAAATCGCCCGACCTCACAAAAAAATTGATTCCGGCATAATTGTTCGATTCGTTCAATTCCTCGATATTATTCATCGCATCGACATATATCTCGATGCGGTTCATCCCCGGTCCAAAAACCTTATCGACGTGGAGTTTAATTACAGCTGTATCGCGATAAAAACAAGAGTTAAATATAACCTGATGTTCTGAGTTGCTGCCATCGGGAAAAGTTCTAAGCACATTCACAATAAACGGTTCTGCAGTTGCCCTTCCGATATTGGTAACCACAAAGCTTACATCGAAACTGTCGATAGCGGTGCTAATTTCGTCGGGGAAAAATTTAATGTCGGAAAGCTTGGTAGTTAAATCGGGTAATTCGAAATAATTTAAGGTAAGGGCAGGGTCGCCGTGAAGTGTGAATTCGTGGCAGGTAATCTCCATTCGGGGATTGGTGAGATTTCCTTGTTGAACCGATTGAATGGTATTGATAATTTGAAAACCTAAGGGCAAACCATACATGAGGCTTGAAATGTTTCGATAGAGTTGTGTGGAGTAGAGGTTGAGGTATGTGGGAATTCCTTCGCCGACTGAGGCAAGAAAAGCAATGGCTCCCCGTTGGTTTTCGAGAACCCATTTTTCGCTGGTGCTGATGGCTCCATATAGATGAATGTCGCCGGCAAAACATGAGTTGGCCAGGACAAAGGGGTATTTGGATTGGTTTTGGTAGTTTTCGGGGTCGTCGATGCTTTGATCGAAACCTGTTGCGGAAGCGTGTCCGAAAAATGTCATCATACTTACTCCGTTGTTGATAAGGTTTCGAACGGAATCGCTTTGTGTAATTTGGATAGGCGCCGAACTGTTTTTGAGGAAAGTGCTCACATAGGCTCCAAAAAGAGTATCTTCGATAATGTTTTGGTAGTTACGCAGGTAGGCGGCGAAAGTGGTTTGTTCTGCAGTTGTTGCGCCACCTCCAAAATGGAGTACATTTTTCATCCATTCGGCCTTGGGGTTGGTTTCGTATTCGATAATTTTTTCGAGATATGCCAAAGCTTGTGTGTTGTCGGTAACACTAATGCGGCCTGTGGCGAGGCGTGGTGCGAAGCCGGTGGCATCGAAGGGTGCCGAGAATAAATTGTCGGATGGGGGGTAACCAAACGAAGGGACGAGACATTGCTGATATACTTGGGGGTAGTTTCGTGTTTCGTAGGAGTTTATTGATTTTCCGAACAGGAACAAGAATGCAGGCCTGTTGGTGTCGTTGAGCATATACATGAGAAAGTTGCGTATTGACAATGGGTGTTTTGTAATGCCATGAGAAAACTGGTGATATAATTGTTCAACATCGGCAAGCACTACATTGGCGCCTTTTGATGTGCGATAGGCTGCATATTGCTGTGCGGACTGCATGAGGGAGCTGTGGGTAATGATGAAATAGTCGGCATTGGGGTATTGTTGCCGGTAATCGATGAATTTATTGTTGGGGGCAATTTTTTTGAGGGATGTGATGGTTTTAACCGCCGGTGCTGCTGCCAGAATACAGTGGCGGGTGTTGCCGTTTTCGGGTAATAAGAATTGTATGTTTTCGCCTTGACTAACAACAGTAATGCGCCTGTTGGTGGTGATATCGTAGCAAACAATATCGTTGCTGCCTCCTGTGTTGAAGCCTGAAATTTGAATGAATTGCTTGTTGCCGTTGCCGGCCGGAATTTGGAATTCGAGATAGGTTTCTCCTCCGGCATTCATGCTGTGGGGGTAGTTGAGTTCGATGTATGAAATGAGCATTTGGTCGGGAACGGAGGTAATTGTGGCATCGTTGGCGGAATATTTCAGCGATATTTGATTTCCGATTGCTGTTGCGGTAATTTGGGCATTGGCCCGGACGTGTTCATATCCTGTAAAAAAATCTTCGATAATAATATTGCCCAAAAACTCGACTTTGAGATGGTGGGGGAAAAAATTGTCGGGTTTGCTTGCGGCATATCCGACCACCGCGGTGGTGAGTGTTGCGGGGGGCCCTTGTGAATAGACATTTTGGGTTTGGAGTGTTTTGGTAACAGTGCGGTCGCCATCGGGGTGGTCTTTTCGGATGACTTCGCTGTCGAACCATCCTTCGCCATCGCCGTAGATGCATCGGGTTGATCCTTTTACATAGTCTGACACATAGTTTTGGCGGATTTTTTTCCAGAAATATTGGGGTTTGTTGGCTGAGTATTGATTGAAATTTATGTCGGTTTCTTCAGTTATTCGGCGGTTGTTGAGTGAATTGTTCCAGGTAAGAAAGTATGATGAGGTATCGTTGAACATGCTGTGGTCGGGATTGACAAGTTCTTGTGGGGAAATAAAAGCGAGTGAGTCGATGCCTGCGCGGTTGCGTTGCCCGTAGAACTCGATGTATCCGTTGGGGTCGAAAACTCCTGATGTGTTTTCGCCTTTGATGTAAATGTGTTGCTCTTGTCCGCAATAGAAAAGTTGAAGGTTTCGTGGGTTGATTTGGTCGGCGGGAACGCCTGATTGAATGAGTACAGAATATGGAATTCGATAGATGGCATCTTGATGAATTGTCATACGGAAATATTGCTGGTTGTAGTTAATCCATTCGTTGCCGTAGGGCTGTGAATAGAGTGAATCGGTGAAAAACATCACGATAAGCAACAATAATACACTTCGATTCATCGACATAAATTTCAGCTAAATTATGAAAAAAACCATTCAAAACAGTTTTAACAACGCTAAAAGCTTCTATTTGACACTCGTGGACACAGGAAACCAAGCTTACGAGCTTAAAAAAAACGACTCTTTAGCTTTTTTGATTTGTGTTTTTTCCCGAGAATCGATAACTCAATGAGAACACATGAGAATAGAGTGCAATGCTTTGGTTTCCGATATCGGTCATGGCATAGTCGATACGAAGTCCGCGATAGTGAACTCCAAGGCCGATATTGGGTTGCCACGATAGTGTTTGGGTATTGTCGAAAGAGGGTATTTGTTGAAAGTTTGATACTCCCATTCTAACAAATACGAGTTGATTGTAGGAAGCTTCGAGACCCAGATGGGGGTCGATGCTTAAGAGATCGGTACGCAGTGGTGTGTTACGCTTACCATCGAAAGTGGCGTCGATACCCAACTCGGGATATAAGATAATGTTGTGGGGCAAATTGAATTTATAACCTGCCCCGAAAAGTAAGCGGGGTAAGGTGATTTCGAGGCTGTTCTGGGGTATTTCGTTTCCGGTTTGCAGAAATACTTCGCGGAATGTTTCGGTGTTGTAGGTCCATGCATTAAATGTGGATGTGATATCGCGTGCCTGAACGCCAAAAAGCCAGTTGTTCATTGCATATTGTGCCCCCAAATCGAAACCAAAGCCCCATGCTCCACCAAAATCTCCGGCAATACGTCTGATTACTTTGAGATTGGCTCCGTAGCTTAAGCCTTGTATAGGGGCTTTTCGGGCATAGCTGAGCAGAAAGGCATAGTCGGCCACCGAAAAGGAAGAAATTCGATCGTATCTGATGTTGCCATCGTTATCGATAAGGTCGAGGGTATTGGGTATGTCGTCAACGCCAAAACGAATCATAGAAACACCGAGTGTGCTTTTGTCGTCGGGGCGATAGGCCGCTCCAATAAAATCGTATTTAGAGAGCCCGGCAAAGTATTCGGAGTGCATGGCACCAATTTCGAAAGGTTTGTCGATTTGCACCAATCCGGCAGGGTTCCAATAGAGTGACGTAATATCGTCGACCGATGCTATTACAGAATTGCCGAGCGCTAAAGCCCTTGCTCCTACTCCAATAGAGAGAAATTCGTTGCTGTATTTGGGTGCTGTTTGCGCAAGAATACCGGTTGCAAAAAACAAACTAAGAATTACTAATTTTGTACGCAATTGCATAATGATTAAATTTACGTGTAAAAATAATTATTTTCTAAATAACTCGTTAAATGTAAAATTATTGCGGTAAAAACCAAGTAGTGCATGAAAACCATACGATTTATTATTCCTAATTTGATTACCAGTTTCAATTTAGTTTTTGGGATTGCAGCAATAATAGCCGCCTTGGGCAGCGATTTCACCCTGGCTTTTTGGTTTATACTGTGTGCCTCGGTGTGTGATTTTGCCGATGGACTGCTTGCCCGCCTGCTGAATGCATACAGCGATTTCGGCAAACATCTCGATTCGTTGAGCGATCTTGTAAGTTTTGGATTGGCCCCTTCGTTCATGGTTTTCGTATTTATGCAGAATGCCACCGGTGATGTGCTTCCCAATTGGCTTATCTACAATGCCTTTTCGCTGTGTTTGTTTTCGGCCTACAGGCTGGCGCGGTTCAACACACAGTCGTCGTCGTCCGATTTTTTAGGCCTTGCCGTTCCGGCTGCTGCCCTCTACATGGCTAGTTTGGTTGCTTATGGAAAGGATTTACCCTGGCATTTCGGCATCATGGCACAGGACTTAGTAATGCTGCATTTGCATATCCTTATTATCAATGTATTGATGATATCGAATTTGAAAATGTTTTCGTTGAAATTTAAGAATTTGATTTTTAGCGAAAACCGGCTTCGGTATTTGTTTATTGCAGGCTCGTTGATTTTGCTCTTGGTTTTTGGTGTAGCGGGCTTGTGGTTCGTGATGGTATTTTATATAATTTTGTCGGCGGCATGGGCCGTATTTTTTAATAAAAAAGAAAAAACAATATGAAGAAATTCATTGCACAAATTGACGTGATGCCTTTGAAAGCTTTACTCGACCCACAGGGAAAAGCGGTTAACAACAGTTTGCTTAAATCGGGCTACAGCAGCGTAGAGAACGTGAGAGTAGGGAAACATATTTGTTTCGAACTTAGTGCCGAGAACAAGGTTTCGGCCGAAAAAATGGTTGATGAAGTATGCAGAACCTTGCTGGCTAATCCCATTATGGAGGGTTATCATTTTGTGGTTGATGTTATCGACTAGAGTAATAAACAATTATTAGGGCACAAAATGCGTGTTTTTTCGTAAAAGCAGTTGTGTGAATCTAAAATTCATTTAAATTTGCAGTCCTTAAACGGTGGTTGTAGCTCAGTTGGTTAGAGCGCCAGATTGTGGCTCTGGAGGTCGCGAGTTCGAATCTCGTCTCCCACCCAGCAAAAAACGTCGGTGTATGCCGGCGTTTTTATTTTCTACACAATTGTTTGATTTGAAATATCGGCAATTTGTAGTATTTTTATGCTTTTATTTGCCATGGACTACTTGAACAACCCGCAATTGCAACTGGCTTACGACTTTGTGTTATATACCAATACTCATGTTTTTCTTACCGGAAAGGCAGGAACGGGAAAAACCACTTTCTTGAGAGAATTGCAGCAGCACACACCCAAGCGCATGGTTGTGGCAGCACCTACCGGTGTGGCAGCTATTAATGCAGGAGGTGTTACGATTCATTCGTTTTTTCAACTGCCTTTTACGCCATTTGTGCCCGAGCAAATCGAAAAAATCTACAATTCGAACGGCACATCAGATAAAATCTCCCAAAATTTTGTACACAAACTTTCGAGAAACAAAATCAGGATGATTAAAAGTCTTGATTTGCTGGTTATCGACGAGATAAGCATGGTGCGAGCCGATTTACTGGATGCTGTAGATAATATATTAAGGCGGTATCGCAGAAACGAAAAACCCTTTGGTGGTGTTCAATTGCTTATGATAGGCGACTTGAATCAACTGGCACCTGTAATTAAAGAAGATGAGTGGAGCCTGATAAAATCATACTACCATACCGCATTCTTTTTGGGAAGCCGCGCCTTGCAAAAAGCAGGATTTACAACCATCGAACTGCAAAAAATCTATCGCCAACAGGACGAGGTCTTTATAGAATTGTTGGGTAAAATTCGCGAAAACAAGCTCGATCAGCAAGCATTTGAGTTGCTTAACAGTCGTTATATCAATGGTTTTAACCCCGATGAGAACGAAGGCTACATAATTCTTACCACGCATAACGCTATTGCCGGAAGTATAAACGAAAAGAAACTGGCAGCCATCGATGCAAAAGAAAAAGTATTTAAGGCAACTATAAAAGGTGATTTTCAGGAATATATGTATCCGAACGATGAACACCTGTGTTTGAAAATTGGGGCACAGGTAATGTTTATAAAAAACGATTCTTCGTTCGAGAAACTGTATTACAATGGCAAAATTGGTCGCATAACCAACTTCGGCGATGAATGCATTTATGTGAGTTGCGACAACGATGACGACGAAATTGAAGTTCGTCGCGAGGTATGGGACAATGTGAAGTATCACCTGAATGAATCGAGCCGCGAAATAGAAGAAGAAAAAATTGGCAGTTTCACCCAGTTTCCGTTGAAAACAGCATGGGCAATCACTGTGCATAAAAGTCAGGGGCTAACTTTCGAAAAAGCTATTATAGATGTAAATCAGGCATTTGCGCCCGGGCAGGTATATGTTGCCCTAAGCCGGTGCCGCAGTCTTGATGGGTTGGTGCTTATTTCGAAAATACCCGCACACGCCATAAAAACCGATTACACCATTTCGGAATTCAACGAAAACATGCGACAAAGCCCTGCCGACACCAAAAAACTGCTCGAGTCGCGTGCAGCGTATCAGCAACAATTAATAATTGAACTTTTTGATTTTGAAAATATTAAAAAGTTATTCTCACAAGTGCATAAGGTTTATGAACGTTATGCATCGTCGTTCGGCGATAATTTCACCGAAATATTTAAACATATTTTACATCAATCAGACACTGAAATTTACAAAATCAACGAGAAGTTTTTGCGACAACTACAACTTTATCTCGGCCAAAACTATTTGCCGCAAGATAACACCGCTTTGCTTGAACGCATATCGAAAGCATCGGAATATTTCGGCAATAAACTTGAGGAAATATTTATAAATCAGATTAAGCCTTTGTATTTCGACAGCGATAATAAAGAAATAAAAAAGGAAATGGCCGAAATTGTCGAGAAGTTTGAACTTGGCCTTACATGTAAAATGGCTACACTTAAAGCTGCCATTCCACAATTTGATGTTACAAGTCATGTAAGATCCATTGCAAATAGCGAACTCGATTTTATCGCTCAGTTCAATCGCAAGCGTTATACGATTCACAGCGAGACTATAAAAACAGAACACAAGGAGCTTTATGCCGACTTAAATGCATGGAGAAAGTCTGAAGCCTCGGCTTCGGGCGTAGCCGTGTATAAAATTCTTCCTCAAAAAACACTGCTTTCGTTGGTGCAAGAGCTTCCTGTTAACCTGTATGAAATTTCGAAAATAAAAGGCTTTGGCAAGGTAAAACTGAAAAAATATGGTGACACCATAGTTGAAATTATTATTTCATTTTGCGAACGGAACAATATTCCTATTGACCCAAATCGTCGTTTGCAAACAGTTCAAAAAGAAAAAAGAAAACCCAATACCAAATTGATTAGCTTCGAAATGTATCGCAACGGCTTATCGATATCGGAAATAGCAAGCACACGAAACTATGCTGAATCGACCATAATGAGTCATTTAAGTCACTATGTGAACACGGGAGAAATAGCAATACAAGAGTTGATGCCAATTGAACGTGTTAACGAAATAGAGAACTTTTTAACCGGAAAACCAACCGATCGATTACAGCCGCTTTACGAATTATGCGGCGAAAAATACTCTTATGCCGAACTCCGATTGATAATTGAGCACACAAAACACAAGAATTTAATTCAAAGCGATATCAGCGAATAATGTTGAAGCTACCGTCGCAATGAAACTTAATTATTGCTGATGGTTTTCGACGGGAAATCAGGTTTTGTTCGTAATGTACCACATAATCGGCTTTTGCAATAATTTCGGGAGATATTTCGGCAAAACAACCTGGAGTTTTTGCTCCCGATAAGTTTGCCGACGTGCTTACAATGGGTTTGCGAAACATTTCGATGAGTTTGTTGCAGAAGGGGTGTTGTGTTACACGAATTCCTACGCTTCCATCGTTGGCAGCTACCTGGGCTGACAGATTAACCGCACTTGGATATACTATGGTTAAAGGTTTATCGGCCAGTTCCACTAATTGTAAGGCTGCTTCGGGTATTGAGTCGGCATATTTTTCGAGCATCGCGATAGAATTTACCAGCACAATTAAACTTTTTGACCTATCGCGTTGCTTTATTTCACTCAGCTTTTTGCAAGCCATTTCGTTTGTAGCATCACATCCCAAACCCCATACAGTGTCGGTGGGATAGAGAATAACAGCTCCCTTTTTTAATGCTTCAATGGTTTTATTTACTTCTTCTATCATTTACAGAAGCGATTGATACAGTTGAGTAAGTTGCCGAGAAATAAGCTGCGCAGAAAAGTTTTTCGCATGCTCTTTACCCGTGGCTATCATCTGCCTGCGCAGACTATCATTGTTAATCACCGACTCAATAGCCTCTGCCAATAAACCAACAGAAACCGGGTCGGTAAGCAAACTCCCACTTCCGGCTGCTTCGGGCAAACTACTGATGTTGCTGGTTATAACCGGAACACCGCTGCTAATGGCTTCGAGCACCGGAATTCCGAAACCTTCGAACAAACTGGGATACACAAATAGGCTTGCCGACTGATAAATTGCCGGTAAATCTTCGTCGGGTATCTGATGCCTGATAAAGAGTTTCCCTTCGAGTTGATGCTTCTCGGCAAATCCAATCAGTGTGTTCACATAGGCGGTGGCTTTTCCAACCAATACAATGGGTATGTCGATAGCCTTGCGCTGTATGGCCTTTAATATGTTTAATACATTTTTGCGTTCTTCGAGGGTGCCCACAAATAAAAGAAAATTGTTGGGCAATCGGTGTTTTTGCAATACAAGCTGTTTCTCGTTGTCGGCTAATTCTGTAAGAAACCGTGGGTGGCAATTCTGATATATTATGCTGATTTTTTCGGGACGAATGTTGTAAAACTTAATGATATCATCTTTGGTTTGTTTGCTTACTGCAATTATTTTGGAAGCATATTTACACGCTGCCATCGATTTTGCATGATATATACGTCGATCGATACTGTTGTACAACTCGGGATAGTGCAAAAAAATAAGGTCGTGGATACTTACTACCGAGGGAATATTATATTTGTTGAGTCGCAGCGGAAGTTCGTTGGTAAGCCCATGAAATACATCAATATTATCTGATTTTGCCAATGCCGCTACCTTGTTAACACGCCACCACGATTTTGCAATCCTGCATTTACAGGCCGAACGAACCACTTGAATACGATTGCTTTCGGCATATAAATTAGGCTGTGTTGAAAAACCCGGAGTATACAGAACCATGTTCAAATCGGTATTAAACTGATGCAATAAGTCAATGGTGTTGCGGCCATAATTGCCTAGCCCACCCGAGTTGTTAAAAACTCTTTTTGCATCGAAACCTATTTTCATAATTCTGCTTATTGTTTGCTAAACAGCCAGTTCAAAATCGCGAAGCACTTGATTTAAGGATGTTTTTTTATCGGTCGATTCCTTACGTTTGCCAATAATTAGTGCACAGGGAACCTGATATTCTCCTGCCGGGAATATTTTTGGAATGGTACCGGGTATCACAACTGAGCAGTCGGGAACAAATCCAGTATATTCCACGGTTTTGCTTCCCGAAACGTCGATAATTTTTGTACTGGCAGTTAATACCACATTGGCACCCAACACAGCTTCACGTCCAATTCTAACTCCCTCAACCACAATACATCGCGACCCAATAAAACAATTGTCTTCGATTATTACCGGAGCGGCCTGAACAGGTTCCAAAACTCCTCCTATTCCTACACCACCACTGAGATGTACGTTTTTACCAATTTGAGCACATGATCCAACCGTAGCCCAGGTGTCAACCATAGTATATTCATCAACATAGGCTCCAATGTTTACATACGAAGGCATAAGTACAACGCCGGGAGCCAAATACGATCCATATCGTGCAATAGCTTGCGGCACAACACGCACGCCTTGCTTACCCAAGGATTTTTTCACCGGAATCTTATCGGCAAACTCAAAGAATCCTGTATCGATTGTTTCAACTTTTCTGATTCTAAAAAATAATAGCACAGCTTTTTTAAGCCATTCGTTTACCACCCAGTTATTTCCGGTATTTTGTGCAATGCGCCATTTTCCGGTATCGAGATTGGCCACACAGGTATTTACTGCATCAATATAATGCTTTTGGTTCAACAAATCGGGCTTAATGAATGCCTCATCGATGAGAAACTTGATATCTTTTGACATAAAAACCGGTTTATTCACTACAAATTTAAACAATATTCTTTGTTTGTAACATGAATTGTATCTTGTTTCGAAAATTTACTGCAAAAGTATTTCTTAGCATCGGTAAAGTCTGCTTATATACGCCCATAAAAACAACAAACCAATCTGAGATTCGTTCTAATCGCGTTCAATAATTAGTTTTTTCGATTTGCATATTTTACCGCACCTAATATGTACCAAATAAAAACCGCTGTGTATATCGTTGAGGTTAAGATCGAATGTTGCAGCATCAAAATTATTCTGCCTCAAAATTCGCCCCGACATGTCGGTAAGTATCAACTCAACAGCTTGTTGCGGTTCAAAGTCTAAACGAATACTAAAAACTCCGTTTCCGGGATTAGGAAATATTTCGAAGTCATTTTTGTTGCGATCGTGTGCCTGTATGTATGTGTCATCGGCAATAACAAACTGATAATAGATGAAACTTCCGAAATCGGTTGGAAAATTTTTGACAAAACCTGCGCCAAGTTTTCGCAATTTCATATAACCTGTGCCGTCGGCACCTTGCCAATACCAAAAACGCAGTCCATCTTCTCCCCTGTCGTACAAACGAATCTCGTAACAGCCGGGGTCAAAATCAAGAGTATCGTTGTAGGTAGTGTTGGCTGCCAAATTATCGCGGTCAACCAACACATTTCCTTCGCTGTCGAGTACCTGATAGTGGGTCTCAGAACCATAATTATTGGTTCTCACCACCAAAATATTGGGGATTGTATAGATATCAACTGTATTGAAATGTGTTACAAAATGATTGTTTGGCAGGTATTCGTCGTCCACTGTATTGGGAGCACTTATCTGCACATTGAATGTGTTTTCTGCAACGAACTCATTCCACTGTATCACAGGCAGTTGCACGGTATCTAATTCGAGAAATTCAAGGCTGCCCTGCCACTGATAATTATATGAATAATCGCCGTTGAGCCCATACTCTATATTCAACCACTGCAGTGTATTTGCTCCCGTATTTTTAATAACAATTTCGGGATGTTTGCAAACCGGATTGTATCGCTTATAGATATCGGCATTACTTGGTGCAATCACATCAACAATAGCTGCATCATTCTGAAAGTTGGGTTCCGAATATTGAATTAACTGCAGCGAAACATTAAAGTTCCCTTCGCCATTACCTACAGGATGTTGGGTCATTCCGTAATCAAGCTCGATAGAATCAACATTGGCCACCCAGGGAGTAATATCGCAGTCGTAGGTGTCGGCAAAACTACCGGGACACCAGCCTGCCCTATCGAATATCCAGGTTCCTCCCTGAGGAAAAATCGGGTTGCCGGCACATTTTTTCCAGTTGTACCATTCATATACCGGCTCACCATCAACCGAAATATGGTGCCATGTAGGGCAAAATTCGGCACAATTGCCGGCACCTTCCATACCATGGCCTGTGGTTCGGGCTTTTACTGTAAACATTTGTGCATCGGCGTTTCTTGATACCTTTTTAGGCGGAAGGCTGAAATTATTTACCAGATTATACTGTCCGTAGTTGCCGAGATACACTTGATCGAACTGCACTATATTTCGCGGGGGTGTGCCTTCGATAAACACGAATGTAAGATCGAGCAATTCCTGTGTATTATGCGACTGTAAATCGACCATTCCATGCAGATACGTCACATAGTCGCTTACGTCGTACACATGTGTAAACCCATCGCTTCCTAAATTCAGGTTAATACCATAAGGAGTTACATAGTTCTGTATTTGAATGGTATTAACTATTTCGTAAGGAGCTCCGAAGTAAATTAAATTGCTGTTTTCGAATGAGAAATCTGCAGCGGAATACAAGGTGTCGGTGCTATTATCGCTATGCGTAAATAAATCGTAATTGGGGTAGAAAACCAATGTGTTAAGCAGGCCGACACTATAATCGTTGATGTTTTCAAACTCTCTCAATATTTGTTGGTTGATTAATACAGAATCGATATAGCTACATATTTCGGTGCTTAGGGTGTATTCGCCTGTATACCATTCAATAACTGGCATCTTGTTATCGAAACTGAAGTTTTTGAAACGCCCCTGGCCACGATACGACATACGATTCAGACTACCCCAAAATTCGGCATGTTGCTGATTGCCCGAAATATCGAGTATGGAAACGCCACTACCCGGTTCTTCATCAAAATCGTAATACACCAGCAGATTATTCCAGGCTTCGAAGCTGCTATTTGGCTTGGTAAACATCATGGCCTGTATCTCGTCAAGGCTAAGTTCCTTGTTCCAAACAGAAAAATCATCAATAAAGCCATCGTATGAGTAAGCCGCGTTTTTTGTTGCAGCACAGCCAAGTATAAATGTTTCTATATCGGTGATTGGTTTTGTTTTACCGGTTCCGCTGTGCCATAGCTGACCATTAATATAGATTTTCATACTACCGGTAGCCGTATTTTTGGTAAATGCAAGATGATTCCATCTACCCTCGTACTCAATCGCGGTAGCGGCTTTTTCTATTCTGTCGTATGAATTGTTGGTATTGCCGGCATCCCAATAAATGCTGCCATTGCCCCACGGATAATGAACACATAGCTGCCTGCGACCGTTGCTGTCGTATGCCTCCAGCAACATATCGTTTTGAGCTTGCACCTCAGGATTACCGTATACCCACAAACAAATACTGATTTCGTTAGCAGTTGATGGCATTGCAGAAGAAGGTATATCAACATAGGAATAGTTTTCGAAACCAATATAATTATCGCTATCGGCGGTAAACATAGAGCCGACATAAGTATCGGCAAATGCTGCAAAATCGATGGTATTGGTGTTGTTGGGAAACGAAAGTTCAACGACAATTCCCGACGAACCATCATATTCAAATGTGTTCTGAAAAGATACAGAAATAAGGCCCCCGACACCGTCATATTCTATTTCTCCGTCAAATACCGTAGAATATTCAATTGTTTGTATATTATTAATTGTCAAACTATTGATGCCTGTGTTTGCAAGTCTTACTTCAACAGGAAAGCGAAATGTATTATCTGAATTAGTATGCAGCCCCAAACCTGTAATATTACATGCATTTACTCCGTTATTTATCAGAACATTGTTTGGGTATAGAAATAACATTTTTGCATTGGAATTGGCTGCATGCAATCCGGTGTTTATTGTTGCACCCGCCTCTCCAATCTGATAGCTTATTAAATTGCTGTAATTATAGGTATTTTGGTTAAAACTCTTCTCGTATCGGTGATAACGGGGTTGTAGAGATGCATAAAATACATCGAAAGGATAATTATTCAGCGTATACCTAGGATGAGAATACTGCACAGAATCGAGTAATCCTGTGTGCTCATGCACATTTGTATAGGTTGTGTAGTCCCATTCTCCGCAGGGATATTGATCCCATGGGGTAGCAGCGTCACACTTTATGGTGTAGTACATTAGTATTTTTTCCCAACTTTGCATTTCGGGAAATTGAAAAACAGCCCTTCGGGTATTAATACTGTCGAATGTAAAAGTTTTAACAACAACTGTGTCGCCAGGATTGGCCTGCACCGGAATTAAATGAAGTAAGACACAACAAACAACAATAAGGCAAACAATCAGGTATTTCATAATTATAGCATTTTCATCAAAGATATATAATTTATTGCCAGATTATTTAAGCCTAATATGCACTCAATAAATATGGTTCGATAATTATATAAAAACACAATGATTTTGTGTAATTTTGAGCAATTTTTCAATGGATGTTAACGAATTACGATGTTATAGTAGTGGGTGGAGGTCATGCAGGTTGCGAAGCAGCAGCGGCAGCGGCCAACCTGCAATCGAAAACCTTACTCATAAGCATGGATCTCACCAAGCTGGCACAAATGTCGTGCAACCCTGCCATGGGAGGTGTTGCCAAAGGACAAATTGTCCGCGAGATTGATGCTTTGGGTGGTTACGCCGGACTGATAACCGACAACACCACCATTCAGTTTCGAATGCTAAATATGTCGAAAGGGCCGGCAATGTGGAGCCCCAGAGCGCAGTGCGACAGGATGCTTTTTTCGCTTGAATGGCGACAAGTACTAGAAACTCTTCCCAATATTGATTTTTGGCAGGATTCGGTTGTGGAATTGCTTGTTGAAAGAAATCGGGTTATTGGCGTTAGAACAGAAATGGGCATAGAATTTCGCTCTAAATCGGTGATATTAACCACAGGGACATTTCTTAACGGATTGATGCACATTGGTTCTACGCAACTGAAAGGGGGTAGAATCGGAGAGCCTGCATCGTATGGTTTAACCGATCAACTGATTTCGTTGGGTTTTGAAAGCGACCGCATGAAAACAGGAACACCTGTGCGAATTGATGGTAGAAGTGTTGATTTTACAAAGTTGCAGGAGCAACCGGGCGATACCACAATTATTCCATTTTCGTTTTGCAATGAATATGGCTATCACAAGTTAAAACAACGATCGTGCTATATTTGTAACACAAGCGCATCGGTACATGAAGTATTGAAAACAGGTCTCGACCGATCGCCATTATACGATGGCACCATACAATCGATTGGTCCCAGATATTGTCCTAGCATCGAAACAAAACTGGTAACCTTTTCCGATAAAGAAAGTCATCAACTATTTTTAGAGCCCGAAGGGGAGCAGAGCATAGAATACTATTTGAACGGGTTCAGCAGCAGTTTGCCATGGGATGTTCAACTAAAAGCATTACAAAAGATAGAAGGATTCGAACATGTAAAAATATTCAGACCGGGTTATGCTATTGAATACGATTTTTTTCATCCCACACAGCTATCGGCAAGCCTAGAAACAAAACTTATAGAAAACTTGTTTTTCGCAGGTCAAATAAACGGAACTACAGGTTACGAAGAAGCCGGTGCCCAAGGCATTATGGCAGGTATAAACGCGCATCTGAAAATTAACGATAAACCTGCTTTTATACTCACGCGCGAACAAGCATACATAGGTGTATTAATTGATGATTTGGTTACAAAGGGTGTTGACGAACCATACAGAATGTTTACCAGTCGCGCTGAATTTCGCATTTTACTGCGCCACGACAATGCCGATGCAAGGCTTACGGAACTCTCGTACAATTTAGGGTTGGCAACGGCCAACAGGTTGCAACGCCTCGAAAGCAAATACAAACAAATTGCCGAACTGGATGCTTTTACCCGTAGGTTCTCATGTAAACCCGAACAAGTGAATCATTATCTTGAATCGAAAGGGACTGCAGCACTGAAACAACCTACACGTCTTCACAGCTTGGTAACCAGACCACAATTACGACTTAAAGAGTTAATTGAACATATTGAAACTTTGAAAAACCTCACAAATAACTTTGAAAACACCCAAGAGACAATAGATGCTACCGAAATTTCGATTAAGTACGCCGGTTATATCGAACGCGAAAAAATGCTTGCAGACAAAATGAAACGACTCGAAGATATTGAATTAGGGAGTTATATCGATTACGCTGAAATTTCTTCGTTGTCAACCGAAGGGCGCCAAAAACTGATAAAAATTAAGCCACGCACTTTGGGGCAAGCATCAAGAATCAGCGGGGTTTCTCCGGCCGACATTAGTGTATTGCTAATTTACTTAGGTCGGTAATTGATTTGTTCCACGTGAAACCACATCTAAACATATATATAATCAACGCTTTGGCCCCTAACAAAATAAATTAAAACATTTGTTATGAAAATTGAAGGAAATCTCATTGACATTTACGAAAAAGCCATTTACCCCGCAGAGCTTGTTGTTACAAATGGCATTATCGAAAGCATTGTTAGAAATAACAAACAATACGACGTCTTCATTTGTCCGCCTTTGATTGATGCACATGTGCACATCGAAAGTTCAATGCTTATACCATCTGAATTTTCACGCCTGGCGGTGGGTTGCGGAACAGTTGCCGTTGTTTCCGATCCACACGAAATTGCCAATGTATGTGGGGCAGATGGGGTGAGGTTTATGATTGAAAACGGCAAACAAACACCAATGAAGTTTTTCTTTACGGCACCGAGTTGTGTTCCTGCCACTTCGTTCGAAACCTCAGGCTCTCAATTATTAGCTGCAGATATCGACAGATTGTTTTCAACCGAAGGACTAATTGCCTTAGGGGAAATGATGAATTTTCCGGGGGTTATTAATTCCAATCGGGAAGTACTTGAAAAACTAGCTGTGGCAAAAAAGCATAACAAACCCATCGATGGTCATATTCCCGGTGTAGTAGGAGAAGATCTTAAAACATATATTTCGCATGGGATCTATACCGATCACGAGTGCTACAGCCTTGAGGAAGCCAAAGCGAAAATTTCGTTGGGCATGAAAATAATGATACGAGAAGGTTCAGCGGCCAAAAATTTCGCCGAATTATATAGCCTAATCGATTCACATCCCGAAATGGTAATGCTGTGCACCGACGATTCACATCCCGACGATTTAATTCAATTGGGTCACATCGATAAGATTATAAGAATGGGGCTTACAAAGAACCTCAATCTTTTCAATTTGCTACGGGCCGCATCTCTTAACCCAATAAAACACTATCATCTTCAGGTGGGGTGCTTACAAGTTGGCGATGCTGCCGATTTCATCATTATCGATTCGCCCGATAATTTCAATACACTACAAAACTTTATTCAAGGTGAGCCCGTGTATTCATATGGTCGCACTCTTTTTGCCCCTTCGGTAGCAACACCCATTAACAACTTCAACCTTACACAACATCTGAATACCGATGAAATATCACTGGTAGCTCCCGAAAACGCACAAATTCGTGTTATTCAGGCTTACGACGGATCTCTCATCACCGGAGAATTTTCAAGTTCTCCGCGTATCGAAAATGGATTTGCCGTATCTGACCAACTGCGCGATATACTAAAAATTGTAGTAATTAACCGGTACAAAAAACAAAAACCGTCAGTTGGTTTCATTAACGGCTTTGGATTAAAACAGGGTGCGATAGCTTCAACAATAGCCCACGACAGTCATAATATAATTGCGATAGGCACCGACGACACATCTATTGTGAATGCAATAAACGAACTCATCTCTCACAAAGGAGGTATTTGTTGCGTGAATGATATTGACTTCTTCACACTTGAACTACCCTACGCCGGTTTAATGTCAGGCAAAGACGGCATTATTGTTTCGAGCGATTACAAAAGTCTTAACGCTATTGTTTCATCCTTGGGTTGTACACTAAGCTCTCCATTTATGACCCTGTCGTTTATGGCATTGCTGGTTATACCAAACCTAAAAATTGGAGACAAGGGCCTTTTCGATATCACTAAATACGATTTTCAAAAATTATTTATATAATGTTTCATGTGGAACATTTGTTAATCTTTTCATATTCAGTATTATGCGCGTATTAATTCAAAGAGTTTCGCAGGCAAGTGTAATTGTCAACGAAAAAGAACATGCGAATATCACCAATGGTTTATTGGTATTTCTTGGAATTGTTTCAGATGATAATGCTGAGGATATCGAATGGCTAATACACAAAATTGTTAATATGCGCATTTTTAACGATGACAACGGCGTAATGAATCGTTCGTTGCTAGAAATTGCCGGTAACATGCTTATTGTAAGTCAGTTTACGCTTCATGCAAAAACCAAAAAAGGCAACAGACCTTCGTATTATCTTGCTGCCAACCCTTCTATTGCTGTTCCACTTTATAACTTGTTTGTTAAAAAATGTAACGAATTATTGCCCACACCCGTAGAAACAGGTATATTTGGAGCAAACATGAAAGTATGTTTATGCAACCATGGTCCGGTAACCATAATGTTAGATTCTAAGAATAAGGATATATGAAAACCATTGTGGCGGTGATATATTCATTATTCTTGCTACTTTGTTCGTGCACAAGCGATAATATTTCGGGTGGAGCAAAGGGAGTTATTAAATTTGGTGAAGGCGACTGCACACTCGATCAATCGTTCTGGTATTACAACAATTATAACGGATATGCCTATTGCATAAACAAAAACGTAAGCGATACACTTACAAATGCCTTCGGAGAAAACCTCTTCAGCAATTGCGACAGTGTATGGTGCAACAACGGCAAATATGTTTTTGCCCTCGATCCCGGATTATATTACATTTTCGTTCGTGAAAACCCCATTCGAGGGCTTGACAATTTAATAACTGTTCATTATCAATCGCTTACCGAAACAGAACTATTTTTCTATCGTTGTTTATAATGTGAATTATGACATTAACCGAATTGCAAAACACTGTAGATGTTTGGATAAACCAACATGGCGTTAGATATTTTAACGTGCTCACCAATATGGCCATACTTACCGAAGAAGTGGGAGAGCTGGCGCGGGTAATCGCACGAAAATATGGAGAACAATCGAGTAAACCCGGTGAAAGTCTTAACATTGAAGATGAGATAGCCGATATACTTTGGGTGTTGACTTGTATTTCGAACCAAACCGGTGTTGACCTAGAAAAAGCTTTTTCAGAAAATATGGCTAAAAAAAATTCTCGCGATTTACTCCGACATCATAACAACGAAAAACTAAAATAACATGGAATCAATGCCGCTGAACCTAACACCCGAAATGCTCACACACGAGCTTTCGACTATTGCAAACAATGTAAACGCTTCAAACAATACCGAAACACTGAAACTACTGCTAAGCTGCATCGACCTAACGAGTTTGAACGCAAGCGACGGCAATACTTACATCAAGAAATTTGTCGAAAAAGTTAATTGGTTCGAAACTCTTTTCGATGTTAGCAATGTTGCAGCCATTTGTGTATATCCCTTGCTTGTTCCAGTGGTTAAAACACATTTGAGAGTTCCAGGCGTAAAAATCGCGTCTGTTTCGGCCTGCTTCCCTTCGTCTCAAAGTTTTCTATCGGTTAAACTAGCCGAATCGGAACTCGCGGCCAACAAAGGAGCCGACGAACTTGATATTGTTATTTCGTTGGGAATGTTTTTGGAAAAAAACTACGATTACGTAGGTTCCGAAATATCGTTGATTAAATCGATAATTGGAACAAAACAGCTTAAGGTAATTTTAGAAACGGGCGAACTCAATAGCATCGAAAACATTTATCTTGCCTCGAAACTTGCCATAGAAGCCGGTGCCGATTTTATTAAAACATCTACCGGAAAAACAAGCGTAAGTGCTACACCCGAGGCTGTTTATGTAATGTGCGTTGCAATACGCGAATACTTCGAAAAAACAGGAAAAATGATAGGTATAAAACCATCGGGAGGTATTGTTACAGCCAACGATGCCCTGTTGTATTACAGTATAGTGAAACAGGTACTAGGCGATGCATGGCTTAACAATCGAAAATTTCGTTTGGGTGCATCAAGGTTGGCCAACAATCTTTTAAGCGAAATTTATGCAAAAAAAGTCTTGCACTTTTAATAAAACTACTTTTCTGTTTACAAAAAAAACAGCATAACACCTGTTATTGCAATACCGGCTCCCACAATTTCCATTGGCCTTACTCTTTCTTTCAGCAGCACTATGGCAGGAGGAATAATTAAAACCGGAACAATCGACATAATACTTGAGGCGATGCCGGTACCTGTATATTTAACAGCTATCAGCGATGCAGTAACTCCTAAAAAAGGACCAAACACTGCGCCCAGACTCAAAAATCCTAATGCTCTTTTATCGCTAAAAGCCAAATTAAGTTTACGCCAACGATTTGTAAGCGCAAAAATCATCATAAAACCACCAGTTCCTGCAATAATCCGAATTTGTGTGCTCGACACCACATCGTAGGTTTCCATTCCATATTTGCTTAACACTAAGCCTGTTGCCTGCCCTAATGCGCCTCCAAATGCAAGCAACAATCCTATAATCGGATATCGAAAAACCAGTCGTTTGCCTTTTTTCTTTTTCCCTTTAATAGTATCGGACTTAACCAATATTACCATACTTATGCCCGCCAATGTAAGTAGCATGGCAAGAAAGGCTTTTCCCGAAAGAGTCTCTCCCAGAACTAACCATCCGATTAAGGCTGCAATAGGAGGCGCCAGCGACATAATAAGCATCGAAATTCTCGCGCCAACAACTACATAGGCCTGAAAAAGAAATAAATCGCCAAGTACAAATCCTACTATTCCCGAAATACTAAGCCACAACCATTGATGTGTACCCGCTCCATGCGGAAAAAAGTGACCGGTGCGAAGAATGGCCAAAACTCCAAAAATAACAAATGCTAAACCCAGCCGTAAAAGATTCACTTGCAATGAGCCTATTCGTTTTCCCGCTTTTTCGAAAGCAATGGCAGTTACTGTCCAAAACATTGCAGCTGCCAAAGCAGCCAGTTCTCCTGCATATACCATTTAGTATTTTTTTTTGACGAGTACGCTAGTTTTTCCTTTCTACCACAAAATCAAGTACGTTCTGCATGGCTTTGCCGGCCTCTCCCAATTGTATTTGGTTTAGTTGCTTTTTTGCTTTCTCGTGATATTTTAGCATGACCTCGTTTGCATAATCGATACCTTTGTTTTCGTGTACAAATTTCGACACCAACGATATCAGATATGCGTTGTCCTTACCATTCTTCCAATATTGCATCACATTTTCGGCATTTATGCTGGAGGCATTTTTCATGGCACCTATTAGCGGAAGCGTAACTTTTCTCTCAACAATATCGTTTCCTGCAATTTTACCGGTTACCGCCTTGGTTGAATAATCGAGAATATCATCTTTAATCTGAAAGGCCATGCCACAATATAAACCAAAATTCTTTATCAGTTCTATTTCATCGGTTCTTGCGCCAACAGAATATGCCCCCACTTCGCAGCACGTTGATATTAAAGATGCTGTTTTATTTTCGATTACCTCGAAATACACATCCTCGCTAAAATTGCTTTCGCTTGCAGTGTTAAGTTGCATCAGTTCGCCTAGGCTCATTTTCATAATTGTAGGCGAAATAAGATCGAAGAGTTTATGTTCTTCTTTTTGTGTAGCAATATACATGGCATTGGCAAACATGTAATCGCCTATCAGCACAGCGCGCTTGTTTTCCCAAACAGCATTTACCGATGGTTTGCCACGACGCAGTAAAGCTTCATCAACCACATCGTCGTGCACCAGCGTAGATGAGTGTATCAACTCCATGAGTACCGCACCCGAATGGGTAGTTTCGCCGGGTTCTCCAAACATTCGTGCTGATAAATACACAATCACAGGCCTGATAAGCTTACCTTTTGCCTGCAAAATGTAGTGTAACATGTTGGCCACGTATTGATTGTTTGTATGGGTATAAGCCTTCATCCTTTCGGTGAAAACCTCAAGGTCTTTGTTTATCAGCATTATACTACTATTCAGTCTTTTCATCCCATACAAATTCGCAACTAAATTAAAACTATTGTTTCAATTTACGATACAATTAAACAAATATTTGATTTCTTTTGTTTCAAGATAAAGATTTGTTATGACCCTTATTAGAGTTACAAAGAAATTCGATTTCGAAATGGCACATGCCCTATACGAATATGACGGATTGTGTAGAACTGTTCATGGCCATTCATACAAACTTGATGTTACTGTTATAGGGACACCTATAAGCGAAAAAGGCCACAAAAAACTAGGTATGGTAATTGATTTCTCCGACTTTAAGAAAATCGTAAAAGAGCTGATTGTTGATGTTTACGATCATTCGCTTGTTATTAGTCATTGGGAGAACCTTGAAGCTCTCGGTAACAATCGCGGGTTATTTCATCGTGTACATGTGGTTGATTATCAACCAACCTGCGAAAATATGATTGTACATTTTGCCGAAATACTAAAACAAGCTCTTCCCGATTATATTTCTTTGCATTCAATAAAAATGCACGAAACAGCCAATTCGTTTGCCGAATGGTTTGCGTCTGACCAAAACTAATCGAATTGCAAGTTACATTTCGTACACATCAACAGTTTGATTAAAATTGTTATTCATTCATTTGTGCGAACACGTACACAAAATGTAAGCTGTTATTAAACTTTCGAATGACATAATGCCTGTAAAATTCATATATTTACCGCAAAAACAATGAATTATCGTAACAAAATACCAACACGTTTGGGATTTGGGCAAGGTTTGGTTGATTTGGGCAATAAAAATCCCAATGTGATATGCCTTGGCGCCGATATTACCACATCGGTAGGAATGAATGCCTTTAAAGAGGCTTTTCCCGAACGTTTTTTTTCGTTTGGAATTGCCGAGCAAAACATTGCGGCGGTTGCTGCAGGCTTGGCTCTAAGCGAAAAAATACCGTTTTTTTCTACTTACGGGGTGTTTGCATCGATGCGATGTGCCGACCAAATACGGGTATCGATATGCTATAACAATGTTCCGGTAAAAATAGGCGGTGCTCATGCCGGTATTTCGGTAGGCCCCGACGGAGCCACCCATCAAGCACTTGAAGACACCGCGGTGATGCGTGTTCTTCCGGGAATGCTGGTGCTTTCTCCTTGCGATGCTACCCAAACCCGCCTGGCTACTATTGCATCGGTAGAACAATGGAAAGGTCCGGCCTATATACGTTTTGGTCGCGAAGCCATGCCCGATTTTACTGATGTGAATCAGGAGTTTACCATTGGGAAAGCACAAATATTTCGCGAAGGCTGCGACATTAGCCTGATTGGAACCGGTCATCTTACCTGGGAATGCCTTATGGCTGCCGAGATACTATCGAACCAAGGGGTGAGCGCCCGGGTGGTAAACGTACATAGTATAAAACCCATTGATGTGGAGGTGCTGATTGATTGTGCCATTAAAACTGGCCGTATTGTTACCGCCGAAGAACATCAGGTGCATGGAGGACTGGGCAGTGCAGTAGCCGAAGTGATTTGTCAGCACCATCCGGTTCCCATGCGAATTGTTGGAATGCCCGACTGCTTTGGCGAATCGGGTGAACCTCTCGATCTTATGATTAAATATGGTCTTAGTGCCCAAAACATTGTTGCTAAAGCACTTGAATTGATGAAGTTATGATTAGGATTCTTATACTATTTCTGCTTATATCGTTTAATCAATACCTTAATGGGTTTAAGAGTTGTGATGAAAGTAAGCCTCAGAAACAAGTATATAGTATTAATTTCATGACAGGTAAAACTTCCGAATCTGACACCCTGTTTCGTTTGCTTCCTGCCGGCTGTGTGCAATATGGCAATCAATATATGCACAAAGAGGCTGCAGAAGCATTTACAGCCATGTATAACGATGCTTTGAGTGAGGGCATACGTTTAACCGTGATTTCGGCCTATCGAAGCTACGACGTTCAGAAATGGCTGTGGGAGGGGGCCTGGCAAAAACATCGACACTTATATTCCGACGATGTTGCATTGGCAACCCACATTCTTAAATATTTGTCGATGCCAGGTACCTCAAGGCACCACTGGGGCACCGAGGTTGATATATGCAGCACTGCTCTGGCCTGGTGGGAATCGCCACAAGGTAAACGCGTATATGAATGGCTCAGCAACAACGCATCGCGATATGGGTTTTATCAACCATACGGCCCACTAGGAGAAAGCAGAAAATCAGGCTATCAGCAAGAAAAATGGCATTGGTCTTATGGAAGGGTGGCCACCGATATACTGAATCAGTACGTCGATTCCGTTAGTTACGCTAACTTTTCAGGATTCAAGGGATCGCAAACCGCCAAAAGTTTAGCAGTAATCGAAAACTATGTGTTATCGGTTGAAAAATATAGCATCACAAAACAATAGGGTACAAATGAAAGTGGGCTTAGTCGCTGCCGGTGTTCTCATCATCGGGCTGTAATATCATCGAAATACGGTTTTTACCGTCCATTTTTACCATAAACGGACTGGGTGAACCAACGTGTACAAAATATTGAGTGCGCCCACGCACTTCAAGGTTTTTAATTTTTCCCCAATCGACATATTGTTCTTTATTTATGTGCGGAATACTCAAATATCCTACATTCATCGAGGTTACGTTGTGAAAGAAGTGTGACCCTGAAGACGGGTCTAGAGGAAAGCCTTCGAAACCCATTTCAACAATTACTTTGGCATTCGAAATCTGCGGCCATATAACCGGTATTCCAATCCACTTGTCGCGTGTACCCCATCGCCCCGGTCCAATTAAAATGTATTTTTTCCCTTGCCTTTTCATTGTTTCGTTTAATCGGGCAATTTCTTCAACCATGGTTTCGGTTTTCGATTTGTCGAATTTTTCAAGATCAACGTAAATCAAGTCACATATACTATCAACAACCCCATTGCCCATAGCCTTTACCGAACGAAGTATTACCCTGGAAGCATCTATTTTTGATTCGTCGATTTCGTAATCGCTGGCATTTCCAATAAGTGGTTTAATCTGCAGTAAATAAAATGAAGTTTTACCATTATCATCTTTGTTTAAATCAACGGCATACTCAATTTCAACCGGAGTACCCATGGCCTCTTTAACTATTTCGAGAATTTTATCGACAGTTTCGGGAATGGGAGCGTAGTTATATTTTAGAATATTGGCAAAATTTACAATGCGAGGTCCTGCAATATCAAGTCCGGGAACAATACGTTCGTTATCGATATCATATACCGATGCACAATGCTTTAGTGTTCCATGTATTTCGGCATCGTCAATATCCATCTTTTTCAAGCCGGCTTCTTCACCTTCGAGTATGTCAATGTTTTTCTTTTTTAAATCAACTGCATAAAAATGTACCTGAGAATCCTTAAACTGGTCTTTTAAGCTGTTTATGTCGATAAGGGGATACTTCGGGCAATAACGATATGCCTTTTCACCTTCAACCACATAGCGCCCAAGTCCTAAAGCCATAACCGAAAAACCATCTTCGGGCTGCATATAAGCCACAGGATAATAGTTATATGATTGCCCAACCCCGCTTATATGCGGATAATATACGTCTCTAAAGCGATTGCCCACCACCTCTTGCATTACTATACCCATTTTTTCGTCTTCGAGTTTATAGTTTACAGCCTCAATATAACCACGCGACATATCGGAAAACAACGATGCATATACCATTTTAATAGCATCCATGCACTGTTCTAACCTCACATCAAATTCTTCGTGATTGTTGGGTATAAGATAAGTTTCAAAAATACCGCTGAATGGCTGATAAAGCGAATCTTCGAGCAAGCTGGAAGAACGGAGAGCCAGAGGTTTATTAAAGTGCTTAAGTATAATTTTCAACTGCCTTACAAGATAGCGCGGCAATTGGGCGGCCTTAAAGACCTTACGCAAATCTTCAAATTCAATACCTTGTGCATAATACTCTTTCAGTCCGTTTTCTTCAATAAAATCATCGAAAACATCTACACATATAATAACGGTTCTGGGGGTTTTGATATTGATATTTTCTACCAGAGTATCGAAATCAAAATTATAGATAAGCGTATTGATAAAAGCCACTCCACGGCCTTTTCCGCCCATTGCTCCCTGACCAATATGGGCTACATTTTTTTCATCAACCAACACCGATTCATCAAAGGGCAACAAGCGGCCACGTTGTGCCTCATCGCGAAAATCGTTGATTTGCTGCAATAGAAACTTTCGCAATTCAACAACCGACGTAAAATCTTCGAGTTTGTATGGATTCAGCACTCTTGCCAGATTGATTTCGCCGCGTGCCATCAACCACATCGAAAAGTGATTTCGCCGTGCATGATATATCAATGAATCGTCGGTTATAATGCTTATATAGTTTTCAAATTCCTTCAGATTTCTCGCTACAGCCAATTGCTGACCGTCTTTGTCGCGAAAAACAAAATTGCCGAAACCCACAAAATAATTGATGAATGTTACAATTTGTTCTTCGTAGTTATCTGAATTCTTGTTGATGCAAGCATGGCTGCGCTGAAACGAACTTTCGATATCAGACGACTGCACACATATGGGTAAATCAAGTAAGTTGTCTTTTATGTATGCCATAAGTTGGTATCCGGCATCATCGGTTAACGCGCCATTTTTACGATACTTAAGGTCGGTGATAACACATTGCAGATAGTCTTTATAACATTCAATAACCGATACGGCTTCTTCGTAGTCGTTGGCCAGCAATATTTTGGGGCGAGCCCTAAGTCGCAATATTTTATATAATTCATCGGCTTTTACATCGTCGATAATGCGTTTGGTTTGCTCCATTACCACCTTATAGAGTATGGGCAGCAATTTCGAGTAAAACTTTGCCGAGTCTTCTACTACCAGAATAACTCGTACCAAACCTACCCGGGTGTCGTTTTTTACATTGATTTTGTCTTCAACACTCTTTATCATGGCAAAAAACACGCTCGATTCGCCGTTCCATACAAAAATTCGATCGACCGATTCGGGTTTGTTTTCTTCAAACTGGGCAATGTCGCTATTGTTATTCAACAAGAAAAATATAGGAATGTATGGATATTTTTCTTTCAGTTTTTTGCTGATTTCTATTGGAATATTTTTCTCGATACCAATAAAAAAAATAATTAAATCGTAGTGTTTCGATTGTATTTGCGAATAAACTTCTTCGGGCGTAGAAGCACCGGTAATGCGGGGGGTATAAGTTAAGTTAAGTTGTCGGTACTCTCCAAGTACATGATCGGCAAAACGCCCTTCGCGCTCAATGGAATATGCATCGTAGAGTGTACCTACCAGCAGTATTTCTTTCACTTTAAAGGGCATTAAATCGTGATAAATATCTCGCGAATAATTGTTTTCGTTCAAAAATTTATGCAGTAGTTTTCGGTTCGATGGTATTAGCGAGGTCGGATCGCCAAAAACAGCTTGTTCCCCTGAGCCACGAATAATTTTAAGGGCAGTAATGCTGTTCAGATAACCTGCCACCATGCCTGTCATATTGTTGATAAGCTGTCGTTCTTCGAACATAAAAGGACCTTCGTCGATATTAACAAATTCCTTGCTATAGTATACCTCCACCGACCCACCTTTATTGTCGATAGTAGTATAGGTTTGCACCTGATTCCATTCACTTACTGCAAAGTTTTTCGATTTGTATTCGAGAATTCCATAAACAATACGAGCACAGGTAAACTCGGGATATTGCCATGCTGCCGGCATAATATCAACAATGTGCTGCAAGGTTTCGTCGATAGGTTTTCCGGCTTTTATAATAGCCGTTGTTTGATTTATGCAGGCAAGCTCTTTAAGTCGCTCCTTGGTCTGCTGCACCAGTTTATTGATGTCGTAATCGTTGTTAAGTTGATGATCGGGCATTTTTGTATGTATTGATTACTGCCTGCAATATAAACATTATCACAAAATATTGCATTGTTTTACGACATTTGTTTCAGGTTTTTTGAGCTTTGCATTCAATACTTCGATTCTGTTCAAATTTTATCTGTCAACCTACATTTCGCGCTATTATAAAGTTTTGTTTTCATGTATTTCGATGTTATCAGGCTTGTTATTGGCCACAAAGGCCACATAGTTTCATTAAAACAAATTTTCATTATATTTGACAAGGTCAGATAGCGGGGCAGAAATGTTGAATTAATATAACCTGTTATGAAGAACCTGTAATTTTTTTCAAAAACAATCAGAAACCAAATACCTATGAAAAAACCTTACTTTCTGCTATTTGCCATAATGCTTATGGCAGCATTCAGCCTGAATGCACAAACGGTGTTAACCTATTCGAATCCGGGCACTTATAGTTTCACGGTACCAGGCGGAATAACCGAAATTACAGTGGAGTGCTGGGGTGCCGGTGGCGGTGGCGGGCGGTCAACCTCCGATAATACCGGCCGCGGTGGTGGTGGTGGTGGTGCCTATGCCACAAAAACCTTTGTAGTTATACCCGGAGAAATGTATAGTTTAACTGTTGGAGCCGGAGGATCTGGAGGTAATCTAACTGCATTACAAAATTCGGGTGGTTCAAGCTTTTTCGGTGCCAATGTAGTACTGGCCAGTGGAGGAGGCGGTGTTGGTAACAATAGCAGTACAGCAGGCCTGGGCGGGGTCGACACTGACTGTATTGGCGATATTGTGTTTTCGGGCGGCAACGGTGCCGATGGCAGCGGAGGTAACTCGGGCGCCGGCGGAGGCGGTGCGGGCACTACCGAAAACGGTGGTAATGCCAATGCCATGATTGCTGGACAGGGAGGAATTATGCTGGGAGGAAACGGCGGAGACGGTCGCAGCAGTGCCGGTAGCGGAAACGTTGGATTCGCTTATGGTGGCGGGGGTGGGGGTGGCCGGAAAGGTGGATTTTTATCGTCGAACCAAAACGGAGGTGCCGGTGCCAGTGGTACCATAATTATTACTTTTACCTTACCAGAATGCAATGGCATACCCACAAGCGGCACAGCTATTGCAAGCTCTCCATCGGGTTGCAGTAATACCAATTTCACCCTTTCATCAGAAAATTATACCTATGCCGAAGGCATGGTGTACACCTGGGAATATTCTGATAATGGCATCGACAACTGGCAACTTCTGTACGAAACTACCAACCCCTATGCAACAGAGTATGTTACCAACACTCAACATACTATTTACTACCGATTTGTAACATTTTGTACGCAAAGCAACGAAACAAACTATAGCAATGTGGTAAGCTATCAGGTAAACTGTATAAACATTCCATCCACCGGATATCTAAGCACCTGTAGCGCGGCATTTTACGACAGTGGAGGGACTGTTGCCGATTACGGGAACAACCAAAATCACAGTTTCACCTTCTACCCCGAAACATCGGGTAATAAAATACGTATCGAATTCACTGCATTTAATATTCAGGACAATTTCGACGGCTTACTTATATACAATGGCCCCGACAATACCTATCCGCTATTGTCGTCGGGGCTGGGCGCCGGCACCAATGCAAGCACCTGCCCTGCAGGTTCGTGGAGAGGCAGCTCACTGCCACCGGCATTAACTTCTTCGCACAGCAGTGGTGCGCTAACGTTTGTGTTTACTTCCGACAATACAACCACTGCACCTGGTTGGTCGGCAAGCATAACCTGTGCCAACACACCCGACGACCCTGCCGAACTGATTTCGAATTCACCCCAGTGTGCACAGGTACTCATCTCGCCTCTTGGAGTGGCCCCTGCCGGCGAAATATGGTACTGGCAAACATCGCCCTACGGACAAAGCACGGCAAACAGCGATGATGAATTCATTGCCACTGTTTCGGGAACCTACTATTTACGTTCATATCGCATTGCCGATGGAGAATGGAGCAATGCCGTTGAAACAACGGTTCTGGTAATTCCCGATATCCCTGAAATACCTTCGGCTATAGCCGGAAATGTAAGCCCCGAAATAGGAAGCCTACAGCAATATTCGGTTATTCCTGTCGACAATGTAAGCTATAACTGGGTACTGCCCGATGGCTGGGAAATTCAATCGGGGCAGGGAACACATCTTATTGCCGCAATCGCAGCCGAAACCAATGGCAATATCAGCGTAACACCATCGAATATTTGCGGTATAGGGTCTGCCTCTACTGTGGCAACACAATTACCGGCTTACCGTGCAATAATTACATCGGTTGATTACGGAAGCAATGAATGGTGCACCGGCGAAACCCGCGAAGTAACAGTAAGCGTTAAAAACAATGGCACAGCAATCAGGTATTTACAACATCCGACATTCTTATTAAACCATTGCCCTCCGATTTGTTTGCCGGCGACAATGTAAGCATCTGCCAATACGAATCGGTGCAACTGCAAGCATCGGTAGTGTGGCCGCCCAACGATCCGGTGGTATTTTCCGAAAACTTCGGTACGATAAGCGATGGGGCAATACCCGCAGGTTGGACAAGAACACATACCAATTGGGGTGCAAATTCATCAAGTAATGCGGGCGGTGTTTCGCCTGAACTGCGCTTTAACTGGACCCCGAATGAAACAGCTGTATTCAGGGTAAGAACTCCGTTAATCAATACCGAAAACGCCACCGGTTTGAATTTATCGTTCAGGCACAATCTCGACCATTTCAGTGGGAATTATACCCTACGCATGCAAACCTCGCCCGACGGAAACACATGGACAAACCGCTGGACGTTGATAAATCCGGGAGCTGATGTGTCGGCAACTCAGGTAAACGTAAATTTAAGTGTACTCGATGGCCAGTCGTTTTACGTAGCATTTGTTTTCGATGGCGATTCTTACAATGTCGATTACTGGTATATCGATAATATTCTGCTGACAAAAAATATTGCAGGTCAGGGCGAAATTGTGTGGTCACCCTCTGAGAGTCTTAATGAGAATACTATTTTAAACCCCATAGCTTCACCTGTATCAACACAAACCTACACAATAACGGCCATTTTTGGTGAATGCAGTGTAAGCGATGAGATTATGGTAATTGTAAATCCTGTTCCCGAAAATCCGATTAATATATCGGCAGATCCTCCCATTATTTGCCCCGGAGCATCGAGCAACATAAAAGCAAACAGCCCCGGAAACTCTATCAGGTGGTGGAGCGAAGAAACCGGCGGCGAATTGCTGGTTACACTGAACAGTGGCGAACTTTATGAGGTGTTTCCCGAAACTACAACTACCTATTGGGTCGAAAGTTTCGATGTCAACGAGTGTGTAAGCTACGAGCGTATCGCGGTTACCGTTGAAGTGGCCGAAATTTCGCTTGCTGCCGATGGCATTGCATCGCAATCGCTAATACTGGTATTGGGTGAATCAACGGTGCTATTTCCCGATGGCGGTCATCTGGGATGGGGTGCCGAATGGGAATGGTTTGAAGGTGACTGCGAAACAGGTGTGCTACTCGGCACGGGTAACGAAATCAACGTTCAACCGCAGCAACTTCCGGCCTATTATTCACTAAGAGCCACAGGCAACTGCAACACTACCGATTGCGTACAGGCTATTGTTAACGAATCGTTGTATGGCGGCTGCGATGTAATTTATGTGTCGCCGCTGGGTCACGACAGCTACAATGCATCACCCGATTTTCCTATAAAAACTCTGTATAAAGCCATGAGCATGGTTACCGACACACGGAAACATATTAAAATGGCCGAAGGAACATACAACGAAAATCACTCAACAAATATGCTCGATGGGGTAATTATCGATGGTGGATACGTGGTAAATGGTGTTAACTGGACAAAATCGAGCAATGCCGTTACACACATTCATTATGTTGAAAATACCGAAGGAACAAACCCGACTGTTGTGGAAGAAGACGAACATATACGGCACCTGATAGGTATAAAATCAGACAAAAAACACTTTTGGACAATTCAGGATTGCACCATAACTACCGACGATGTAACCGGATTGGCTGCCGATGGACGCGGTAGTTCAAATTATGCATTATGGATTTTTAACTCCGGCGAATTTGCAATTACTCGTTGCAATATTACCAGCGGAAATGCAAGCAGTGGTATGGCCGGAGAAACCACCATTCAGGGTGGCACCTTCGGCTTGGGTGGTGCAGGTGCTCCTGCAGGCAACAATGTTGGATTGCCCGGGCTACCGGGTGATGATGCAGGTGAACTCGCAGGTGGTGCAGGTGGCAATGGTGGTGCAGGTTGCCCCAGCGATTGCCGCGCCGATAATGGAGCTCCCGGCGAAACAGGCGAGCATGGCGATGGATATGCTGCCGGCGACCGACCCGTAATATCGCTTACTGCAGGTCTGTATTTTATGCCCTTAGGTCAATCGGAAGACGGAACTGCCGGTGCCGGTGGTGGCGGCGGCGGTGGTGGCGGCGGTAGCGGATATACCGACATACTGTGTGCTGCCCGTGCAGGTGGTGCGGGTGGACGCGGTGGACGCGGTGGTAATGCAGGAACCGGAGGTTTTGGTGGTGGCGGTTCGTTTGCCGTGTGGATGTATTTACCCGATGGCGATTACAATTTCGATTATGTGAACACCACACATGGCAATTATGGAATGGGTGGCGATGGCGGGGCAGGTGAAGCGGGTGAAACCAGTGAAACCGGGGCCACCGGATCGCTAAACAGTAGTTTCTGGTGTGGATCGAACAAAGGCGGTGGCGATGGCGGTACCGGTGGAAATGGCGGTAATGGTGGACGTGGTCGAGATGGTGGTAACGGCCTGGCTTACGAAGTAGTTATCGATGGTGTGGCATCGAATCAAAACAGTGTAATACCTACACATCCCATTGTTAGTGTGCATCACGAGACCTATAAGCTTTGTAATAACTCCGAAATACAAATCAATAAAGCATCGAATGCTTGGTACCTGCCCGACGGATTACAATTTGTAAACGACATAAATCCGACACAGACCTCGTATAACAACAGTTCGGCAAACGCAAAAGTATATGCCTCACAACCCGATGCACGCTTCAACCTCACCTCGCCATTAAACTATCCGGGTTTCATTATAACCGATGCCGTAAACCGTCCTCTGCCCGTAATTACACTTTCCGAATTGTCGTTCTGCGCTTCGGAAACAAGCACACTGAGTGTCTCGGCCGAAACCTGGAGTAACGAATACGAATACGAGTGGCTTATTTTCGAATCAAGTTCGACCAATCCACTATTAAGCAGCAATCTGGCAGCACCTCAGTTTAATATCGGTTCACTCGAAGCCGGAACCTATCATGTAAGCTATCGGGTTAAAGAGCGATGCTGCGGATGGAGTATACCCGTTTACAGCAGCTTCATAATCAACACAATTCCACCGGCTCCGGTTAGCCAGGGCGATGTTGAAGTTTGCGAAAACCTCTTACCGCAATACCTTATGGTGAACACCAACGGCAGCTATGTTGTCGACTGGTACGATGCACCCGAAGGCGGAAACCTTTTGCTTGAAGCAAGTTTTACCTACCCCTGCGAAACACCCGGCACTTACTATGCAGAATCGAGAATACCCAACACCGAAGGATGTACCAGCTTGAGCCGTACTGCTATTAGCCTTACCACACTTCCGGTGGCATTAAAAGCGGTGAACCCAGCTCCTGCCCACAATCAAACTCAGGTGTCGGTAAACACCAATCTGGCCTGGCTGTCGGGAGGCAACACCACTTCGTACGACGTATATTTCGGAACATACGAGCCGGGTAGCTATCAGGCCAATATTCCGGGAACAAGCTTTGTGTTGCCGGTGCTCGATTACGAAACACAATACTTCTGGCGCATCGATGCTAAAAACAACTGCGGAACAACCACCGGCGATGTGTGGACCTTCGTTACTGCCGATGCCATTGGTATCGATACCCAAGCGAATAACACCGGCAACAGTATTTTGGTTTCGGAATACAACAATCGCATTGTAATTTCGGTTCCAAACAACGAACGCCTGATGGCTGTTGAGCTTTACACTGCGCATGGAGCCAAGCTGCTTTCAACAAAACAAACCGTAATCGATGTGTCGGGTCTGGCTCCCGGTATGTATATGGTTCGGGTGAGTACAAACCTGCAACAACACAGTGCAAAAGTACTTATCGACTAAAAAATGAATTATCGCTAGTAAAACCGCTGTGCAATGCAGCGGTTTTTTTATTCCCAAAAATCGGAGGCAATTTCAATAAGATTACCCTCAGGATCGGCTATCATAGCCGATCGCATTTTCCAGGCTTCGTTGCGGGGAGCATAAATGGCTTTACTACCCATAGCCGTGGCCTTTTCGAAAAACACATCCACATTTTCGGGTGCCCCCACATTTAAGGCCAGTTCGAAGCTTCCGTTGATTCCCTGCGGATACGATGGCGTGAGCCCCAGTAATTCGGGCAACATGCGGCGTTCGTACATGGCAAACCTGATTCCTTCGTGTTTAAATTCGGCATAGGGCCCTTCGCCATCCCATTCAATATCAACACCAATCACCTTATGATAGAAATTAACCATAGTGTCCAAATCGTTTACAAAAATTCCGAAAAGGTTAAAGCTTATGTGGTTCATGTGCATCAGTTTTTGGCAAAAATAGAAAATCAAATCTATATATCGTTGTTTGCTGCATCGAAACAAAATCAGTGTGAATGTGCCAGTGCGAGTGAGCTGAAAAAAGAGTAAGTTATGTTTAACGCTATGAGTACGCAATTGCCAACCCACAAACAACACATTTAAAAAATACTGCTCACTAACCCAATTCCGAAAATGTAAAAGAATTGTTTTTTTGCTATCTCACAAAAAATTACTTAGTAATAAATTGAGATTAGTAAATTTATTTGATACTTTTGTAAAATATTTTCTAAACATGAATGCTAAAGAGTATATAAAATATCTGTTATCAATAGAAAGCTACTCATTTTCATTGGATGAGGTTGCTCAAGCAACCACAGGTAGTAGTAATTCTTTAAAATTCGAACTCCTTAGATTATCAGATAAAGGAGAAATAATAAATCTACGTAAAGGTTTTTATTTAATTATCACACCTCGATATTCTTCAGCAAAAAAACTTC